>NZ_JBEGED010000035.1:0-13003 GCF_040202885.1 Xanthomonas sp. WHRI 1810A
CAAGAAGTTTTCCGTTTCGTCTGCGCCGGAAGTGGGGCGAATTATAGACAGATACTGAGGGCCGTCAACCCTTAATTTGATAACAGGTCAAATTCATAACAGCGGAACAACTTTCAGTCAGTATGCGCAGTATACTGCCCACAAACACCCGTTAATATAACGCTCCCCTTCTAATAGTGTCAGGGACCCAAGCCGAATGAATGACCGACAACGTACCCTGACTACCCTTCTGCTGCCTATAGCCATGCTGCTGATCGCAATGGTTTCCATCCAGTCAGGCGCGTCCCTGGCCAAGACCTTGTTCCCGGTGCTTGGCGCGCAAGGAACAACCGCCGTTCGCCTCATACTCGCCAGCGTCATAATGCTGGCAATCCTGCGCCCCTGGCGCACGGCCCTCACCGCGAGCTCGCTCCCGATCGTCCTTCTCTACGGCATAGCAGTGGGCGGAATGAACGTCCTCTTCTATATGGCTATCGAGAGGATCCCGCTGGGCATCGGTGTCGCCCTTGAATTCACCGGGCCGCTCGCGGTGGCTCTGTTCCACTCTCGCAGACTGGTCGACTTCGTGTGGATCGCGCTGGCAATCACCGGCCTGGCACTGTTGATACCCATGGGGCAGACCCAGGATCTGGACCTTGTCGGTGTCGCCTATGCCTTGGGGGCTGGCGTGTGTTGGGCGGCCTATATCGTGTTCGGACGAAAAGCCGGTGCTCATTACGGAGTGCAGACCTCTGCCTGGGGCGTATTGATAGCGGCCATTTGCATCGCACCCCTCGGCATTGCCCAAGCGGGCAACGCCTTGCTTGACCCAGCATTGATTCCTGCTGCCATCGGGCTCGCCGTTCTGTCCACTGCCCTGCCCTTCAGCCTGGAGATGATGGCCATGACCCGGATTCCCGCGCGCACGTTCGGCACGCTGATGAGCATGGAGCCTGCCGTCGGAGCACTTTCGGGCCTGCTGTTCTTGCACGAACACCTGTCGCTGACCCAATGGCTGGCCATCCTTGCGATCATCATGGCGTCCGCCGGCGCCGCCCTGACTTCGCAACCTGAGCAACCCGCGCTGGCCTGTGCCGATTGAGCAACCGGGCGAGCATTACACGATGTCACTAGCATTCGTGACGCTGTTAGGCCATGTTTACACCCACGACTCTTCCCTTGCAGGCGTCATGGCTCAGGAACGGTTGAAGCACGCGAATTCAAGTTAGATGCTGACCAGCACATGTCGGTCAGGTAAGGGACCAGATGAAATACATTGTACTGATGCTGGCAGTCGTCACCGTCGCCGGGTGCGCTGCCACTTCCAAACCCGTGAAACAGGGCAAGCGTGGCATTCATATCAATTGTTCCGGCCTTTCGTCCTCCTGGGACCAGTGCTATGAACTGGCAACCAGCTCCTGCGAATCGAAGACGTTCCGGGTGATCGCCAAATCCGGCGACGCGTCCGAGGACCCAGGCGACTACCCCTTTGGCTTGAACCCGGCCGGCTATACCAGCCGCAGCATGATCATTGTCTGCAAAAAGCCACTCGCGCCTTGATGACGCCTCCATCCCTGATCGCGTGAACACGTCCATGGCGCTGGCCGCATGACAAAAAAGGCACGGGGCTGAGAACCCCGTGCCTTTCTCGTTAACGGTTCGAAAAAGCTCGCTATCAGACCGCAGCAGTCCGCGTGTTCAGCCACTCCAGCGCCGAGCCTTGCAGCAACGGACTCAAGCGCGCCTTGACCTCAGCGTGATAGTCGTTCAACCAGCTCCGCTCTTCCTGCGTCAACAAGCCGATCTCCAGACAGCGCGTGTCGATGGGGCACAGGGTGAGCGTTTCGAACGAAAGAAACTCACCGAACTCGGTCTTGCCCGCTTCCCGGTTGATCACCAGGTTCTCGATGCGCACGCCCCATCTTCCCGGGCGGTACGTCCCGGGTTCGATGGACGTGATCATGCCCGGCAGCATCGCGGTCTGCGGTGTGGCCGGGGCCTGGTAGGCAATGACTTGCGGACCTTCGTGGACATTCAGGAAGTAGCCGACGCCGTGCCCGGTGCCGTGGCCGTAATTGACGCCCTCCGCCCACATCGGCGCCCGGGCAATCGCGTCCAGCAACGGGGAAAGAATGCCCCGGGGGAAATGGGCCCTGGACAGCGCGATCACACCTTTGAGCACGCGGGTGCAGTCGCGCTTCTGCTCAGCGCTCGGTTGACCGATGGGCACCATGCGCGTGATGTCAGTGGTGCCGCCCAGGTACTGGCCGCCGGAATCGATCAGCAACAGCCCGTCGCCTTCGATCTGGGCGTGTTCCTGCTCGGTGGCGCGGTAGTGCGGCATCGCCCCGTTGCCATTGAAGCCGGCGATGGTCGCGAAACTGGCTGACACATACCCCGGCCGCTTTTCCCGTGCAGCGCTGAGCTTTTCATCGATGGTCAGTTCACTGACCGGCTCGTGACCCAACGCCGAATCCAGCCACGCGAAGAATTCACACAACGCCGCGCCGTCCTGCTCCATGGCCTGACGGATGTGGTGGGTGTCCCCTTCACTTTTTTGTGCCTTGAACAACGTCGTCGGGTTCAGGCCTTCCACCAGCGTGACTTCACTGTCCAGATAATCGAGCAATCCGCAGGTGACCCGCGCCGGATCCACCAGCAATCGCGCCTGGGTGGGTACGTCACGCAGAGCGGCCCCAATCTGGGTGTATTCGCGCAAGATGATGCCTTCGCTCTCTAGCGTCTGACGCAACGCGGCGTCCACTTTGTCGGAGGCAACAAACAGGCTGATGCTGTCGGGGCCGATCAGCGCGAAGGAAATAAACACCGGGTTGTACGAAACATCCGCACCCCGCAGGTTGAACAGCCAGGCGATGTCGTCCAGCGTGGCAATGAAATGCCAGTCCGCACCCCGTTCGAGCATCGTGCTGCGCAGCCGCTGAAATTTCTCGGCACGCACCACCGTGGCCTCAGGGGCCTTGTGTTCATAGATAGCTTGAGCCGGCAAAGCGGGACGGTCATGCCAGATGTCGGTCAGCGGATCGAGGTCCGTGCGCAAACGTGCGCCCCGTGCATAGAGATTGCTGGCCAGTGTGCGGGAGGACGCAACCGCCATGACCGCGCCATCGACGGCGACCACGGTGTCGGCTTTCGCCTGTTCGGCCAGCCATTCCAGGGGCCCCGCCTGACCCGGCTGCAGTTTGACCAGCTCGATGCCGCTGCCCGCCAGTTCCTTGCTGGCTTGTTCCCAGTAGCGACTGTCGGCCCAGAGCCCGGCGAAGGTGGGGGTGACGATAAGCGTACCAACCGAGCCGTGAAACCCGGACAACCACTGCCGGCCCTGCCAGTAACCCGGTAGATATTCTGAAAGATGAGGGTCGGCCGACGGTACGAGCCAGGCGTCGATGCCTTCACGACTCATCAGGGCGCGCGCCTGAGCCAACCGTCCAGCGACCACTCCGTTGGTATTCGTCTGCGTGTTCATTGATACTCCTGCCCGAAAAAATTTTTGCCTAGCACCCCTCGGATAATGGAGCAGCGCACAAGACTGAGCAACCGCGCAGCACGTTAAAGGCCGTCATAGACACCTCGCGCTACAGAACAGGTTTCACAAGTATGCAAATGGCTACTAATAACGCCTTTGAACTCACTTTGTAGTTACACGCTCAATCAAGTGTGTTTAAACGACAAAACATGCAAAGCGATTAAAACTAACTGTTCTCCGTTCCCCGAGAACTTACTTCACGCGACAAGCACACTTATTACTTTTAGCAAATACGTTTCCTCAATAAGCAGCACTATGGGGCTCGGATATCGAGCGTCATAAATCCGATGCTGCTCATAGACGCCCATCTTCTGACGTTGGAAAAATGGCTCTCAACCCTCCGCAAACATTGACATTGGAGGCAACACGCAGGGATGAGAAAGCGCCAACGCACCGTGACGGTGCGGTGCTGTTTTTTTGACTGCTATACATTTCAAAGACTTAGCCTAAACCCGGCTCCTTTTATCAAAAACTTAACAGAATGTTGGCGAAATAATTTGACAGGATGCGCGGCGCCGCCGATATATATGCGTGTCAGATGATTCTTACAAATGCAGGGAAGTTGCAGCGGTGCCATAGAGTGCTGCGCTGAAGTCACCTGACACTTCCTTTCCAGTTTTGCCAACGAAGTTAGTTAGTCCACGGCGCCTCTCTTGCGTCGGTGGCGACGTGTTGGATTAAAGCAAATTTCGAATTTACTGAATGTGCTCGGTGTGGCGGTAGCTTTGCCAATCGGATGGCGCAAGCAGTTAAACACTTGCGATACATCATTCGGTTGGCCAACCACTGTTTCATCCAGTAACAACACCAGGATCGGCTGATTCGGGCGGTAGCGTGCCTGACCGCCCTCAAGGCGATCACCGCCACTCACCAACGACACAGCCTGCGCCCACTCACCCTCGAGAGCCATTGCAATGCCACTCACTTTCGACACGGATGAACAGCAGGTCAAACGCCTGGCTGACGAAATCGATACCCACGGCTTTGCCAGACTGAGCGGCGCTGTCAGCGACATCGACCTTGAGCAGCTGCGCGCCTGGACCGATGCCCAGGCGCAGCAACATCAAGGCGAATATTTCGCGTATCACGGCGAACAGATGCTGGCCGGCAGCCTGCTGGCGGCGTTCTGGGCAGACCCGAAACTCAAAGCCCTGTTGGCGGGGCTGTATCGCCGGGCGGCGAACGGTGATGCCGTCAGCGAGCGAATTTTCCCCGTGCTGCGCTGCGTGCAAGGCCACCACGGCCAGCGAGAGTCCAATTGCTTTCACTACGACGCCAGTCTGGTGACCGCGCTCATCCCCGTGTTCATCCCCACCGAAGGGGCGCAGCGCGGCGACTTGATGCTGTTTCCCAATCTTCGCGGTGTGCGGTCCTGGGTCTTGTTCAATGTGGTTGAAAAAGCCCTCCTGCAAAACCGTTTGACTCGCTCGCTGATCGGCAAAGGCCTGCAGCGTGGGTGGCTCAAGCCCTACGTACTCAAGCTGGAGCCCGGAAACATTTATTTCTTCTGGGGCTACCGGACGCTGCACGCCAACCAGGCGTGCAGCCCCGACGTGAAACGGGCCACGGCGCTGTTTCACTTCGGCGACCCCCACACCGGAAGTCTGGCGACGCGGTGGATTCTGAAGTTCAACCAGGGTCGCGCTCGGCGAATCAGCAATAAGACCGGCAGCCAGCCCCCGGCTTCGACCCAGGGTTAGGCCAGCAACACTTGCGCACTACTGCCTTACGCACTTCGTCCGACATGGAGGCTTCGATGATAAACGTAACCAAGACCTATCTAGGCGACATCGACAAGTTCAAACACTACGTGGAAGGCATCTATTCCCGCGGCTGGCTGACCAACCATGGTCCGCTGGTGTGTGAGCTTGAGGCGCGCCTGCGCGATTACCTGGGCGTCAAACACGTCATTCTCACCAACAACGGCACCCTCGCCCTGCAAGTCGCCTACCGCGCACTGGGCCTGAGCGGCAGCGCCGTGACCACTCCGTTCAGCTTTGTCGCCACCAGCAGTTCGTTGCAGTGGGAAGGCATTCGCCCGATCTTCGCCGACATCGATGCGCAGACCTGGAACATCTCCCCCGATCACATCGAAAGCCGGATCGTCTCCGACACCACCGCCATCGTCGGCACCCACGTGTTCGGCAACCCGTGCGCGGTGGAACGCATCGAAGCCATCGCCCAGAAGCACAACCTCAAAGTGGTGTACGACGGCGCCCATGCGTTTGCCGTGCGCCATGCCGGCAAGTCAGTGCTGCACTGGGGCGACATCAGCACCCTGAGCTTTCACGCCACCAAGCTGTTTCACACCATAGAAGGCGGCGCGATCATCACCAACGACGATGAAACCGCCCGCCGCGTTCACCTGCTGTGCAATTTCGGCATCGCCGACGTCGACAAGATCGAAGGCATCGGCATCAACGCCAAGCTCAACGAGTTTTCGGCGGCCATGGGCCTGTGCATTCTCGACGACATCGAGAACATTCTTCAGGAACGGGCGCAGATCGCCGAGCGTTACGTCACTCAACTGCGCGACTACGTCGACCTGCAACAGCCCGAAAGCGACAGCCAGCTCAATAACAGCTATTTCCCCATCGGCCTGGCGGAGGAGCAGCAATTGCTGCGGGTGCGCACAGCGCTCAACAGCAACGGGATCAACCCGCGCCGCTACTTCTATCCGTCGCTGGACACCCTGGAATACCTGCAGCCACAAGCGGCACAAACCGCTTCGCGCGCCCTCAGTGAACGGGTGCTGTGCCTGCCGATTTACCCCGGCTTGAAGCTTGAAGATCAGGAACGCGTGATCAACACGATCATCGCCGAATGCAGCCTGGGTCATGCGAAATACCAGGTGCCCACGCTCGCTCAGGTCATCTGAAGACTATGCAAACCAGACGCTCAGTCATACGCAACACTGCGTTGAGCTATGCAGGCCAGGCTTACGCGTTGCTGGTGGGCATCCTGATCATGCCGTTCTACCTCGGCCACCTGGGTGCCGAGGCGTACGGTCTGATCGGATTCTTCTCCGTGGTGCAGGCCTGGCTGCAACTGCTCGATGCCGGTTTGTCGCCCAGTCTGGTTCGCGCAGTGGCTCACCAACAAGGAGCGGCCGCCGCCGAACGCAGTATCGGCCGGCTGTTGCGCTCGTTCGAGGTGATTTTCCTGCCGCTGGCTGCGGTGTGCTGTCTGGCCATGTACCTGGGCAGCGAATGGATTGCGGTGCACTGGCTCAACGCCAAACTCCTGAGCCCGCAGACGCTGATCGACTGCATTGGCCTGATGGGCGTGATCATCGCGCTGCGGCTGTATTCGACACTCTATAAAAGCGGCATTCAGGGGCTTGAGCAGCACGCCTGGCTGAACGCCGCCAACGTGATCATCGCCACCCTGCGCTACTTCGGCGGATTGCTGCTGGTGAGTGTGTATTCGCAGGACCCGATAGATTTCTTCGTTTTCCAGGCCGTGGTGGGGGTGATCGAAGCGCTGATATTCGCCGCCCGTGCCTACCAGCAAATGCCGACGCCGACCTGGCACACGGGATTTGACTGGGCGCTGGTGAAACCGATCGTGCCCTTCGCGGCCAGCATGTCCGGCACCGCGATCCTGTGGATTCTGCTGACCCAGATCGACAAGGTGCTGCTGTCCGAACTGCTGCCGCTGCATGAATACGGTTACTTCTCGCTGGTGGCGCTGATCACCACCGGGATCATGATGCTGAGCAACCCGGTGGCGCAGACCCTGCTGCCGCGCCTCACGGTGTTGATGGCCGAAGGTCGACGCGATGACATGCTCGCGCTGTTCCTGGCCGCGCACCGCTTTATTTGCACGTTCTTGTTTCCGCTGGCGGCGCTGATTGCCCTTCACGCAGACGCGATGGTCTACGCCTGGTCCGGCGATCAGGCCGCCGCGCAATGGTGCCGCTCGATCCTGCCGTGGTACTCGCTGGGCAGCGCGATCATGGCGGTCAGCGCGTTCCAGTTCTACTTGCAATACGCCTACGGCCAGATGCGGTTGCACATGTGGTACAGCGTGGTGTCCGCGCTGATCACGGTGCCGGTGATGGTTGCCGCGATTCACTTTTACGGCGCCCTCGGGGCAGCGATCGCCTGGTTCGTGCTGCGGGTGGTGTCGCTGGCCGTGTGGCCGGCCGTTGTGCACAACACGCTGGCGCCGGGGATTCACAGCCAATGGCTGCGGGACATCACGCGCATCAGCGTGATGACCGGCATCGGCCTTGCGCTCAGCGAGCCGATCTTTCGCGCCATCGCCGGCACAGACCGCTTGAGCACCTTCCTCGGGCTCGCCGTCAGTGGCCTGATCACCCTGATCGTGGTGGCCGCCAGCTATCGACCGCTGGTAACCCGGATTTCCGTTCTGTTCAGCAAACCGAGTACATGAGCCATGGATGCCATTAGCCAGAAGACCCGTTCCGAGCAGCCCGCTGCGCCCCTGTTGAGCATCGTGTGCCCCGCCTACAACCAGGAGGCCTACATCGCTCAGACGCTGGACGCTTTTCTGGCCCAGCAGACGACGTTTGACGTCGAAATCCTGATCAATGACGACGCCTCCACCGATGGCACGGCCCGGATCATCGCCGACTACGCCCAGCGTTTTCCGCACCTGATTCGTCCGTTCTACAGCGAGGTCAATCAGTACTCCCAGGGCAAGCCTTCGGTGCCAGGGCTGTTCGGCGAAGCCCGGGGCCGCTACATCGCCTACTGCGAGGCCGACGATTACTGGACCGACCCGCGCAAGCTGCAAGTGCAGGTGGATTTCCTCGAGAGCCATCCTGACTACGTGCTGACTTACCACGACGCGGTGTCGTTCGATGCCAACGGCCAGTACGGCGTTCAGTTGCAGGGCAAATTGCGCGGCGACGCCACCGCCCTTGAATTGCAACAGGCGCGGCCGATTTCGACGCTGACCACCTGTTTTCGCAATGTCTTCCACAGCCTGCCCCCGGAACTGGAGGGCGCGCCGCTCAATGACCTGGTGTGGTGGTCGTTGCTGGGTGCGTTCGGCAAGGGCAAGTTTCTCGGCGAGATCAAACCGGCCGCCTACCGGCTGCACCCGGGCGGGGTGTTCTCCATGCGCTCGAACAAACGCAAATTGCACATGAGCCTGCAAACCTCTGGCGCCCTGGCCAACTACTACAACCGGCTGGGCAATCAGCAATTGTATGAGTTTTTCCTGGCACAACTGGTGGGGTATTCGCTGTCGGCCATGACCCCGCACAACAAGGTCCTCACGCTGTCGCAAGTGGCACTCAATTTCAGCACCAACATCAGCAGAAGACTGATGCCGACCTTCAGCAAAGGCCATGTTCAGTAACGTTCTGGTGGTCTGCGTCGGCAACATCTGCCGCAGCCCCATGGCCGAAGCGATGCTCCTGCATCGCATTGACGGGCCCGCCGTGACGATTTCATCGGCCGGCACCCACGCCATGCTCAGCTCCACCATGGACCCCCTCGCCCAGGCCGTCCTGCAGGTCAACGGCGTTCCTGCTCACAAACACCGCAGCCGTCAGGTCGATGTGCAGATGCTGCACCAGGCCGACCTGATCCTGCTGATGGAACAGCGACAGATGCAAAGCGTGCTCAACCTTGCCCCGGAAGTTCGAGGCAAGACGTTTTTAATCGGCAAGTGGCAGCAAGAAATGGAAATCGCCGACCCGTACCGGCGCCCGAAATTAGCCTTTGAACAGACCTACGAGCAGCTTTCGCGTTGCGTCGACGACTGGCTTCCTTATCTTCAGTCAGGAGAAACAAGATAAATGACCGTCATGAACCGTACTTCCCTGGAGGACTTTCAGGACTCCCGGATCGATCTGGCGACTATCTTGCGCACATTATTCGATCACAAAGGAATGATTGCATCGATTGTCGGCGTGTGTGCCCTCGTGGGGCTGACCTACGCAACCATCGCCACACCGATTTATCAGGCCAACGCCATGATCCAGATCGAGCCGAAGAAAGTCGGCATCGAGGGTCGCACTGAAATCAACAGCAAGCCGCTGTCGGTCTCCCAGGCGACAACGGAAATCGAACTGATCAAATCCCGCGCGGTGCTGGGCAAGGTTGTTGAAGACCTGAAACTCAACATCTTGCAAAAGCCAAATTACGTGCCTTTGATCGGCAGCTACCTGGCCCGCAACTTCAAGCCAGAGCGCCCGGGCGCCCTGGCCGAGCCCATGTTCGGCCTGAACAACTACGCCTGGGGCGGCGAGAAAATCGACATCTTCCAGCTGGACGTACCCGAGGCGCTGCAGGGCGAGAAACTGACGCTGGTCGCGGGCAAGGCAGGGACGTTCTCGCTGTATGACGAGGACCACAAACTGCTGCTCAAGGGCGCCACCAACCAGGTGGTCGAAGGCAGCGGCATCAAGATGCAGGTGGCCACGCTCATCGCGCGTCCGGACACCGAATTCACCGTGGTCAAACAGCGCACCCTGACCGCCGCCCTGGATTATCAGGACCGCCTGAAGATCGCCGAAGCCGGCAAGGACTCCGGGATCGTCTACCTGACAATCCAGGACCCGGACCCGGTCCTGGCCAAACGCATCCTCAACGAAGTCAGCCGCTTGTATGTGCGTCAGAACGTGGAGCGCAGTTCGGCCGAAGCCGCTCAGCGTCTGGAGTTCCTGCGCTCGCAATTGCCTGCCGTGCGCAAGCAGCTGGAGCAATCGGAAACCGCGCTGAACAACTTCCAGACCAGCGCCAAGTCGGTTGACCTGAGCATCGAGACCAAGGCGGTCCTGGATCAGGTGGTCAAACTGGACGGCACCCTGTCCGAGCTGAAAATGAAGCGCGTTGAAGTCGAACGCCTGTATACGCCAGAGCACCCGACCTATCGCGCATTGATCACCCAGATCGGCCAGATCGAGTCGCAGAAACAGGGCCTGTTGAAGAAGATCGAGGCCTTGCCGGCCACCCAGCAGGAACTGCTGCGCCTGACCCGTGACATGCAAGTGACCTCGCAGACCTACACCCTGCTGCTGGACAAGAGCCAGGAGCAGGACATTCTGCGGGCGGGCAGCATCGGTAACGTACGGGTGATCGACAACGCCGACGCCAACGTCGAAGACCCGGCCAAGCCGATGAAGAAAATCATTGTGCTGATCGCCACGCTGGTGGGCCTGCTGATTGCCGTGGCCACTGTGTTTGTGCGCCAGGCGTTCTACCGCGGCGTTGATAACCCGGAAGTGATCGAGAATCTGGGGATGCCGGTCTATGCGTCGCTGCCGTTCTCGCGTCAGCAGGAGCGCATGGACAAGAACACCCAGAGTGGCCGCCCGACCCAGGATTCCCGACTGCTCAGCGTCAGCGCACCCACGGAGCTGGCCATTGAATCGTTGCGCAGCCTGCGCACCAGCCTGCATTTCGCGATGCTCGAAGCGCGTAACAACGTGCTGATGATTTCCAGCCCGACGCCGGGTGTGGGCAAGTCGTTCGTCTCCAGCAACCTGGCGGTGATCATTGCCCAGACCGGCAAGCGGGTGTTGCTGATCGACGCCGACATGCGCAAAGGCTACCTGCACAAAGTGTTCAATCTGACGCCCAAGCACGGTTTGTCCGACACGCTGGCCGCGCGGGTGAAGAGCCACGAGGTGATCAATCACACCCAAGTGCGCAACCTGGATTTCATTTCCTGCGGTTACGCGGCACCCAACCCGTCGGAGTTGTTGATGCATGACAACTTCAACAAGCTGATCAGCGAACTGGCGCCGCTGTACGATCTGGTGCTGGTGGACACCCCGCCGATTCTGGCGGTGACGGACGCCACGCTGGTGGGCCGTCAATCCGGGACCTGCCTGCTGGTAACGCGTTTCGGCCTGAGCACCGCCAAGGAAATCGACGCGTGCAAACGGCGCCTGGGCCAGAACGGCATCGTCATCAAGGGCGCGATTTTCAACGGCGTACTGCGCAAGGCCTCCACTGCCGACTACGACTGCGCCGCTTACGGTTACGACTACTCGACCACACGCAAGTAATACGGGTTTCACCCCAACCGTCGCGCTATTGAACAAGGAGATGTACATGGCCAGGACCATCGCAGTGATGCAGCCTTACCTGTTTCCGTATCTGGGCTATTTCCAGCTCATTGCCGCCGCAGACGTCTTCGTCCTGGGAGACGATCTGCAATACATCCGCTCCGGCTGGGTCAATCGCAACCGGATCCTGCATCACCACGAAGCCAGGCTGATCACCTTTCCCCTCAAGAAAGACCGCTTCCAGTTGCCGATCAATCAGCGGCAACTGTGTGAGGGCTTCGATGAAGAAGCCGAACGCCTGATCAGGTTCATCACCTCGTGCTACCTCAAGGCGCCGTACTTCAACCAGGTGATGCCGCTGGTCGAACGGCTGATCCGCTTTGCGCAACCCAACATCGCGCTCTACGCCGAACACGCGATCCGCGAGATGTGTGCGTTTCTGCACATCACCACCCCGATCATGCGCAGCTCGGAGTTGCTCCTCGGTCAGCCGCTGGACCGGCAGGAACGCATCATCCGCATCGCCCACACGTTCGAGGCCACCACCTTCATCAACCCGGAGGGCGGATCGGTGCTGTACGACCGTGATCACTTCGCGCGCAACCGGCTGCTGTTGCGTTTTTTCCGGATGAACCCGGTGGTCTACCGACAGTTCAGGCAACCTTTCGTCGCCAACCTGTCGATTATTGACGTGCTGATGTTCAATTGCGTGGAACAGGTCCAGCAATTGCTTACGTGCTACACATTGGACAAGGATGGCCCGGTGGCCGAACCCGATCTACTGGCCGGGCGGGCGCAGCATCCTGACGTTGCCCCTGTCTTGCCAAGCCAGATTGCAGTGGAGTGAAGAACATGACTCAAGCCAATAACCCGGCACGTTGGTATTTGATTCAAACCAAACCCCGTCAAGAAGCCCGCGCGGAGGAGCACTTGCAGCGTCAGCTGTTCGAGTGCTACCGGCCCCTGAAAACAGGGGAGAAAAAGCGTGGCGCCCGGGCCACCAGCGAAGAAGAGCTGTTTCCCGGCTACCTGTTCATCCGCATGGACCAGACCCACGACAACTGGTACCCGATTCGCTCCACTCGGGGCGTCGCGCGGATCGTCACCTTCGGCGGCCTGCCGGTGCCGGTCCAGGATGTGCTGATCGACCAGATCCGCCAACGCCTGCTGGCGCCGCCGCCCAAGGTTCAGTTCCGCCAAGGGGAAGCGGTGCGCATCACCGCCGAAGGCTTCAACGACGTAGAAGCCATTTTTTTGGCGGCCGATGGCGACGAACGCGCCGTTATTCTGCTGAATCTGCTGCAGCGTGAGCAGAAAGTGACACTTCCTGTCACCAGTCTCACCCGGATCGAAGCGCGGGCTTGATCGCACCGTTTCTCCTGCAACTCTGTAGGAGCTGACGACCAGCGGGAGGCTGCGATGCGGTTTGCCTGACACACCGCAATCGCAGCCTCCCCCGGGTCGGCAGCGCCAACAGGGGCAGCCACAGC
>NZ_JBEGED010000036.1:0-10599 GCF_040202885.1 Xanthomonas sp. WHRI 1810A
CCCTGATGAAAAATCAGGAAGAGTACGTTACGAAACGGGCATAAAAGAAGTTGTTCCCAACCATAGAATCTCCCACGCCTGCGGCAGAAGCGGACCTGCGTGCTTCTGATTCTGGCCGCAGGCCGTGGGAGCGTGGCTTGTCCCGCGATGGGGCGCGCAGCGGCCCTGATTGCAGGCGACCGAGGTATGTCAGGCCTAATGCGCTGGCGGATTGACGATCTGTAGGAGCGCGCTTGCCCGCGATTGCAGCGGTGCAGGCGCTGGAGATTCGCTGGCTCTACCTGCCTCTTCGCGGGCAAGCGCGCTCCTACATCAGTTTCGGGTTCTGCGGGAGACTTACTGCCGCGTCGAAGTTCATGCACATAAAAAAACGCTGCACAACTGTGCAGCGTTTTTATAGTTCGGTTCAACAGCCCGCCGTTTGGCCGACCGCTATTAACCATTCTGACGACCATAACCCTGGGTGGTGTAATCCAGGCTGTGGCTGACGCCGGCGCTGTCGAGATAAACCATTTGCGTTTTAACCAGGCCGTCTACATTTTGCGGATCCTGGGCGGTCTTGGTGCTGACCACTTTCGCGATATCAAGACCTTTGTGCTGGTTGTATTTCTGAGTCTGGGTCATGGGTTGCGCGGCGGAGGCGCTGCTGACGTTGTCGTCGGCCATGGCGAACACGCTGACCATCGAAAGTGCGGCAAAGACTAAAGCTTTCATGTTAGTTCTCCAGAAGTTTGATTGATGCGTAAGGGAGCAAATCGTTGTCTGGTTTGCTTCTGGAACTGATTCTCTACCTCGATCGGAAATATGGAAAACAGTGCAACATGATAGTAGTCATCACCGTAACTGATACTAAGACTTATTATATTAATTACAGTAATAGACTCTTGCAGCGCCGATAGAAGTAACAGGCCGCGCATCTTCTTCATGCACCACACATACCCTGATGTATCCGCAGAGAACTACTGCCGGGTGCCGATCAGATCACCGGAGAGTCTTCACCCGGCTCGACGCCGATGGTGTGATGGCGCATGTCCTTGGCGTGGTAGACCGTCAACGCGTCGGCCTCGGCTTCGGTGATCGGCACCTGTTGACCGCCGATGTTCGCCTCTGACATGTGCGTCTTGTCGTTGGTGGAGATCACCACATCGGTGACCGCACTGCGGTAGGGGGTGCCGTTGACCACGGCGGTGCAGTGTTTGTGGGTGCTGTCGAATTCCAGTGGCATGGCCGTTCTCCTTGAAGGCTGTATCGCGTGTGACTGCGCCGCAAGGCCAAATGTTCTCCGCGCGCCGACCGCAGGTTGACCTCACGTTCGGGCGGGTTTCGCACTCTGGCCGCCGCTCGCTGTCCACCCCAGACGATCGTGCAGAGAAGGGAAGGACATGAACGCTTGGTGGCAAGAAGTCGTCGATACGTTGCAAGCCGAGTTTTCTGACGTGGCCGACGCCTCGCAGCTCACGCGCATGACTGTTCGCCTGGTCATCGCCGCAGCGCTGGGGGGCATTCTCGGGTTTGAACGGGAACACAAAGGCAAGGCCGCCGGGGTGCGCACGCACATGCTGGTGGCGATGGGGGCGGCGCTCTTCGTGTTGGTGCCCAGCATGGCCGGTGCGGGAGACGCTGCCTTGAGCCGCGTGGTGCAGGGGGTGGTCGCCGGGATCGGGTTTCTGGGGGCCGGGACCATCCTCAAAGGCCAGGAGACTGACGTTCACAAGGTCAAAGGCCTGACCACAGCCGCCGGGTTGTGGATGACGGCCGCTATCGGCGTTGCAGCGGGGATGGGACGCGAAGCGACGGCGGTGCTGAGTACGGTGTTGGCGCTGGGCATCTTCAGCTTGATGCCGTGGATCGTGAACCGGTTTGATCCACCGTCATTGCGCAGTGACGGCAAGGATGAGCTCTGAAGGTCCCCGCGGACCCCTGTAGGAGCTGACGAGCCTAGCTCGAGCTCGTCAGCTCCAGGTTCATCGATTACTCCGGAAACCCATCCTGCGCAGACACCGGATCGAGCACCGCCGGGGGTTCCTTGGACGGCGGGTCGCCCATGGGCTGTTCAATCACCGGCGGCATGGTGTCCGGCGGGGGCTCGCTGGGCTTGGGCACCGGGAGTTCCGGATCGTCGATATTCGGATCTGGGGTTTCAGCAGGGATCGGGATGTTCATGGCGTCACCTTCCTGATGGATTGACGAGTGAATTCGAGCGTGGCTCAGGGGGTTCGACCGCGCGCCAGACGCAATGACTCAAGCCAATCGCCAACCGCGCTATGATCCGGACGGCCCGCGTCAAATAGCCGCGCCTGGCGTTCAAGCTCTTTGAACTTTTCCCCCCGCAGGGCTTCGGAACCTATGCGGCGACGTTGGACGACCTTGGCTCCGACGAGCGCGCCTTTCTTCTATATAAACGGATATATCTTTTTGAATGGACTCACACAAGGAGCGTCCCTGGGGGCGTGAGGAGTGATGCTCGATGAATGTGACTGCAGATCAGCCGTACGGCCCGGATTCCCTGGCCACCGATGTACCCCATCCCACCCGGCCGCTGCCGCTGACTCAAGCTTTGCAGCTTCCGCGCCTCGTTATTGAAGACACCACGCCGGTGATCGACGGCGGTCAGTTTGCCGCCAAGGCCATCGTCGGCCAGCCGGTTGCCGTGACCAGCAAGGTGTACGCCGACGGCCACGACAAAATGGCCGTGCGCGTCTGCTGGCGTGCCGCTGACGAAGAAGAGTGGCAGGCCGTGCACTTGCGCGAACTGGTCAACGACAGCTGGGTCGGTGAGTTCACCCCGGGCCGCATCGGGCGTTATGTCTTTCGCCTCGAAGCCTGGATCGATCAGTTCGCCAGCTACCGCTACGAACTGGAGAAAAAGTACGCCGCCGGTGTGCCCATCAGCCTGGAGCTGGAAGAAGGGCGCCTGCACCTGGTGCACGCCATCGAGCGCAGCACCGGTGAGGTCCGCTCGCAGATCGAAGCGTTGTTGCAGCAGTACACCGAAAGCCCCGATCAAGACGTGCAGGTCACGCTGCTGTTGAACGGCGAGACCGCGACCACCATGGCCCAGGCCGACAACCACGCCTACCTGAGCCGCAGTCTGGAATACCCGCTGGACGTCGAGCGTGAGCTGGCGCAGTTCGCCAGTTGGTACGAACTGTTCCCGCGCTCGATCACCGACGACAAGGCGCGTCACGGCACCTTTAAAGACGTGCACAGCCGTCTGCCGATGGTTCGCGACATGGGCTTCGACGTGCTGTATTTCCCGCCGATCCACCCGATCGGCCGCGCGCACCGCAAAGGCCCGAACAATTCGTTACAGGCCGGCCCCGATGACGTGGGCAGCCCGTACGCCATCGGCAGCGCCGACGGCGGTCACGACGCGATTCACCCGCAGTTGGGCACCCGTGAAGATTTCCGCAATTTGGTGGCTGCGGCCGCCGAGCATGGTCTGGAAATCGCCCTGGACTTCGCGATTCAGTGTTCCCAGGATCACCCATGGCTCACCGAGCACCCGGGCTGGTTCTCGTGGCGTCCGGACGGCACCATCCGCTATGCGGAAAACCCGCCGAAGAAGTATCAGGACATCGTCAACGTTGACTTCTACGCGCCGGATGCGATTCCGGGCCTGTGGCTGGAACTGCGCGACGTGGTGCTGGGCTGGGTGGAAGAGGGCGTGAAGATCTTCCGTGTCGACAACCCGCACACCAAGCCGCTGCCGTTCTGGCAGTGGATGATTGCCGATGTTCGCAGTCATCACCCGGACGTGATGTTCCTGGCTGAAGCCTTCACCAAGCCGGCGATGATGGCGCGCCTGGGCAAGGTCGGTTATTCCCAGAGCTACACCTATTTCACCTGGCGCAACACCAAGGCCGAGCTTACCGAATATTTGACCCAGCTTAATGAAGCGCCATGGCGCGATTGCTACCGTCCGAACTTCTTCGTCAACACGCCGGACATCAACCCGCCGTTCCTGCATGCGTCAGGGCGTCCGGGCTTCTTGATCCGCGCCGCACTGGCGACCATGGGTTCGGGTCTGTGGGGCATGTATTCGGGCTTCGAGCTGTGTGAATCGGCACCGGTGCCGGGCAAAGAGGAATACCTCGATTCGGAGAAGTACGAGATTCGTCCTCGCGACTACACCGCGCCCGGCAACATCATTGCCGAGATCGCCCAGCTCAACTGCATCCGCCGCCAGAACCCGGCGCTGCAGACGCACCTGGGCCTGAAGATCTACAACGCCTGGAACGACAACATTCTGTACTTCGGCAAGCGCAGCGCCGACGGCAGCAACTTCATTCTCGTGGCGGTGAGCCTGGATCCGGTCAATGTGCAAGAGGCCAGTTTCGAGTTGCCGCTGTGGGAGATGGGGCTGCCGGATGACGCAGTGACTTCTGGCGAGGATTTGATGACTGGCCACACCTGGAACTGGTACGGCAAGTACCAGTCCATGCGCATCGATCCGTCCTATCAGCCTTTCGGCATCTGGCGTATTCAAGTCGCCAACCAATAATTAAAAAGGGATGTCAACATGGCGAAAAAGCCTCGCAACGCCGCTTTCATCGACGATCCGCTGTGGTACAAGGACGCCGTGATTTACCAGGTACACGTCAAGTCTTACTTCGATTCGAACAACGATGGGATCGGCGATTTTCCGGGGCTGATCGCCAAGCTCGATTACATTGCCGAACTGGGTGTCAACACGATCTGGCTGCTGCCGTTCTACCCGTCGCCGCGCCGCGACGACGGGTACGACATCGCCGACTACCGGGGTGTGCACACCGACTACGGCACCATGGCCGATGCCAAGAAATTCATTTCCGAGGCGCACAAGCGCGGGTTGCGGGTGATCACCGAACTGGTCATCAACCATACCTCGGACCAGCACCCGTGGTTCCAGAAGGCCCGCGCCGCGAAGAAGGGCTCCAAGGCCCGGGACTTCTACGTGTGGTCCGACAGCGACCAGAAATACGACGGCACGCGGATCATCTTTCTCGACACCGAGAAGTCCAACTGGACCTGGGACCCAGTGGCCGGTCAGTACTTCTGGCACCGTTTTTATTCCCACCAGCCGGACCTGAACTTCGACAACCCGGCGGTGATGACTGCTGTGCTGGAAGTCATGCGCTACTGGCTGGACATGGGCATCGACGGCCTGCGTCTGGACGCGATTCCGTATCTGATCGAGCGCGACGGCACCAACAACGAAAACCTGCCGGAGACGCACAACGTCCTCAAGCAGATCCGTGCCGAAATCGATGCCAACTACCCCGACCGCATGCTGCTGGCCGAAGCCAACCAGTGGCCGGAAGACACGCAGATGTATTTCGGCGACAAGAAGGGCAAGGACGGCGACGAATGCCACATGGCGTTCCACTTCCCGCTGATGCCGCGCATGTACATGGCCGTGGCCCAGGAAGACCGTTTCCCGATCACCGACATCCTGCGCCAGACCCCGGAAATCCCGGAGAACTGCCAATGGGCGATTTTCCTGCGTAACCACGATGAACTGACGCTGGAAATGGTCACCGACCGTGAACGCGATTACCTCTGGAACTACTACGCCTCCGACAAGCGCGCCCGGATCAACCTCGGCATTCGCCGCCGTCTGGCGCCGTTGCTGGAGCGTGACCGTCGTCGGGTAGAGCTGCTTAACAGCATGCTGCTGTCCATGCCCGGCACGCCGACCCTGTACTACGGGGACGAAATCGGCATGGGCGACAACATCTATCTGGGCGACCGCGACGGCGTGCGCACGCCGATGCAGTGGTCCATCGACCGCAACGGCGGCTTCTCCCGTGCCGACCCGGCCAGCCTGGTGCTGCCGCCGATCATGGACCCGTTGTACGGCTACCAGTCGGTCAACGTCGAAACCCAGAACCGCGACCCGCATTCACTGCTTAACTGGACACGGCGGATGCTGTCGGTCCGCAAGCAGCAGAAAGCCTTTGGTCGTGGCAGCCTTAAAATGCTCTCGCCGAGCAACCGCCGGATCCTGGCGTACACCCGTGAATACACGGGGCCGGACGGCAAGACCGAAATCATCCTGTGCGTGGCCAACGTGTCGAGCGCTTCTCAGGCCGCAGAGCTTGAGCTGTCGAACTACGCAGGCACCGTGCCGGTCGAGATGCTTGGCGGCAGCGCCTTTCCACCTATTGGCCAGCTCAATTACCTGCTGACGTTGCCGCCGTATGGCTTCTACTGGTTCGTGCTGGCTGCGGAGAATCAAATGCCCAGCTGGCATGTAGAACCGGCACAGAGCCTGCCGGACTTCCCGACCCTGGTCCTCAAAAGTCGCCTCGAAGAGCTGCTCGACGAGCCGTTGCGCAGCACCATGCAGGAGCAGTCGCTGGCGGTGTACCTGCCCAAGCGCCGCTGGTTCGCGGGCAAGGGCACGGCCATCGACAGCGTCGACATTGCCTACGCCGTACGTTTCGGCGATGCGCAGCGTCCGGTGTTGCTCAGCGAGATTGAAGTCAAATCCGGTGGCGAGACCGTTCGTTACCAACTGCCGTTCGGCCTGTTGGCCGAGGACGACATCAGCAGCCCGTTGCCCCAGCAGTTGGCACTGGCCCGGGTGCGTCGCGGTCGTCAGGTGGGCTTCATCACCGACGCCTTCACGCTGGAGCCGTTCATCCGTGCCGTGATTCAGGGCATGCAGGACGAAACCGTGCTGCCGTGCAATGACGGCGAGTTGCGCTTCGAACAGACCGCGCAGCTGGCGCCCTTGGGCCTGAACAGCGAATCCGAGGTGCGTTACCTGTCCGCCGAGCAGTCCAACAGTTCGGTGGTGGTGGGCAAGGCGCTGGTGCTGAAGATGATCCGTCGCGTGGCCGCCGGTACGCACCCGGAGCTGGAAATGGGCGCGTACCTGACCAAGGCCGGCTATCAACACATCTCGCCGTTGCTGGGCGCGGTGGTACGGGTCGACCCACAAGGGCAGAGCAACCTGCTGATGATTGCCCAGGGTTACCTGAGCAACCAGGGCGACGCCTGGGAATGGACCCAGAACAACCTCGAGCGCGCGGTGCGGGACGAAATGACCCGCGGGCGTTCGGAACTGGAACAACACGCCAACGCCCTGCTGGAACTCAAGGACTTCGCCGCATTGCTCGGTCAGCGCCTGGGCGAGATGCACATGGTGTTGAGTGCCAAGACCGACAACGCCGACTTCAAGGCCGAGACCACCAGCGCCAAAGACAGTCTGGCGTCGGCCAAGAGCGTCAGCGCCCAGGTCGAGCGCGCGTTGCAGTTGCTTGAGCAACACCGCGACACCCTGGAAGCCGATGATCAGGCACTGGTCAGCGAATTGTTGAGCAAGCGCAAACAGCTGCTGACCCAGGTTCAGACCCTGGCCAAGCAGACGGTCGGTGGCCTGCGCATGCGGGTCCACGGTGACTTGCACCTGGGCCAGATGCTGGTGGTCAAGGGCGATGCCTACCTGATCGACTTCGAAGGCGAGCCTGCACGGCCGCTGGAAGAGCGTCGGGCCAAATACAGCCCGTTCAAAGACGTCAGCGGCGTGCTGCGTTCTTTCGACTACGCTGCGGCCATGGCGGTACGCAACGCACAAAGCGCGGACAACTCGCCGGAAGCGGCAACCGCCAGACGCCACGTTGCTGAAACTTACCTGACCCAGGCGCGGGAAGCGTTCATCGGCGGCTATCGCAGCGCCACGGTGAACATGGCCCACGACTGGAAAGATGCCAAGGGAGAGGGCGCCGCACTGGCCCTGTTCACGTTGGAGAAAGCTGCTTACGAGGTGGCCTATGAAGCTGAAAACCGCCCGACCTGGTTGTCCGTGCCGTTGCAAGGCTTGCGTGGGTTGCTGACATTGTCTGATGGAGAATGAACATGAGTGCGTCTGACCAATTCAGCCAAGGTAACCCATCGGTGTTGCCTGGAGCTGTCGACATGGACGCGTTGATCCGCGCCGAACACCGCGATCCGTTTTCCATGCTTGGCCCTCACAGCGACGGCGGGGACGGACAGATCATCCGCGCCTACCTGCCCAATGCGCTGGCCGTGCGCGTCCTGTCCCGTGACGGCCAGGAAGACTTGGGCGAACTGACCATGAGCGACAAGCCCGGTTTTTTCGCCGGGCATTTCCCCAAGGCGCAGCCGTATCTGCTGAAGATCAGCTGGGCCACCGGTGAGCAGATCACCGAAGACCCTTACAGCTTTGGTCTGCTGCTGGGCGAAATGGACCTGTACCTGTTCGCCGAGGGCAATCACCGCGACCTGAGCAGTGCGTTCGGCGCGCAGGTCGTCAACGTGGATGGCGTGGACGGTGTAAGGTTTTCGGTCTGGGCACCGAATGCCCGTCGCGTGTCGGTGGTGGGTAACTTCAACAGTTGGGACGGCCGTCGCCACCCGATGCGTCAGCGTCACCCGTCCGGCGTGTGGGAAATCTTCGTCCCGCGTCTGACGCCGGGTGAGGCCTACAAGTACGAAATTCTCGGTCAGCACGGCATTCTGCCGCTCAAGGCCGACCCCATGGCGTTGTGCACCACGCTGCCGCCGGACACGGCATCACGGGTGGCCACGCCGCTGCAGTTCGACTGGCAGGACAACGACTGGATGGGTAACCGCGCGGCCAAGCACGGCCTGGACGCGCCGCTGTCTATCTACGAGCTGCACGCCGGTTCCTGGCAATGGCATCACGGCGAAGAAGACGAGCCGGATCGCCCCTACAACTGGCATGAACTGGCTGACAAGCTGATTCCTTACATCAAGGAACTGGGCTTCACTCACATCGAACTGATGCCGATCATGGAACACCCGTTCGGCGGTTCGTGGGGTTATCAACTGCTGTCGCAGTTCGCGCCGTCTGCCCGTTACGGCTCACCCGACGACTTCGCGGCGTTCGTTAACGCCTGTCACCAGAACGACATCGGCGTGATCCTCGACTGGGTGCCGGCTCACTTCCCGACCGACACCCACGGTCTGGCGCAATTCGACGGCACTGCGCTGTACGAGTACGCCAACCCGCAGGAAGGTTTCCACCAGGATTGGGACACCCTGATCTACAACCTGGGCCGCACCGAAGTCCACGGTTTCATGCTGGCGTCCGGGCTGCACTGGTTGAAGCACTTCCACATCGACGGTCTGCGGGTGGATGCGGTGGCTTCGATGCTGTATCGCGACTATTCGCGTAAAGCGGGCGAGTGGGTGCCGAACCGTTACGGCGGCCGCGAGAACCTGGAAGCCATCGACTTCCTGCGCCACCTCAATGACGTTGTGGCACTGGAAGCGCCGGGTGCGCTGGTGATCGCCGAAGAATCCACGTCGTGGCCGGGTGTTTCGCAATCGACGCAACAGGGCGGCCTGGGCTTCGACTACAAGTGGAACATGGGCTGGATGCACGACACGCTGCACTACATGGAGCAGGACCCGGTTTACCGCCCGCACCATCACAGCGAGTTGAGTTTCGGCCTGGTGTACGCCTGGTCCGAGCGCTTCATCCTGCCGATCTCCCACGACGAAGTGGTGCACGGCAAGCATTCGCTGATTGACAAGATGCCGGGGGACCGCTGGCAGAAGTTTGCCAACCTGCGCGCCTATCTGGCGTTCATGTGGACGCACCCGGGCAAGAAACTGCTGTTCATGGGTTGTGAGTTTGGTCAGTGGCGTGAATGGAACCACGACACCGAGCTGGATTGGCATTTCCTGCAGTACGCCGATCACAAGGGCGTGCACACGCTGGTCAGTGACCTGAACCGACTGTATCGCTCGGAAAAAGCGCTGCACGATCAGGATTGTCAGCCCCAGGGTTTCCAATGGGTGATTGGCGATGATGCGACCAACAGCGTGTATGCGTACCTGCGCTGGAGCAAGGACGGCGAGCCGGTGCTGGTGGTCGCCAACCTGACGCCGGTGCCCCGTGAAGGCTATCGGATCGGTGTGCCGTTCAGCGGCAAGTGGACCGAGTTGCTCAACAGCGATGCGGGCGTCTACGCGGGCTCCGACGTAGGCAACGGCGGCGTTGTCAGCACCGAGGAGATCGCAAGCCACGGCCAGCCGGTCTCGCTGATGCTGAATCTGCCGCCGCTCGCGGTGCTGATCCTCAAACCACAGCCGGGCGCCATCGAGGAGTAACGTCCTCGCCGCACCCAGGCAGCCGCCACCAAAAACGCCCCCGCCAGTTGCCTGGCGGGGGCGTTTTGTTTTCTCCCTGATCGTGACCATTGATGCTGGCCGGAGTCCGCAGGCACGCCAAGAATGACGCTTCGCATAACCGAGACGCGGAGTGTCTGGCTTTTCGTTACCACGCGGAGCGTGGGAACGATCATTTGTGGCTTTTGATTCTGGCCGGAAACCGTGGGAGCGCAGCTTGCTCGCGATGGGCTGCGAAGCGGCCCTGAAGCCAGCCAACCGGGTTGCGCCTGACACACCGCGTGCTCAGGTTTTACTGCCGGTTCCCGGCAGATCGCAGACAAGTCAGCTCCCACGCCTTCGGCAGAAGCGGATCGCGGGACAAGCCAGGCGCCTACGGCTGGCGGCAGAAAGGGATCGTGGTGCGCTCGGGCTGTTGATTCTGGCCGGAGGCCGTGGGAGCGCAGCTTGCTCGCGATGGGCTGCGAAGCGGCCCTGAACCCAGTCAACCGG
>NZ_JBEGED010000037.1:0-6378 GCF_040202885.1 Xanthomonas sp. WHRI 1810A
GGCAAGCCTCGCTCCAACGGGTAATCAGTGGCCTCCCGTAGGATGATCGTCCCCACGCTCCGCGTGGTGACGCCGCCTCCGACGCTCCGCGTCCCTGCTCTGACGCGAAGCATCTTTGTATGCATGCCCACACGGAATGATCAGCACCTACTGCCAATCCTGCGACGCCGCGGTCAGCATTTCGTGGATCAGTTGCCCGAACCGCTGGGAGAGCAGGCTTTGCGGGCGGTCGGCGGGGAGCAGCAGGTAGGTGGAAAAACGGATCTTCGGCCTGAACGGTCGGGTTTCGATGCCGGTGTGCAGGTATTCCAGCGCCACCATGGGGCTGACAATGCTCACGCCCAGGCCCAGCGCCACCAGCGAACACACGGTGGCGGCATACGGCGTTTCCAGGTTCAGTTTGCGGTGGCCCTTGTCGTCGGGAAACACCCGGTCGACCCGGCTGCGCGAGCCGTCGCTCTGGGACAGGGAAATAAACTCTTCGCCCTTCAAGTCCTCCGGCCCCACGGTGGTCAGCCCGCTCAGGCGGTGCCCCTTGGGAAACACGCAGACCCCCGGCACGTCGCAGATCACCTGGGTTTTCACCCCCGGCATGTCTTCGCCGATGTACGACGCCAACCCCAGGTCGCAAAACTGCGAGGCCGCCCAGTGCGCCACCATGGGCGAGTCACTGGTGTGAATCGAGATCGCAACGTCCGGGTTTTCCTGGCGGAAGCGCTGAATCACCCGGGGCAGCACCGTCAATGACAGCGAGGGCACCGCCGCAATCCGCAGGCGCCCGGTCCCCCCCAGGCGGATGTTCTGCGCCGACTTTTGCAGGCTCTGCAAGCCGATGAACGCCCGCTCGACATCGGCAAACAGCGCCGCGCCCTCGTCGGTGGGCAGCAGGCGGCCGCCGACCCGTTCGAACAATTTGAAGCCGCTGGTGCGCTCCATCTGCGCGATCAAGCGGCTGATGTTGGGTTGAGAGGTGTGCAGGGCTTCGGCGGCGGCGGTCATCGAACCGCTCAACATCACGGCGCGAAAGGCTTCGACTTGTTTGAAGTTCATGGCAGGCCATATCAATTTGGTATGGGTCACCACTGTATTGTCATTTGTTGGCATGAGCCAGAGGCTTTATAACAAGGTGTCAGATCGACATGACCGCAGAGACGGATGCGATCCCGGCACGCCTTCAACCAACCGCTGTACCGCTGCATCCCTTTTCAGTTCTGCCCTTGAATTCATTGCACCGTTGCCGGCCCCGCGCCCGACGATGCTGGTATGTAACCAGGAGGCATCATGGCGTTTTCTTTCAAAATCCTTGGCAGTGCAGTGGCGTTCTCGTGCCTGTCGCTGGCCGGTCTGACCCAGGTGCTCGCGGCTGAGCTGCCTCCCGTTCCCGATGAGATCAAAGAGGCCGGCCAGCTGCGCGCCGGTGTGCGTTGCGACCAACCACCCTATGGTTTTCAGGACGGCAGCGGTGAGTTCGCCGGCGTCGAAGTGGAGATGTCCCGGCAGATCGCGTTGTGGGCCCTGGGCTCCAAAGACAAGGTGACCTTCACCTGCGTTACCGCTGAAAACCGCGTGCCGCAACTGCTCGGGCGCAAGGTCGATTTTCTGATCGCGACCCTGGGCGTCACCCCGGAACGCCAGCGCGTGATCGACTTCACCACGCCGTACCGTTGGGGCGCCAGCGACGTGCTGGTGAAAAAAGACAGCCCGATCAACAGCATCAAGGACCTCAACGGCAAGACCCTGGCCACCCTCAAGGGCTCGGTGCAGGCCAAGTGGTTCGAGGACCACATGCCAGAGGTCAAGACCCTGCGCATGAACAGCGCCGCCGATGCCCTGCAGACCTTCCGCCAGGGCCGGGCCGACGCCTACACACACGACGCCGCGACGCTGGTGGTGGTGGCCGACAACGACAAGGACGCGCGCCTGCTCAACGAGCCGTTCCAGATTTCCGACGCCGCCATCGGTGTGCGCAAGAACGAAGCGCAATGGCGCGATTACCTGAGCGCCGCCGTGGCCCGCATGCATGAAGAAAAGCTGTACCGCGTCTGGGTCCAGCAGTTCGTGCCCGCCAATATCCAGAGCTACTACCTGAGCGTCTTCGAGCAGGCCAAGCCTGCCGAAGCCCTGTGACCGGTCGCCGCTGATGGATTTCGACGTCAATTACCTGCTGGCGCAATGGCCCGCGCTGCTCGACGGCGTGTTGATGACGCTGCGGGTGTCGCTGCTGGCCATCGGCTTGTCGCTGTTGATCGGCGTGCTGGGCGGGGCGGCGCGGGTGATGAACGTGCCGGTGCTGTCGCAGCTGGTGGTGCTGTACGTGGAGCTGATTCGCAACACACCGATTCTGGTGCAGCTGTTTTTCATCTTCTACGGCCTGCCGGCCATTGGCCTTGAGCTGTCGCTGTTCTGGTCGGGGGTGGTGTGCCTCTCGCTGTGGGCCGGGGCGTATCAGGTGGAAAACGTGCGCGGCGGTCTGGCTACTGTCGAGCACGGCATGCGTGAGGCGAGCTTGGCGCTGAGCCTCAAGCCTGCGCATTACTTCTGCCTGGTGGCGTTGCCGATTGCGGTGCGCACCAGCTTGCCGGCGATGCTCAATACGGCGATTTCGCTGCTGAAAAACTCGTCCTACCTGCAAGCCATCGGCCTGGCCGAGTTGACGTTTGTGGCGGTGGACCGGATCGCCACGGATTTCCGCGCGATCGAGATGTTCAGCGCCATCTGCGTGATGTACCTGGGGTTGGTGGCGGTGCTCGCGCTGTTGACCGGACGCCTCTCGGCTCACTTGCAACGACCGTTCCGGCAGTGAGGCCTCAATGAATTTTCTGGTGGAAAACTGGGGCTTCGTCTCCAAGGGTCTGTGGATGACCTTGCGCCTGGCGCTGGTGATCCTGCTGTTCACCACGATCATTTCGGCGGTGTTCGGCGTATTGGCGACCCTGAAAAACCGGCTGTTGTGGTGGACGATCCACGCCTACGTCGAGCTGTTTCGCTCGATCCCGCTGATCGTCAACGTGTTCTTCATCTTCTTCGGCGCGCCGATGCTGGGGCTCAATCTCAGCCCGTTCGCGGCGGTGACCACCGGCCTGACCCTGTGGGGCAGCGCCAACGGCATCGAGATCGTGCGCGGCGGGCTGGAGTCGGTGGCGCGCCATCAATGGAAAAGCGGCTGGGCGCTGGGACTACGGCCCTGGCAGATCTACCTGTACGTGATCGCCCCGCAATCGATGCGGGCGATTCTTCCGGCCTACACCGGCCTGTTGACGATGTTGGTGCAGGCCACGTCCCTGGGGGCGCTGGTCGGTGTCAGCGAATTCCTCAAGGTCGGTCAGATCATCATCGAACGCACCACGGTCATGACCGGCGTCAGCCCGGCCTTCACCGTCTACGGCGTGGTGCTGCTGGTGTATTTCGTCATTTGTTCGCTGCTGAGCTGGCTCAGCCGTTATCTCGAACGTCGCCTGGGTCGCCCAGTGACGCGCGCCACCCTTTAAGGAATGTTCCCCATGCAAGAATCCAAAGTCAGTCGGCGCCTGAAGGAAACCACCGCGCCGGAAGTCAACGAATACATCTACCGGCCGCGGCTGGAAGGCTTCGCCGCCGGTTTCGATAACCTGGGTAACGTCAACAAGGCGCACATCGTGATGCTGGCCGAGCAAGGCCTGATCCGCAGCGAACATGCCGCCGTGCTGGCCAAAGGCGTGCTGGACATGGAAAGCGCCGGGCCCGACGCGGTGACCCTCGACCCGTCCCGGGAAGATGCCTACTTCAACTACGAAGCACACCTGATCGAGCAGATCGGCACCGACATCGGCGGCCGCCTGCACACCGGTCGCAGCCGCAACGACATCCTCGCCACTCTGGACCGTCTGCGTTGCCGCGAAGTGCTGATGGACCTGATCGACGGCCTGATCCAGGTGCGCCAGACCGCCGTCGACAACGCCGAGGTGTTTGCCGACGTGGTGATGCCCGGTTACACTCACCTGCAACCGGCGCAGCCGATCACGTACGGCTATTACCTGTCGGCGGTGGAGCAGGCGCTGGAGCGCGACTGCAAGCGCCTGACCCAGACCCTGGAATCCATGAACCAGAGCCCGCTGGGCGCCGCCGCGTTTGCCGGCACGCCGTTCGACATCGACCGCGCGCGCACCGCCGAACTGCTGGGCTTCGACGGTTACCTGGACAACGCACTGGACGCGGTGGGCTCCCGGGATTTCATTCTGGAAAGCCTGTCGCACCTGAGCCTGCTGTCGGTGTTCTGGAGCCGCGTGGCCCAGGATTACTTCGTGTGGAGCACCCACGAGTTCAGCCTGATCGAGTTCCCGGACAGCGTGGCCGCCACGTCCAGCATCATGCCGCAGAAGAAAAACCCCACCGTGCTCGAATACCTCAAGGGCCGCACCGGGCACATCGTCGGGCTGTTGATGGGGGCGAGCATCACCGTCAAGGGCACCAATTTTTCCCACACCGGCGACGCCAATCGCGAGGGCACCCGGGGTTTCTGGGAGGCGGCGGAAGAAAGCCTGCGCTGCCTGAAACTGCTGGACCTGGTGTTGCGCACCGCCACGCCCAATGTGCCGCTGGCGGTGAAGCGGGCGGGGGAGGATTTCTCAACGGCCACCGGGCTTGCGGACCTGATCGTGCGGGAAGCCGACCTGTCATTCCGGGAAGCCCATCACGTGGTCGGCGGCGTGGTGCGCATGGCCATGGACGCCGGGCTGTTCGCCCATCAGATCGACACCGCCATGGTGGATGCCTGCGCCATGGAGCAGTTGGGGCATGCGCTCAATCTGCCGGCGGCCATGGTTCGTGATTGCCTGGACCCGACGGCCAACGTGCAGGCCCGCTCTTCGGCGGGCGGGCCGTCGCTGGCGTCGCTCACCCCCAGCCTCAAGCGCGCCAATGCGCGGATTCTCTCCGAGCGCCAGGCCAATCAAGCCCGTCGCGACCGGTTGGCGTCGGCCCATGAGCGCCTGCAGGCCGCCACCCGTGAACAGGCCGGCCTATGAGCCCCATGCTGACGGTGCGCGGTCTGCACAAACGCTTCGGGGAGCACGAGGTGGTCAAGGGTGTGGACCTGGACGTGAGCGAAGGGGAGGTGGTGGTGATCATCGGCCCCAGCGGCTCGGGCAAGTCCACGTTCATCCGCTGCCTCAACAGCCTGGAAGAGCCCTCGGCCGGCAGCGTGGTGATTGCCGGCGGCGAGTCGATCAAGGCCGGTGACCGCAAGGCGCTGGCGCGGCTGCGGGAAGAGGTGGGGATGGTGTTTCAGGACTACACCCTGTTCCCGCACATGTCCGTGCTGGCGAACATGACCCTGGCGCCGGTCAAGCTCAAGCGCGCGACGAAAGCCGAGGCTGAAAGCCAGGCGCTGGCGCTGCTGGACCGGGTTGGCCTGCGGCACAAGGCCGAGGGCTATCCCTCGGAGCTGTCGGGTGGGCAGCAGCAGCGGGTGGCCATCGTCCGCGCCCTGGCCATGAAACCGCGGCTGATGCTGTTCGACGAGCCTACCTCGGCCCTGGACCCGGAAACCGTCGGCGATGTGCTCAACGTAATGAAAGGCCTGGCGGCAGAGGGCATGACCATGATCGTGGTCACCCACGAAATGGGCTTTGCCCGGGAAGTGGCGGACCGGGTGGTGTTCTTCGACAGCGGCAAGATCGTCGAAATGGGCCCGCCCACCCAGATATTCACCGCCCCGACAGAACCCCGCACGCAGCAGTTTTTGCAGAGTGTGTTGCGGTAACGCCGCGCCCGCCGCGCTCCGGCTTAGATGATCGTCCCCACGCTCCGCGTGGTGACGCCGCACCTGACGCTCCGCGTCGCCATGCATCAGG
Organism: Xanthomonas sp. WHRI 1810A; assembly: GCF_040202885.1. NCBI lineage: Bacteria > Pseudomonadati > Pseudomonadota > Gammaproteobacteria > Lysobacterales > Lysobacteraceae > Xanthomonas > Xanthomonas sp. WHRI 1810A. The sequence goes on from NZ_JBEGED010000037.1 coordinate 5,832, forward strand.
ATTGATGATGAACCCTGTTGGAGCGAGGCTTGCCCGCGAAGGGTATTCCGCCGCTGGAGATGCATTGCCCGTGCGGGCCTCTTCGCGGGCAAGCCTCGCTCCAACGGGTGATGGGGTACTTTGCTTCTGCCCGGAGGGCGTGGGAGTCCGGCTTGCCGACGATGGGTCCGGGGTCGCGTCCGACCGAAGCGGCCCTGAAACCTGGCGATCGTGGTGTGTCAGTTGATACCGCATCGGCAGGTTTCGCTGCCGCTGCGCGCCAGATCGCAGGCAAGCCAGCTCCCACGCCTTCGGCAGAAGCGGTGCATCGGGCCGGGAATCGATGATCGTTCCCACGCTCCGCGTGGTAACGCCGCCCGCGACGCTCCGCGTCGCCATGCATCAGGATTGATGATGAACCCTGTTGGAGCGAGGCTTGCCCGCGAAGGATATTCAGGCGCTGGAGATGCATTGCCCATGCGGGCCTCTTCGCGGGCAAGCCTCGCTCCAACGGGTAATCAGTGGCCTCCCGCAGGATGATCGTCCCCACGCTCCGCGTGGTGACGCC
>NZ_JBEGED010000038.1:2500-4618 GCF_040202885.1 Xanthomonas sp. WHRI 1810A
GGCCTGCGCGGAAGATGTAACGGGGCTCAAACCATGCACCGAAGCTACGGGTATCATCTTTTGATGATGCGGTAGAGGAGCGTTCTGTAAGCCTGTGAAGGTGAGTTGAGAAGCTTGCTGGAGGTATCAGAAGTGCGAATGCTGACATGAGTAACGACAATGGGTGTGAAAAACACCCACGCCGAAAGACCAAGGTTTCCTGCGCAACGTTAATCGACGCAGGGTTAGTCGGTCCCTAAGGCGAGGCTGAAAAGCGTAGTCGATGGAAAACAGGTTAATATTCCTGTACTTCTGGTTATTGCGATGGAGGGACGGAGAAGGCTAGGCCAGCCTGGCGTTGGTTGTCCAGGTTTAAGGTGGTAGGCTGAAATCTTAGGTAAATCCGGGGTTTCAAGGCCGAGAGCTGATGACGAGTGTTCTTTTGAACACGAAGTGGTTGATGCCATGCTTCCAAGAAAAGCTTCTAAGCTTCAGGTAACCAGGAACCGTACCCCAAACCGACACAGGTGGTTGGGTAGAGAATACCAAGGCGCTTGAGAGAACTCGGGTGAAGGAACTAGGCAAAATGGCACCGTAACTTCGGGAGAAGGTGCGCCGGTGAGGGTGAAGGACTTGCTCCGTAAGCTCATGCCGGTCGAAGATACCAGGCCGCTGCGACTGTTTATTAAAAACACAGCACTCTGCAAACACGAAAGTGGACGTATAGGGTGTGACGCCTGCCCGGTGCCGGAAGGTTAATTGATGGGGTTAGCTAACGCGAAGCTCTTGATCGAAGCCCCGGTAAACGGCGGCCGTAACTATAACGGTCCTAAGGTAGCGAAATTCCTTGTCGGGTAAGTTCCGACCTGCACGAATGGCGTAACGATGGCGGCGCTGTCTCCACCCGAGACTCAGTGAAATTGAAATCGCTGTGAAGATGCAGTGTATCCGCGGCTAGACGGAAAGACCCCGTGAACCTTTACTATAGCTTTGCACTGGACTTTGAATTTGCTTGTGTAGGATAGGTGGGAGGCTTTGAAGCGTGGACGCCAGTTCGCGTGGAGCCAACCTTGAAATACCACCCTGGCAACTTTGAGGTTCTAACTCAGGTCCGTTATCCGGATCGAGGACAGTGTATGGTGGGTAGTTTGACTGGGGCGGTCTCCTCCTAAAGAGTAACGGAGGAGTACGAAGGTGCGCTCAGACCGGTCGGAAATCGGTCGTAGAGTATAAAGGCAAAAGCGCGCTTGACTGCGAGACAGACACGTCGAGCAGGTACGAAAGTAGGTCTTAGTGATCCGGTGGTTCTGTATGGAAGGGCCATCGCTCAACGGATAAAAGGTACTCCGGGGATAACAGGCTGATACCGCCCAAGAGTTCATATCGACGGCGGTGTTTGGCACCTCGATGTCGGCTCATCACATCCTGGGGCTGAAGCCGGTCCCAAGGGTATGGCTGTTCGCCATTTAAAGTGGTACGCGAGCTGGGTTTAGAACGTCGTGAGACAGTTCGGTCCCTATCTGCCGTGGACGTTTGAGATTTGAGAGGGGCTGCTCCTAGTACGAGAGGACCGGAGTGGACGAACCTCTGGTGTTCCGGTTGTCACGCCAGTGGCATTGCCGGGTAGCTATGTTCGGAAAAGATAACCGCTGAAAGCATCTAAGCGGGAAACTTGCCTCAAGATGAGATCTCACTGGAACCTTGAGTTCCCTGAAGGGCCGTCGAAGACTACGACGTTGATAGGTTGGGTGTGTAAGCGCTGTGAGGCGTTGAGCTAACCAATACTAATTGCCCGTGAGGCTTGACCATATAACACCCAAGCAATCTTGTGACCCCAGCGGGCATCAGATTGCGGTGACTGTGAAGATGACAGACGCTGAAAGTTTGCAGCACACGAACGAAAAGACCTGATCACATACCCGATTTGCCGAAGCGAGGCCCTGGCGACAGGCGCAGCGACTCGGTACCCGAATTTCTTGACGACCATAGAGCATTGGAACCACCTGATCCCATCCCGAACTCAGCAGTGAAACGATGCATCGCCGATGGTAGTGTGGGGTTTCCCCATGTGAGAGTAGGTCATCGTCAAGATTAAATTCCGAAACCCCTCATCGCTTGCGCGGTGAGGGGTTTTGTTTT
>NZ_JBEGED010000039.1:0-4405 GCF_040202885.1 Xanthomonas sp. WHRI 1810A
GTAAGCGTCTGGCAATCACGTCTTGCGAGCAGTTAATTGTCTGGGTCACTTCTCGGACGTACAGGTACCTGTTTGCGCACGGCATTGGACAGAACCAACGATGTCGTGACCGAACCATGGGCAGCCAGCGCATCGACTATAGTCTCCAAATCAGCAGGCTGAGAAAACGCGCAACGGACTATGAAGCAGTCTTCTCCCGTGATCCTGTCAGCTTCTAGCACTTCAGGTATGTTGTTAAACAACTCCAGATAGCGCTTGATGTGCTGGTGAGTTGTGCGAATGCGCAGAATCGCCTGCAACCCCAACCCTACCTCACGCAAACTTACCCGCGCGCTGTAACCCTCTATGACACCCGCAGCTTCGAGTTTCTGAACTCGCTCGCTCATAGCCGGTTGGGAAAGCCCAATGCGCTTGCCCAAGGATGCCAGGCTTTGCCGTGCATTCTTTTGCAGTGCCTCCAGAATCTGCCAATCTTTGCTGTCCAGCCCCATGCTTTTCCTCTACTGAGTAATCCGATGAATCATCGGTTGACGACGCTTCTTTCGGATGATTTGCCATCCAAGGTCGATGTGTCATTCGCTACATTCTGCGGACACCCCTTCTGAGAAACAAGAAATGACACCTTCGATATTGCTCCTCCCGGGCATTGGCAATTCCGGCCCAGGTCACTGGCAGACGATATGGGCACACACCGACGCTTCCATGGAGAGCATTGGGGGGCAAGACTGGAATCGACCAGTTTGCACAAAGTGGGTCGAGAATCTGGAGGCCGCTATTAGCCGAGCGGGGCCCGACATCGTGTTGGTAGCCCACAGCCTTGGCTGCCTGCAAGTCGCCCACTGGGCGCAATGTAGTCGCACATTGGTTAGGGCCGCTTTGCTGGTTGCCGTACCAGACCCCGACCGCTCCACTTTTCCGAACGAGGCGCTAGGATTTAGTCCACTTGGCCTGAAGCGTTTTGCATTTCCAAGTACCGTTGTCGCAAGCTGCAACGACCCATATGCAGATATGGATTATAGCCAGCGATGTGCAGAAGCCTGGGGCAGCCGCCTGGTGAACATCGGGCCCCAAGGGCACATTAATTCGGCCAGCGGACTTGGTGATTGGCTTCAGGGGAGAGCGTTGCTGGAAGATCTCGTCGCAATGTCTGTGAGACCCGTACCAGATGTTCGCTCAACCGTTCACGACGCTAAAGAAAAGAACTCACTTCATTGTTCGCAAGGAAAGCCAAATGAATAACGCATCCAACGCCCCTGTTGTATTCATCAACGGCCTTATCGGTACGTTGAATGATCCTGAGATTCATAGACAGCTCGGTGATCGACCCTTCCTTGCACCTGATCTTTACGGCTATGGAAACCATCAAGGTACGCCTGTAGGGAATATCAATATTCAGGGACAGGTCGAACGAATACGCGAGGTGGTCGAAGCCGAGTTCAATGAATGTGCAGTGAATCTTGTTGGGCATTCGGTCGGTGGAGTGGTGGCCTATGCATTTGCCCACCGCTACCCAGAGCGCGTGAAGAGCCTTGTCAGTGTTGAAGGTAACTTCACCCTGAAGGATGCCTTCTGGTCATCGTCCGTCGCGAACATGTCAGTAGAGCAAGCAGAAACCATGCTGGAGGGGTTCCGGGCCGATCCCGAGGCCTGGCTGGAGCGATCCGGAATACTGGAGCCCGCTGGCCAAACAGAAACCGCGAAGACCTGGCTTGCCCACCAACCTGCTTCAACCTTGCAAGCTATGGCCCAATCGGTAGTGGCGGTCACAGGGCGCCCTGACTATCAAACAATCTTAAGGAGCGTGTTCGCTTCGGTACCGGTGCATTTGTTGGCGGGTGAGCACTCAGTCGGAGGTTGGGATGTTCCTGACTGGGCAAATAAGGGAGCGACGAGTCTCACCATCATGCCAGACGTTGGACACCTAATGATGTTGCAACATCCCGCTGCGTTTGGTCGACTGGTTGCGGGCCTATTAGCCTGAGTGAGAGTTGATACACGCAAAAGCGTCTGCCGAAGGCACCATGCCTAAGCTAGGCCCCGTCCACTGATGCGGCAGCAGTTGTCCGATCTCGCTTGCTCGCTGCGTCGGCAGCCGCTTGAGAACATCCTTTAAATAGGCATACGGATCATGCCCATTCAGCCGCGCCGACTGGATCAAACTCATGATCGCTGCGGCCCGTTTGCCGCTGCGCAACGACCCTGCAAAGAGCCAGTTCTTGCGCCCAAGAGCCCACGGTCGGATCTGGTTCTCTGCCCAGTTGTTGTCAATGGGTACGGCTCCGTCATCGAGATAGCGCGACAGCGCTGCCCAGCGTTTGAGGCTGTAATCCAGGGCTCTGCTGATAGCCGAACCTTCAGGCACGAGATCACGCTGGGCGATCATCCAGGTATGCAGCACATCCATCACCGGTACGGCTTTTTCTTGCCGTATTCGGCGTCGTAAATCCGGCTCCAGATCGCGGGCGTCACGTTCGATTTCGTACAGTAACTGGATATAGCGCAGGGCCTGCTCGGCGAGCATGCTCTTGTTAGTGGCGTGCAGTTCGAAGAACTTACGCCGCGCATGGGCCATGCAGCCGATCTCGGTCACGCCGAGTTCGAAGCTGGCCTTGTAACCGCCAAAATCATCACAGACCAGCTTGCCCTTCCAGCCTTGCAGGAACTTGCGAGCATGCTCACCAGCGCGACTGGGACTGAAGTCATAAACGACAGCCGCTGTTTCACAGAACTGGCTGGTGGCGTAGGCCCACACATAAGAGCGGTGAGTTTTCTTCGAGCTTGGAGCGAGCATCTGCACCGGTGTTTCATCAGCATGGATGACTTGCTGCCCAAGTACCACGTCGCGCAGCGCGTCGACCAGCGGCTGTAACTGCACGCCCGTCACGCCAACCCATTGAGCCAACGTTGAACGTGGAATCGCCAAGCCGGCTCGACCGAAAATCGACTCTTGGCGGTAAAGCGGCAAGTGGTCGGCAAACTTGGCGATCATGACGTGGGCCAGCAGTCCGGCGGTCGGGATGCCCTTGTCGATGATCTGCGCCGGAACCGGCGCCTGGATCAGCGTTTCGCAGTCATCACAGACCCATTTTCCGCGCACATGGCGCTCGACAGTGAATATGCCCGGCGTGTAGTCCAGCTTCTCGCTGACGTCTTCACCGATGCGCTTGAGGGCGCAGCCACAGGGGCAGTGAGTGTTGTCCGGTTCGTGATGGATCAACGTGCGTGGAAACTCTGCTGGCAATGCAGTGCGCTTGGGCTTTTGCTTTTTCTCGGTCGGCGTCGGAGCTGTTTGCAACGCCTGAAGCTCTGCTTCAATTGCCGCGATATCGGTATCGATCAGGTCATCGAGCAAGCTGGCCTGCTGCGGATTCATCTGCTCGCTACGCTTGGCAAACTTCAATCGCTTGAGTTGGGCGATCTCGTGGGTCAGCTTCTCGATCACCGTTTGATCGCGGTTGATCTTCTTGCCCATGGTCTCGATTTGCTGGTCGAGCGTCTCGACACGCTGTATCAACTGCGCCGCCAAAGCGCGCAGTTGTTCAGGGGTAAGGTGGTCGGGATTGGGGAGCGAAGTCATGGTGCCGATTTTGCCAGACCAGACAATTCACGGCGATAGATCGATAGGCTAATGGCAGCTGTTAAAGCAGTGTGATTGCGCCGCCGGAGCCCGCGCGCTGCCATGGCAGGCCCAACACCAACGCCTGGAGTTGCTCGGTACCCAACTGCATTTCAGAACCCTGGCGAATGCCTGGCCAGTGGAACTTGCCTTGATTCAAACGGCGAGCCGCCAGCCAGATCCCGAAGCCGTCATGCACCAGAACTTTCATCCGAGTGGCCCGGCGGTTGGCGAACAGATAAGCACAGTGCGGCTTCGCCGCACCGAACACCGCGATCACCCTGGCTAACGCGGTTTCGGTGCCCGCTCGCATGTCCATCGGCTCAGTAGCGAGCCAGATGAAGTCGATGCGGATCATCGCAGCAGGTCTCGAAGAAAGGTCGCGCAGGCAGCAGCATTTTCGCTTGGCCAGTTCACTTTGACGGTGCCGCTCGGGTGCTGGATCTCAACGCAGATGTTCGAGGATGCCGCTTGCGAATTTGCTCCGGCCAACTGGATGGGTAACGGAATGAATGCAGGTTGCAGCGCCGTGCTTTTCTGCGCATGAACCCGAATCCATTTGTGGACGAGGTTTGCGTTGAGGCTATGGCTGAGGGCGACGCTGGCAATCGAGGCACGAGGCTGGGCGCACTCTTGGATGACCTGGACTTTGAAGGAGTTGGAGTAGGAACGGCGTTGTGGCTGCATGAAATACCCGCTTAAAAGGCTAGAACTGGTGTCCACTTAAATTAAGTGCACACCATGTCTTGGCTTTGCAGCGCTGGGTAGATGACTTGGCCGGACGGATAC
>NZ_JBEGED010000004.1:0-280739 GCF_040202885.1 Xanthomonas sp. WHRI 1810A
GGTGGGTGATGACGGGATCGAACCGCCGACCCGCTGCTTGTAAGGCAGCTGCTCTCCCAGCTGAGCTAATCACCCTTTGCTTCGTTGAGGCCGCGAAATTTACGCAGGTGATGATGCTAAGTCAATAGCCTGCTTGAAGTTTTTTTAACAGCAGCCTCAAGCGGCAAGTTTCAAGCGGCAAGCCAAAAGCAAAAAAGCGAGCCACCTGGACTCGCTTTTACTTACAGCTTGAAGCTTACCGCTTGCAGCGCTGCATTACGCGTAGACCATCTTGCGACTCATGCCGCCGTCCACCACGAATTCCTGACCTGTGACGAACCCGGCGTGCCGGGACAGCAACCAGGCGACCATCGACGCGACATCCTCCACCGTCCCTACCCTGCCGGCCGGGTGCTGGGCGTGGTCGACGTCCGACAAAGGCTCGGCCCGACGGGCAGAGGGGTCACGGGCGTCAATCCAGCCGGGACTGACCGCATTGACCCGCACCTCAGGCCCCAGGCTGATCGCCAGGGCATGGGTCAACGCTAGCACGCCGCCCTTGCTGGCGGCGTAGGCCTCGGTATCGGCTTCAGATTGACGGGCACGGGTGGACGCGATATTCACGATGCTGCCGCAGTGGGCGCGCAAGTAAGGCGCACAGTGCTTGGCCAGCAGCATGGGACCGCTGAGGTTGACCGCCAGCACGCGGTTCCAGTGAGAAAGCTCCAGACTTTCCAGTACGGTGTTGTGCGGGTCGGCGACCGCCGCGTTGCACACCAGCGCATCGAGACGCCCGAACCGGCCCAGCACATGGGCCACGCCGGCCGCTACTTGCTCTTCGCGGGCGACGTCCATGACCACGAACGAGGCGTTTTCCCCCAGCACGTCAGCCACAATCGGCCCACGCCGGGGATCGATATCGGCCAGCACAACCTGCCAGCCTTCGGCAATCAGCCAGGCTGCAATCCCCAGGCCGATGCCTCGCGCCGCGCCGGTGACCAGTGCGACCCGGCCATTGTGGACAGCAACGGCGTCCATCACGTAATCAGTCAACGTCAGCCCTCACGCGCAATCACAGTGCGGCCAGACCGCGCGACAGATCGGCCTTGAGGTCAGCGACATCTTCCAGACCCACGGCAACCCGGATCAGGCTGTCGAGGATCCCGGCGGACTCACGTTCCTGCGGCGAAAGACGGCCGTGGGACGTGGTGCTCGGGTGCGTGATGGTGGTCTTGGTGTCGCCCAGATTGGCCGTGATGGAGATCAGGCGCGTGGCGTCGATGAAACGCCAGGCGCCGTCCTTGCCGCCCTTCACTTCGAAACTGACCACCGCACCGAAAGCCTTCTGTTGACGCTTGGCCAACTCGTGCTGCGGGTGGCTTTCAAGACCGGCGTAATGCACTTTCTCGATGCCGTCCTGCTGCTCCAGCCACTGCGCCAGTTCAAGCGCGCTCTGGCAGTGGGCCCGCATGCGGATGGTCAGGGTTTCGAGGCCCTTGAGGAACAGCCAGGCGTTGAACGGGCTCAGGCTCGGCCCGGCCGTGCGCAGGAAACCGACCACTTCTTTCATGTGCTCGGTGCGCCCGACGACCACGCCACCCATCGCCCGGCCCTGGCCGTCGATGAACTTGGTCGCCGAATGCGTGACCACGTCTGCGCCCATCAGCAAAGGACGCTGCAAGGCCGGGGTGCAGAAGCAGTTGTCCACCACCAGCAATGCACCCTTGGCGTGAGCGATTTCAGCCAGGGCAGCGATGTCGACCAACTCAGCCAGCGGGTTGGAGGGCGACTCGACGAACAGCAATTTGGTGTTCGGCTTGATGGCCGCGTCCCAGCCGGACAATTCGGCCAGCGGCACGTAATCGACCTGCACGCCGAAGCGCTTGAAGTACTTTTCGAACAGGCTGATGGTCGAACCGAACACGCTCTTGGACACCAGCACGTGATCGCCTGCACTGCACAGGCTCATCACGGTGGCGAGGATGGCGGACATGCCGGTGGAGGTGCCCACCGCCTGCTCGCCCCCTTCAAGCGCAGCCATTCGTTCTTCGAACGAATGCACGGTCGGGTTGGTGTAGCGCGAATAAACGTTGCCCGGCTTGTCACCGGCAAAAGTCGCTGCCGCGTCTGCCGCCGTTCGGAACACGTAGCTGGAAGTGAAGAACAACGGATCGCTGTGCTCGCCTTCCGGCGTACGGTGCTGACCGGCGCGAACAGCGAGGGTATCGAAACCCACGCCTTCAAGATCGCTGTCCAGTCGACCGGCATCCCATTCCTGAGTCATGCCGTCTACTCCTTGTCTGAATTAGTTGTTGTACAGATCGATGATCGCGCTCACGGCCTGAGTCTTGACCTTGGAGGCGTCATTGCGCGCCTGCTCGATCTTGTTCAGGTAATGCTCGTCGATATCACCGGTCACGTACTTGCCGTCGAAGACCGAGCAATCGAAGTTATCGATCTTGATCTTCTTGCTGCCGCTCACCGCTTCGATCAGGTCAGTCAAGTCCTGATAGATCAACCAGTCGGCACCGATGAGGTCGGCCACGTCCTGGGTGGTGCGGTTATGCGCGATCAGCTCGTGAGCACTCGGCATGTCGATGCCGTAGACGTTGGGGAAGCGCACGGCCGGGGCCGCGGAGCAGAAATACACGTTCTTGGCGCCGGCTTCACGGGCCATCTGGATGATCTGCTTGCACGTGGTGCCACGCACGATGGAGTCATCCACCAGCATCACGTTCTTGCCACGGAACTCAAGCTCGATGGCGTTGAGCTTCTGGCGCACGGATTTTTTCCGTGCCGCCTGGCCCGGCATGATGAACGTGCGGCCGATGTAGCGGTTCTTGACGAAGCCTTCGCGGAATTTGACGCCCAGATGGTTCGCCAGCTCAAGCGCGGCGGTCCGGCTGGTGTCGGGAATCGGGATGACCACGTCGATGTCGTGATCCGGACGCTCGCGCAGGATCTTGTCGCCCAGCTTCTCGCCCATGCGCAGACGCGCCTTGTAGACGGAGATGCCGTCGATGATCGAGTCCGGACGCGCCAGATAGACGTGTTCGAAGATGCAGGGGGCGTATTTCGGGTTGGTCGCGCACTGACGGGTGTGCAGCTTGCCGTCTTCAGTGATGTAGACCGCCTCACCCGGCGCCAGATCGCGAATCAGGGTGAAGCCGAGCACGTCGAGGGCAACGCTTTCGGAGGCGATCATGTACTCGACGCCTTCGTCCGTGTGCCGCTGGCCGAACACGATCGGGCGGATGGCGTCCGGGTCGCGGAAGCCGACGATGCCGTAGCCGGTGATCATCGCGACTACCGCATAGCCACCACGGCAGCGGTGATGCACGTCGGTCACGGCGGCGAAGATGTCCTCTTCGGTGGGCTGCAACTTGCCGCGCACGGCGAGTTCGTGGGCGAACACGTTCAGCAGGACTTCCGAGTCGGAATTGGTATTGACGTGGCGCAGGTCAGACTCGTAGATCTCCTTGGCCAGCTGCTCGACGTTGGTCAAGTTGCCGTTGTGGGCCAGGGTGATGCCATACGGCGAGTTGACGTAGAACGGTTGAGCTTCGGCGGACGTCGAGCTGCCCGCCGTGGGGTAACGCACGTGACCGATGCCCATGTGCCCGACCAGCCGCTGCATGTGGCGCTGGTGGAATACATCACGGACCAACCCGTTGTCCTTGCGCAGGAATAACCGGCCGTCGTGGCTGGTTACGATACCGGCAGCGTCCTGGCCGCGGTGCTGGAGGACGGTGAGCGCGTCATACAGCGCCTGATTGACGTTCGACTTGCCGACGATACCGACGATGCCACACATGCGACACAACCCCTACTTAGTGGAACTGGATTTACCGAGCACATCCTGCGGCGTTGTAGGCGGCAGGAGGTGATCCTTGAACGGAATATCAACAGGTACGCTGATTCCGCTGGCTAACCACTTGCTGGACAACCCGAGAATCAGGTTTTTCGACCAGTCAGCGATCATGACAAATTGCGGGAGCAGCTTTGACTGCTGCCACCATTGATCCTGCTGCACGGGGCCCAGGCTCAACAGCCCGACCGCCACTACAACCAGCAGGCCTCCACGCGCCGCGCCGAAGACCATACCCAGAAAACGATCGGTCCCGGACAGGCCGGTGACGCGTATCAGTTCTCCAATCAGAAAGTTGACCATGGCGCCGACCAACAGTGTGGCGACAAAAAGAATGGTGCAGCCCGCAATCACGCGTGCCGAAGGTGCATCGATGTAATTGACCAGGTACTGCGACAGCGACCCGCCGAACATCCAGGCAACCACTCCGGCGATGATCCAGGTCAGCAAGGACAGTGCTTCTTTGACGAAGCCTCGCTTGAGACTGATCAAGGCGGAGATGGCGACAATCGCAAGGATCGCCCAGTCAACCGGAGTAAATGGCACGTTCACGCCTACAGACGGATAAGGCGGCGCATTTTAGCAGAGCGCCGCCCCGGCGGTAAGCGGGTATTTCAGTGGGGGCTGATTAACGGGGTCAATGGTTGACCGGACACATAAATGGTCGTCCCGAAACGGTAGGAGCGAATTTATTCGCAAACGGTGTCCCGGCCGATAGATAGACAGCGCCTGGAACAAAGCTTCGCGAATGAATTCGCTCCTACAGGGACCGCATGACCGTTAACGCCGCTCTGGCTGGAACCGCACGACAATGCCCTTGAGCTTTTGCTGCTTGTCGAGCTGATCGCGCAGGCGATCGGCTTCGGCACGCTCGATCAACGGCCCGACGAAGACCCGGTTCACGCCGTCGGACGTGCGGATGTAGGCGTTATAGCCCTGGGTGCGCAGGGTTTTCTGCAGGTTGTCGGCGTTGGCCCGATTGGACAGGCTGGCCAGTTGCACCGACCAGCTGACGGACAGGCCATTGGCATCCACACGGCTTTCGGTGGACGCCGCAGACGCCGCGGGCGCAGGTGTTGCCGCAGCCGGCGCCGGTTTCGCCACCGGTGCGGGAGCAGGCGCTGGCTTGGCAGCGGGCGCCGCTTGCGACACCGGTTTGTTTGGCGCAGGCGCGATGGGCATCGTGGGCTGGGCGTTCTGTTGAGCCACCTCTTCGTCGCTTGGCACCGGCTCCTGCGGCAAGGGTGTTTGCTCGGGCACGCTGACCGGGTCGACTTTGACCTGTGGTGCAGCAGGCGCTTGCGGCGCAGCGGGTGCGTCGACTTGCACATGGCGTGCCTCGTCCTGACGCGAGAACAGCATCGGCAGGAAAATCACTGCGACCGCGACCAGCACCAGGGCACCGACCATTCGTTGCTTGTAAGCCTTATCAAGCAAAGCCATTTGCAACTTCCTCCGTGGCATGCCGACTCAGCCATTCCAGCCCGTCGGCAACGCAATAAAAAGACCCGAACAGCACAATCTCATCGTCGACTGTCGCGTGCGCGCATTGTGCTTCAAGTGCCTGCGCAATGTCCGGGTAAGACGAGACCTGGGCGCCGAGGCTCTGCAACGCTGCAGCGATTTCCTCGGCAGGCCGACTGCGCGCTGTGGGCAGCGGCGCGACCGCCCAGCTTTCCATACTGTCGGCCATCGCGGTCAAGACACCACGCAGGTCTTTGTCGTTGAGCAGGCCGAACACCGCCAGACGCTTGCCGGCAACCGGCCGCTGCGCCAGGCGCTCAGCCAGAAAGTACGCGGCGTGGGGGTTGTGTCCCACGTCCAGCAAGACAGTCAGGTCCTTGCCCTGCCAGCGGAACGCGCGCCGATCCAGACGGCCTGTCACGTGGGTGGCGAGTAATGCCGTGCGGATCGAACCGGCCTCCCACGGCAAGCCCAGCAGCAGGTATGCCTGTAGCGCCAGCGCGGCGTTCTGCATCGGCAGGTCCAGCAATGGCAAATTCAAGAGTTCGATACGCTGGCCGTTTTCGTCGGTGCCGAACCAGTTCCAGCTGTCGCCGACGATGGTCAGGTCAAACTCGTGGCCGCGCAACGACAACGGGCAATTCAGCGCCTGGGCCCGCTCAAGCAGCGACGCAGGCGGGTCGATGTCCCCACACAAGGCGGGACGCCCTTCCCGAAAAATCCCGGCCTTTTCGAACGCCACTGATTCGCGCGTATCGCCCAGCCACTCGGCATGATCAACACCGATACTGGTGACCAGTGCCAGGTCGGCGTCCACCAAGTTCACCGCGTCCAGACGCCCGCCCAGTCCCACTTCCAGCACCACGGCATCCAGCGACGCCTGCTCGAACAGCCAGAACGCCGCGAGGGTGCCCATCTCGAAGTAGGTCAGGGAAATGTCGCCGCGCGCTGCTTCGATCACGGCAAAGGCGTCGCACAGCTGCGCATCGGTGGCCTCGACGCCCTGCACCTGCACCCGCTCGTTGTAACGCAGCAGATGCGGGGAGCTGTAGACACCCACTTTCAAACCCTGGCTTTGCAGCAACCGGGCAACGAACGCGCAGGTGGAGCCCTTGCCATTGGTGCCGGTGACCGTGATCACCCGCGGCGCAGGCCGGGTCAGCCCCAGCTTGAGCGCCACCTGTTGCGAGCGCTCCAGCCCCATGTCAATGGCCGACGGGTGCAACTGCTCGAGGTACGCGAGCCAATCGGCCAGAGCACGTTGGGTCATAGGTTGGCCGGAACAGGCGGAACGACGATCGGTTCGATCTTGGGTGCGATGAACTTCGGTGTCGGCAGCCCCATCATCTGCGCCAGGACATTGCCCAGGCGCTGACGCAGTTCCTGACGATGAATGATCATGTCGATTGCACCGTGCTCCAGCAGGAATTCGCTGCGCTGGAAGCCTTCAGGCAGTTTTTCGCGCACGGTCTGTTCGATGACGCGAGGACCGGCAAAACCGATGAGGGCCTTCGGTTCGGCGACGATCACGTCACCCAGCATCGCCAGACTGGCGGAAACGCCGCCATAGACCGGGTCGGTCAACACGGAGATGAACGGCAAGCCTTCTTCACGCAAGCGCGCAAGCACTGCGGAGGTCTTGGCCATTTGCATCAGGGAAATCAGGGCTTCCTGCATGCGCGCACCACCGGAAGCGGCGAAGCACACCATGGGGCAGCGTTTTTCCAGCGCGTAGTTGGCGGCCTGGACGAAGCGTTCACCGACGATGGCGCCCATCGAGCCGCCCATGAAGGAGAACTCAAAGGCGACGGCCACTACCGGCATGCCCAGCAATGTGCCGCTCATGGAGACCAGCGCGTCTTTTTCGCCGGTCTGTTTCTGCGCGGCGGTCAGGCGGTCCTTGTACTTCTTGCTGTCGCGAAACTTGAGGCGGTCCACCGGCTCCAGGTCAGCGCCGATTTCTTCGCGACCTTCGGTGTCCAGAAAGATGTTCAAGCGCGAGCGCGCGTTGATACGCATGTGGTGGTTGCACTTGGGGCAAACATCGAGGGTCTTTTCCAGCTCCGGCCGGTACAGGACCGCCTCGCAGGAAGGGCACTTGTGCCAAAGCCCTTCAGGTACCGAGCTCTTCTTGACCTCGGAACGCATGATCGAAGGGATCAGTTTGTCTACCAACCAGTTGCTCATGCTTTCTTTCTCCAATACCGGTGGCTCGAGCGCAGTGGCGGCTTGTGCCACGCGCATGCCCTTAAGCTAGATTCATGTGTAACGTTCGTCACCTGCTGACGCAGCGATCGGCCTGAAGCCTGACCTGCCGCACCCGCACTCGGAGCGCTACCCTCAACTTCCTGCAGCGAGACGCCTGACGTCTTCGCTCATACATTTGGACCTGCCCGCAATCTGCGGCGGCAGGCTAGTGGACGGCACCCGTGCGCCGACCGTCACATCGCGCTCCGAACCCGACTGCCGGGCGGCTGTTTACGCGCCGTGCACCGCACTCATGAACGCGCGAATCTTGTCGTGATCCTTGATGCCTTTGCTCTTCTCGACGCCGCCGCTGACGTCCACTGCGTAGGGCTGCACCTGAGCGATGGCCTGTGCCACGTTCGCTGAGGTCAGGCCACCGGCGAGAATAATGGGTTTGCTCAATTGCTTGGGAATCAGCGCCCAGTCGAAGGTTTCGCCTGTCCCGCCGGGGACGCCGGCGACATAAGTATCCAGCAGAATGCCGCTGGCGCCGGAATACAGCCTGCAGGCGGCGGCAATGTCATCACCGGCCTTGACCCGCAGCGCCTTGATGAACGGGCGATGAAAGCCTTCGCACTGCTCAGGGGTTTCGTCACCATGAAATTGCAGCAGGTCCAGCGGCACGGCATCGAGTGTCTCATTCAGCTCGCAGGCACTGGCATTGACGAACAGCCCAACGGTAGAAATGAAGGGCGGCAGCGCAGCAATGATGGCGCGCGCCTGTTGAACCGTGACCGCGCGAGGGCTCTTGGGGTAAAACACGAATCCGATGGCATCGGCGCCGGCTTCAACGGCGGCCAGCGCGTCTTCTATGCGAGTAATCCCGCAGATCTTGCTGCGAACGGCTGACATGTCGTGAAAACCCTCGGGTCTTTGCTGAAAGTCCCGGATGTTAACAAATGCTTTTCCAGGCGTCAGCCGTCAAGTTCGGCGAAGCCTGTCAGAAAGTGCGGACCGATGTAGCGCTCGGGCAGTGGAAACTCATCCCGGTACTCGACACCCACCAGATACAGGCCCGCCGGATGCGCGGTTACACCCCCCGTGCGACGGATGCGGCTTTCCAGCACTTCATGCATCCATTCCACCGGTCGCTCCCCTGTCCCGATGGTCATCAACACGCCGGCTATGTTGCGCACCATGTGGTGCAGAAAGGCATTGGCGCGCACATCGATCACGATCATTTTGCCGTGGCGGGTCACCCGAAGGTGATGCAACTGCTTGATCGGCGACTTGGCCTGGCACTGCCCGGCACGAAACGCACTGAAATCATGGGTGCCGACCAAGTAATCCGCCGCCAGCGCCATGCGCTCGACGTCCAGGGGGCGGTAGTTCCAGGTGATCTCCTGGTTCAGGTGCGCCGGTCGGATCGGGTCGTTGTAGATCACGTAGCGGTAACGTCGGGCGATGGCCTTGAAACGGGCATGGAAATGCGCCGGGACAACCTTCGCCCAGGTCACGCTGATGTCGTGGGGCAGATTGATATTGGCGCCCATGGTCCAGGCTTTCATGGTCCGCTCGGCACGGGTGTCGAAATGCACCACCTGGCCACAGGCGTGGACCCCGGCATCGGTGCGCCCGGCACACATCAGGCTGACAGGTGAATCGGCCACTTTGGCCAGTGCGTTTTCCAGGGTTTCCTGCACGGTGGTCACGCCCGATGCCTGACGCTGCCAGCCGCTGTAGCGCGACCCTTTGTATTCAACGCCCAGTGCGATGCGGGAATACCCTTCAGCTGCCATTTCGGCTGCAGCTGTCTGTGCCTCGTCGTATGTGGTTGCCAAGAACTTAAAGCCTGTGGAGATGCGCAAGGGGCGCCATTATACGGCGGCAGAAAAAAGACGCCACGCGCGCCACCCACAAATGCAAACGACCGCCGAAGCGGTCGTTTGCGGTACAGCCTTCAGATCAGGCTAGACGCGACAGCATCTCGCGCGCTTCGGAGATCTGACCATCGTCGCCTTCGGCCACGACCTCGTCGAGGATGTCACGCGCGCCATCGGCGTCGCCCATTTCAATGTAGGCACGCGCCAGGTCAAGCTTGGTCGCCGCCTCGTCAGTGCCCGACAGGAAATCGAACTCCGGTTCGTCGTCATCGGCCAGCAATGCGTCCTCTGCGGTAAACGTCGGCGTGCTATCAAACGGCTTGGCGATGGGCGGTTGCTCGAGGCTTTGCGACAAGCGCTCAAGCTCGGCGTTGACGTCGTCGATTTCCGACGCGAAAGCGGCCGAGGCCTGCTCGGTTTCGATCTCGTCGGCCAGCGACAGGTCGAAGTCTTCCGGCAGGTCAAGATCGTCCTCCGTGTCCGTCTTGGCGTTTAGCGGGCCGAAGTCCGGTGTCTCGTCGAAGGCAGGCAACTCGCGCAACTCATCGTCCAGCCCGAGCAGGTAGTCATCCTCGGCTTTCAGTGCCGGCGCGTCGTCGGACAGGTCCAGGTCAAAGTCAGCCAGGTCATCCGGCTTGGTGGTCGAGGCTTCAGTCTGTTCACGCAGGATGGCATCGAAATCCAGATCGGCAGACGCCGCGTGCTTCAGCGGCGCGTCAAAATCCAGATCATCGAGCTTCGGATCAGCAGAACGATCCTCCACATGGGTCGGCGATGCTGCTTCGAGTTCGTCCAGGCTCAAATCGAACGCGGTGTCGAAATCATCAGGCTCCTGCGCCGGGGCTGGCGCGACAGGGGCTTGAACAACCGGCGCCGTTTCAGCTTCAGGCGCATCGTCGCGCATCAGGTCTTCGACGTACCGGGCATCCGACTGCGACGCCAGGACAGCCGCCGCCGCTGCAGCAGCCGCGACGGCAGACGCCGTTGCCATGGCCGGGTAACGGCTTTTCAACTCCTGGGCTTCAGCGTGGTTCTGACCGGTGGCCACCAGCTTGCGCTCCTGGGCGACAAACTCGGCCTGGTCGTCCTGCTGAGCATGGATCTCCATCAGTTTCAGGCGCAGGTCGCTGCGGTGAGGCTCTTCGCGCAGAGCTTCTTCCAGCAACTCGACGGCCTGATTGGTGCGTCCGTATGCAATGTGGATTTCAGCCTGAACCAGCGCATCAGCCGGGTGTTCGCGGGCCGGCTCGGCCACTACGGTCGGCGCCGGCTGCAACTTTGGGGCAGGAGGGGGTACCTCCAGGCCTTCGAAGCTGCTTTGCGGCAAATCCATGTCAGAACCGAACTCGGATTCTTCTGCCAGGGCGCGGGCCATCTTCCGGTGTTTCTCTGCTTCGACCTGTGCGTTACGACGGCGCGCCAGCAGCAGGAGCAGCAACAACAGGATCAGCAGTGCACCGCCACCCACCAGCCCAAGCAATAACGGGCTGGCCAGCAGCTTGTTGAACGGATTATTGGACGCGTCGGTTTCAGGCTCGGCAGGCGTAACGGCCAGCGGTTGCTCCGGCGTGGCGGCGCTGACGGTAGCGCCGTCCACCGGCAACGCATCTTCCGGCGCGATTTCGTTCGGCAGCTTGCCCGGTACGTCCGGGATCGCAGGGTTCGGCACCACAGTGGCCGGCATCGCAGAATCAGCGGCGCTCGCCGGATTGGCCGCGTTGTTAGGGTTGGTCACGCTGTTGGGGCTGACCGTGCTGGCGGGGTCAACCACGGGCGGCGGCACGGCAGCGCCAGCGGCCTGCATCTTCGCCAACTGGTCGTTTTTCAGTTGAATCAGCCGCTGCAGCTTGTCGACCTGACTTTGCAGATCGCCCATGCGGCTTTTCAGTTCGTCGTTGTCGCGGCGCGTGCTGTCCAGGCTTTCCTGGGTCGTGGCCAGTTTGTTGGCCAGGGCGGCATCACCCGCAGCGCCTTTGTCGCCGGGCCTTGCGGTGGCGGACACCAGACTGAGATTGTCCTTGGCATCGATCTGCGAAGGCGCAGCGTCCGCACGGTTGCGGCGCGTGGCATCGACCTGACGGGCGCCGCTTGGCAAACGGCGGCCCTGACGCCAGGCCAGGTTCTGTTCAGCGACTTCGGCAACCGCGCGCGGCTGCGGCATTGCGGTCGATTCCGCGGGGCTTGGCAGGCGCAACACCTGGCCCTTTTTCAACCGGTTGATATTGCCGGCAATGAACGCGTCCGGGTTCAGCGCCTGGATCGCCAGCATGGTCTGCTGAACGGTGCCGCCATTGCGCACGCGCTCGGCGATCTCCCACAACGTGTCGTTGTTGAGCGTGGTGTATTGGGTGAATTCAGGTTTGGCCGGTGCGGCAGGTTCGGCAGCAGCGGGCGCCGATGGCGGTGTGGCAGGCTCGGCCTGGGCGGGCGCCGGTGTTGGTGCGGTCGACGGCAATTGAGCGGCAGGCGCAGCCGGGACGGCAGCTTCCGGGGCTGGCTTTGGCGGGTCGAGCAACAGGCTGTATTCGCGCAGTGCCCGGCCGTTGGGCCACAGCACCTGCACGAGGAATTTCACATACGGGTCACGGACCGGTTTGGTCGAGGTGATGCGCAGGACGCTTCGGCCGTTGGCGTTGATGACCGGCGTAAACGTCAAGTCATCCAAGATGGCCGTTCGTCCTACGCCCGCCTGGGCGAACTCTGCAGAGGTGGCGAGGCTGGGCACTACCTGCGCAGCGTTCAGGTCCTGCACTTGTGTCAGCTCGATTTCGGCCAGCAGCGGTTGATTGAGCGTCGACTTGACGGTCAGACCACCGAGCCCGAGCGCGTTTGCCATACCGGATGACAGCGCCGAAGCCGTAGCGATTGCTAATACCAGTTTACGAACCTGAACCATAGCCCATCCCTTGTTTTAAAAATTCCCCGGCAACCGAGAAGATAAAGCCTGCTAGGGCGTTGGGCGTGTCGTCACGCCACAGCTAGAATGATTCTTCGAATTGTCGGCAAGTATCTTTTACACAACGTCTTTTATCAACAATTGCGCCACCTGCACAGCATTGAGCGCCGCGCCCTTGCGCACATTATCAGACGTGACCCAGAAATTGAGTTCCGACGCATCGTCGATACCCTGGCGGACACGTCCTACATAGACCGTGTCCTGCCCGACAGCATCACCTACTGCGGTCGGATAATCCCCGGCGTCGACCAGCTCCACACCCTGCGCCGCGTCGAACAGTGCATTGACCGCTGCGAGGTCAACCGGGCCTGCGGCCTGCAATGACACGCTGAAACTGTCGCCGAAAAACACCGGCACCTGAATGCACGTTGCAGAAACCTTGAGTAAAGGCAGCGCCAGCAACTCGCGCAACTCGGCAACCAAACGTTTTTCCAGCGGGACATGGCCCTGGGCGTCTGGCGTACCGACTTGCGCCAGCACGTTGAACGCCATCTGCCGATCAAACACTTTGGGTTCCAGCGGACGGATATTGAGCAGCTCGGTGGTCTGCCGCGCCAGCTCGGTCACGCCTTCGCGCCCTTGGCTCGAGACGGCCAGGCAAGCCGTGACGCTGAGTCGCTGCACGTCGAGTACATCGCGCAGTGGGGCAATGACCAACGCCAGGGCTGCCGCGCTCGGGCTCGGACACGCGACCTGAAACGGCCTGGTCAGGCCGGCCAGCAGCGCGGCGTTGATTTCAGGAATGATATTGGGCGCCTGCTCGACGGCAAGGCCGGCGGACAGATCAATCACCGCGCAGCCGGCGGCAGTAGCGCGGGCTGCATAACTACGAGTAATGGCCGGACCCGCCGCGAAGAACGCCAACCGGACCTTGCCGAAATCGAATTCATCGACTTCGCGCACACGGACGTTCTTGCCCCGAAAAGGTACCGAGTGGCCAGCAGATTCGGCGCTGGCCAGCAAATTAAGCGTGCCAACCGGGAACTCGAATTCTTCAAGAATCTGGACGATGGTTTCGCCGACAGTACCGGTGGCGCCGACAACGGCGATATCAAAGGACTGGCTCATGCAAAAACCTCAGGAAAATCAGGGAGCGGCACTGTACCCGCCGATCACACGACAGGCAATTGAACGGGCACTGCAGCCAGGGCGGTGGACGAGACGTTTGGCGAGGTCCGACCTCATGGCTCCAGACCGATCGTGAAGAATTGACCGTTGCTCCACACACCAAGCCAACGCTCGCCGTCGATCTCCCGCGTGACCGCCAGATCCACCAGTTGGTAGAACACGTTGCGATGAATCAGCGCTTCGAGGTTGCTGCGCACCAACAGATAAGGCGACGGCGTTTGCGTGACCGGGTCGATCGTGACCCGCAGTGGATGGTCGGGGCCTGCCTCTACACTGTCGTCGACATGGGTGGTAAAACGCAGCACCTGCTGCTCGCCCTCCCCCTGCACCTCCAGCAGCACCGCGACGAAAGGCGCGTCGTCGACCGTGATACCGACTTTCTCCGCCGGGGTGATCAGAAAGTAGCTGTCACCGTCCCGGCGAATGATGTTGGAGAACAAGCGCACCATGGGTTTTCGGCCGATAGGCGTACCCAGGTAGTACCAGGTGCCGTCCCGGGCGATGCGCATGTCGATATCGCCACAAAAAGCCGGATTCCACAGGTGCACCGGCGGCAACCCCTTGCCGGAACCTGCGATCTGCGCCAACAAATCGTCGGCCTTGCCCGGATCACTCATGCTTGCTCCTTAGCGACGCTCTACACCAATGAGGCTACGAGCGTAGTCTTCCATGGGCGGACCAAGCAAATCTTCAGGTTTGGTGTCATGCAGAGTCAGCAACCCGCCGCGGCTGTGAATGCGCGCTGAATCGATCAGATAACGGGTATTGGTTTCGATCAACATCAGTTGAATGACACCGCTGTCGATGCCCAGCCGGTCGAGGGCTTCCTGATCGGACCACTCATCGAAGTTGCCAATGCGGTCATCGGCCCGAGCAAACCGGGTGTACAACAGGTAGTGAGCGCCTGCCGCCCGCGCTTCGTTCATCGCCTCGTCCAGACCTTCGGGGCCCTTGGCCCGGCGGACCATAGGGAAATACTCGACGAAGCCCTTGAAGGCTTCTTCGGCGACGACGTTGGGACGGGGATAAGCGCCACCCGGCGGCACAAATGCACCCTGGGCGATAAAGATGAAAGAGTCCGGCTGCAAGCGCCAGTTGCTGACCCGGCGGGTAGAGCTGTGATCCAGCAGCCCGGCGTCGCTGAGTTCATCACGCGCGCCCTGCGCCATATCGCTCACGTGCATGCAACCACTCAAAGCCAACAGCGCCAGTACTAACAGCAGGCTACGCATCATTCTCTCCAAAGGCCGGCGACGGAAAACCGGCGAATGGTCGTCTAATGCAGCTTTTGCGCCACTTCAGTCAGCTGTCGGAGATTTCCGGCTTGGGCTGTTGAGCCGGGTCGCCATCACGCTTGCGCTTGTTGCCCATGCGCACGCCGATGTCCATCAGGAACTGGAAGAAGCCTTCCTGATCTTCGAGCACATTGCTCCAGAACGGAGAGTGATAAAGCGCCACGGCGCCGTGCACCAATGCCCATGCCGCGCAGTAGTGAAAATACGGCGGCACATCCTCAAGCTTGCCTTCGGTGATACGGCCCTTGATCAGCAGCGTCAGGTGTTCAAAGTTGGAGGCGCGGATCTTGTGCAGTTCGCCCACCATCTCTGGCACCTGACTGCCCTTGACTACCTTTTCTTCCAGGCGATCAAACAATCGGTAGCGCTGCGGATCGCGCATGCGGAACTCGAAGTAGGCGCGGGACAGCGCCTCCTTGTCCTTGTCGACGTCGGCAGACATCAGCAGCTCATTCAAATCGCGCTCGTAGTCGAGCATCAGGCGCAGGTAAATTTCGGCCTTGGATTTGAAGTGTTTGTAGATCGTGCCTTTGCCGATACCGACCGCATCCGCGATCATTTCGACCGTGACGCTGTCTTCGCCCTGTTCGAGGAAAAGTTTGAGCGCGATGTCGAGAATTTCCTGCTCACGACGCCGAAACTCACGGACTTTACGAGGTTCTTTCTGCATAGGAAGGCGACTGTGGGTTCCAAATCGAAGCTGCACATTATGCCTATCTCTTATCAAATTGCACGGATCATCCGTTCTCCGACCACATTGACTGCCAGAACCAGACAAGCGCTCGCGAAATGATCGCCAATCGCAAGACTGTAAAAAGTGTGACCGCACGGTGCTGAAAATTCTCGGGGCGCAGTTAAGGGCGCCGTCAGGCCAAATCGAAGAACTTTCAGGCAGGTCGCGGAGAATCAACATCGAGGGTTGGGTTTGGGGTATCAAGACCGGGCGGGGTATTCCAAAACTGTTTAAAAAACGTACAAACAGCGCTGGACGTCGGCTGAATCTGACCAATACTTACAGTCGCTGACGTGGCATCTCCCCCAAATGGCGCGCCAGTAAAGACACAGACGGACAGCGTGTCTTTGTTTTACTCCTAATGGTCTTAGCCCGGATTCACCCCCCAGAACCCGGGTTTTTTTTGCCTGCGATTTACTGCTTCAGACGCTGACGTGAGCCAGTGGAAACAGACGGCGGAAGTTGTCGGTAGTCTGCTCGGCAAAGCGCTCGTAGCTTTCGCCGCGCAACATGGCCAGAAACTCCGCCACTTCGCGCACGTACTGAGGCAGATTGGGTTTGCCCCGGTACGGGATAGGCGCCAGATACGGCGAATCGGTTTCCACCAGCAGCCGATCCGCCGGCACTTTGCTGGCCACGTCCCGCAGCGCTTCGGCATTGCGGAAGGTGACGATGCCCGACAAGGAAATATAAAAGCCCAGGTCCAGCGCGGCCTTGGCCATCTCCCAGTCTTCAGTGAAGCAATGCAGCACGCCGCCCTGGGGCAACGCCGCTTCGCGCAGCAGGGTCAGCGTGTCGGCACGGGCGCCACGGGTGTGTACGATCACCGCCTTGCCCGTGATGTTTGCGGCCTGCAGGTGCAAACGAAACGAAGCCTGCTGCAGGTCAGCCGCTTCGGGCTCGTAGTGATAATCCAGGCCGGTTTCGCCGATGGCCACCACGCGCGGGTGATCCAGCTCAGCCAGCAACCACTCCAGCGCAGGCGCTTCGCCCGGCTTGAGGTCCAGCGGATGAATCCCTACCGAGCAATCCACGTCGTCGTACCGCTCGGCCAGCGCCTTGACCGCGCCTGCGTTGTCGGCACTCACGCCAATGCAGAGAAAATGCCCGACACCCCTGCCCCGCGCCGCTTCAAGCGCCGCATCCAGGGAGCCTGCGTGTTCGGTGAGGTCAAGACGATCGAGGTGGCAATGGGAATCTACGAGCATGGGAGCGTGGCAACTTACATCGTGTGAGTGGGACGGTCGGACTTGAGGGCGCCGGCCAGGTAATTTTCAATCATGTTGCGCGCGGTGTTGTCGCCGTCGTTGAACTGCACGCCCACGCCGGCTGCGCGGTTACCTTGGGCGCCCTTGGGCGTGATCCAGGTGACTTTGCCGGCCACCGGGATTTTCTCCGGCTCGTCCATCAGGTTCAGCAGCATGAACACCTCGTCACCCAGCTTGTAGCTTTTGCTGGTTGGGATGAACAGCCCGCCGTTCCTGATGAAGGGCATATACGCGGCGTAAAGGACTGACTTGTCCTTGATGGTCAGGGACAGAATGCCATTACGTGGACCTGGACTCAGTGGCAAACTCATCGTGACTCCCCGTGGGTGATCCGTTTGTGTGGCGCAGCGCAGGCCAGTCTACCCTCGACCGGTCAGCTCTGCCCACTGCACCAATAACGCTTCGAGCAGCAGAACTCGGTTCAAGTTCGCCTTGGACATGACTTTCTGCCGCTGGGCCAAGACCCAGTCCTGCATGGACAGCACCTTGCCCTGGGCGGATTTCTGCGCCAGGTACTGAATCACCTTGCGCATGTCGGTCAGCCCCAGGCCGTCTTCATCCTGCGTCAATTGGTAGCGCAGGATCAGGTGGGACCAGTCGCAGAACCAGTCGAACAGCAGCAGCAGGGGAATGTCTTTCCAGCCCTCGGCCAATTGCGTCGCCGAGACCTGGTGCTTGAGCAACTTTTTCACGCCGTCGACCACCAGCGCACGCTGTTCACGCACGCCCTGCGCCTGAAGGCTAACGGCGGCCAATGGCGAACCGGCCGCCAGGGTCAGCAGCTCGACCCGCTCCTCGTCACTTGACCCCGGCAAGGCATCGGCGAGCCAGGCCAGGCTCATGGCTTCGCTGGGCAGCGGACAGGCCTGCTGCACGCATCGGCTTTTCACGGTCGCCAGCAGACGGCTCGGCTGATGGCTGACCAGCAGCAACACGGTGTTGCCCGAGGGTTCTTCAAGGCTCTTGAGCAACGCATTGGCCGCATTGATGTTCATCGACTCGACGGGCTCGATCAACACCACTTTGCGCCCGCCCATCTGTGCGGTCTGTACCACGAAACTGACCAGATCACGCACCTGATCGACTTTGATCGCCTTGTCGGCTTCCTCGGGCTCCAGGATGTAGTTGTCGGGATGGCTGCCGGCCTTGAGCAACAGGCAGGATTTGCAGCTCCCGCACGCATCCAGCCCGACCGGACGCTGGCACAGCAAGCGGTGCATCAAACGTTCGGCCAGCGCACGCTTGCCGATCCCCACCGGGCCGTGCAGCAGGTAGGCATGCGCGTGCTGCTCGCGGCCGGCCATCTGCTGCCACAGGCTGTCCTGCCACGGGTAGGCCTCAGCCACGGGCGCGTCCCGCCAGCAGGTTCAGCAGCTCAGGCAGCAGCGCATCAAGCGAGGCCTGCACCTCTGGCAGCGACAAGGCAGCGTTCACCAACCGATAACGCTCTGGAGCGGCGGCGGCGCGATTGAGGTAGGTGCTGCGGACCGCCTCGAAGAACGCGCGACCTTCCTGCTCGAAACGATCCAGTCGGCCGCGGGCCGTGGCCCGTGCCAGGCCGATTTCCACCGGCAGATCGAACACCAGCGTCATATCCGGGCGCAAGGCGCCTTGTACAAAATGCTCCAGGGTGGCAATGCGTTCGATCGACAAGCCACGACCCCCGCCCTGGTACGCGTAGGTGGCATCGGTAAACCGGTCGCATAGCACCACCGCGCCACGGGCCAGTGCCGGTTTGATGACTTCGGCCAAATGCTGTGCCCGCGCGGCGAAGACCAGCAACAGCTCGGCATCGGCGTTCATGACCTCGTCGCTCGGTGCCAGCAGCAGCTCGCGAATCCGCTCTGCCAGCGGCGTGCCGCCGGGCTCACGGGTCATCACTACATCGATGCCCCGGCCACGCAGACAGTCGGCGAGGTACTCGCGGTTGGTGCTTTTGCCCGCGCCTTCCGGACCTTCCAGGGTAATAAACAAGCCAGTCACAGACGGTCCTTAATCAGATTCATTGCGGCGCTTGCCCGCGGTCTTCACGTTTATCGGCGTCATCCGGTGCCGTCGCGGGCTTTTCAGCGGCTGAGCCCGAAGCGGGTGGCGGCGTCGCGGCACTGTCCGATCCCGGCATCGATGCCTCAGCGGGCGCCACCGGCACGGCAGGCGATGCAGGCTCAACCACCGGCGCTGGAACAGTCACCGGCGCGGGGCTGGATCGGTAGTCGGTGCGACGTTTTAGCTGAAACTCTTTCACCGCCGCATTATGCGCATCCAGGTTGGCGGAGAACACATGGCTGCCATCGCCACGCGCGACGAAATAAAGACTGCTGCCCTCCACCGGGTTCATCGCCGCGTGAATCGCTTCACGGCCCACCATCGCAATCGGGGTCGGTGGCAAGCCGGAAATCACGTAGGTGTTGTACGGCGTCGCTTCCTTGAGAAACGCGCGGGTCAGCTTGCCGGTGTAGCGCTCGCCCAGCCCGTAGATCACGGTGGGATCGGTCTGCAGCATCATGCCTTGTTGCAGGCGGCGCACAAACACACCGGCGATCTGCCCGCGCTCCTGAGGCACGCCCGTTTCTTTTTCCACCAGCGAGGCCATGATCAGGGCTTGATAAGGGTTGTCATACGGTGCGGCGGCGGCGCGTTTTTCCCACTCTTCGTTGAGCACTTCATCGAGGCGGTTATAGGCCTGCTTGAGCAGCTCAACGTCGGTCATGCCGCGCACGTAGCGATAGGTATCGGGGAAGAAACGGCCTTCCGGAAACACGCCGGGATGTCCCAATCTGGTCATCAACTCGCTGTCGCTGAGGTTGGCCAGGGTCTGCTCGAGTTTTTCCTGCTTGCCGAGGGCTGCGCGCACCTGACGAAAATTCCAGCCTTCGACCAACGTCAGGCTGTACTGCACGACTTCGCCTTTCTGCCACAACGTCAGCAGGGACTTGGCGTCCATGCCCGGACTCATGCGGTACTCGCCGCTGTGCAGCGACTGTTCGGCAAGGTTGAACCGCCAATAGACACGTAGCCAGAACGCGTCCTTGATCACGCCGTCCGCTTGCAAGCGGTTGAGCACCCCGGTAGGCGAGGAGCCTGCCGGGACGTCCAGCAGCTGTTCCTGAGTCAGGTTGAGGGTTTGATTCAATGCCGTGTTCTGCTGCCAGAACGCCAGCCCCAACAACAATCCCCCCAGGACAATACCGGTTTCCAGCAAGACCAATAATTTTCGGATCACGAATCAGATATCCAGAAGCCTGCAGGCAAGATTTTGCAGTTTACGGGTGAGCGGACCAACCGGCCAGTTCTGGTGCTCAAAAGCCCTAACCGGCCACACGCCGTAAACGCTGTTACAGACGAACACTTCACTGGCCTGCTCAAGATCGGCCATCTGCAGGTCAGTGATCCTGACCTGGACACCTGCCGATTGCGCCTGATCCAGCAACTCCGCACGCATGACGCCGGCCACACCGCATCGGCTCAGGTCGGCGGTCAGCAGGATGTCGTTCTTGACCAGAAACAGATTGCTGTACACCGCTTCAATCAAACGACCGGAGGTGTCCCGCATCAGCCCTTCGGCATGGACACTGTCCTGCCATTCGCCGCGAGCAATGACCTGTTCAAGACGGTTCAAGTGTTTGAGACCGGCCAGAAGAGGCTGCTCGGCGAGACGAGTCTGACAGGGGAACAGACGAATGCCTTCGTTGGCGTGCGCCTCGGGATAGGTTGGCAGCAGGCTGCCTTGAAGTATGCGGCGAGGCACTGCATCGGTTGCGGGGGCATACCCGCGCTGACCATCTGCACGGGTGACGATCAGCTTCATCACTCCTTGGCCCATCTGAGCGGCGAACAGCGAGCATTCACGCCGCAGGAGCGTCAGGTCCAGCGCCAGCGTCAGGCGCTGGCCGCCGGACGCGAGTCGATGCAGGTGACGCTCGAACAACACTGGCTTGCCGGATTTCACCAACACCGTCTCGAACAAGCCATCCCCGTAGGCCAACCCTCGATCCTTGACGGACAGGGTGTCGGCCGGGACGCCATCGATCCAGCACAAGGTCATTCGGCGAACCGGCGGAACACCAGAGAGCCGTTGGTCCCACCGAAACCGAACGAGTTGGACAAGACCACATCGATCGGCATGTTGCGCGCTTCATGCGGCACGAAGTCCAGGTCGCATCCTTCGTCCGGCTCATCGAGGTTGATGGTCGGAGGCGCCACCTGGCCGTTGATTGCCAGGATGCTGAAGATGGCTTCCACTGCGCCCGCAGCGCCCAGCAAATGCCCGGTCATGGATTTGGTCGAGCTGACCGCCAATTTGGCAGCGTGATCGCCGAACACGGACTTGATGGCGTTCGCTTCGGCCAGGTCACCGGCCGGCGTCGAGGTGCCGTGTGCGTTGATGTACTGCACGTGTTCGACATTGACCTTGGCGTCACGCAGGGCGTTGGTGATGCAGCGTGCCGCACCCGAGCCATCGTCTGGTGGAGAGGTCATGTGGAACGCATCGCCACTCATGCCGAAACCGATGAGTTCGGCGTAGATGGTGGCGCCCCGTGCCTTGGCGTGCTCCAGCTCTTCCAGGACCAGCGCACCGGCACCGTCGGAGAGCACGAAACCGTCGCGACCCTTGTCCCACGGCCGACTGGCCCGGGCAGGATCGTCGTTGCGCGTGGACAGCGCCCGTGAGGCACCGAATCCGCCCATGCCCAGACCGCAGGCTGCCATCTCGGCGCCGCCGGCAATCATCACGTCGGCTTCGTCATACGCGATATTACGCGCGGCCATGCCGATGCAGTGCGTACCGGTGGTACACGCTGTGGCGATGGCGTAGTTAGGTCCCTGTGCACCGAGGTGAATGGACAGGAAACCGGAAATCATGTTGATGATCGAGCCAGGCACGAAAAACGGCGAAATCCGCCGAGGGCCCGACTGATGCAGGATACGACTGGTGTCTTCGATATTGGTCAGGCCGCCGATGCCTGAACCCATGGCCACACCGATGCGGTCGCGGTTGGAATCGTTGACTTCAAGCCCCGCATTGCGAACGGCCTGAAAGCCTGCCGCCAACCCGTACTGAATGAACAGATCAAGCTTGCGGGCTTCTTTGAGCGACAGGTACTGCTCGACATCGAAGCCTTTGACAGATCCACCGAAACGGGTGCTGTAGGCCGAAAGGTCCGTGTGTTCGATAAGGCCAATGCCACTGCGGCCAGCCAGAATGCCTTGCCAGGTACTCGGCACATCGGTGCCCAATGGCGTCAGCATACCCATACCGGTGACCACGACGCGTCTACGCGACACAGGACTCTCCTTCTTTTAATGACGACACGCTGCCGCGTTCTTAAAGAAAAAACCGCACGCCGGGGGGCAGTGCGGTTTTTCCACGACAGCAAGCAACGACTACAAACTGTTATGCCTGGTGGGCAGTAACGTAATCGATAGCAGCTTGAACAGTGGTGATCTTCTCGGCTTCTTCGTCAGGGATTTCAGTCTCGAATTCCTCTTCCAGAGCCATTACCAACTCAACGGTGTCAAGAGAGTCAGCACCCAGGTCTTCAACGAAAGAAGCAGTGTTAGTGACTTCCTCTGCCTTGACGCCAAGTTGTTCGGCAACGATTTTCTTGACGCGCTCTTCGATGGTGCTCATACCGTGTTTTAACTCCTAGTGGACAAATTCAGGCAGCAGGCCGATGGGTAAGTGTATAGAAGAGGTTTTGCGAATTTCAAGCTAAACGCAAATCCCGCTACGCCCATCGCCTTCTGCCCGTTAAAAGATTTCAGCTTTATAACGGATTTTAGGCAGCCCGTATTACATTTTTTTGAAGCGGCCCGTCACATGTACATGCCGCCGTTCACGGGGATTGTAGCCCCGGTAACGTAGCCTGCACCTTCCGAAGCAAGAAAAGCGACCACGTGCGCGATCTCTTCGGCCTGCCCCAGTCGACCCAGAGGAATCTGAGTCGTCAGGGAATCACGTTGTGCCTGTGGCAGCTCACGGGTCATATCAGTGTCGATAAACCCGGGGGTCACCGAGTTCACGGTCACTGACCGCGAACCCACTTCACGCGCCAGGGCGCGGCTGAAACCTTCGAGCCCCGCTTTCGCGGCGGCATAGTTTACTTGGCCTGCGTTGCCCATGGCACCCACTACAGAACCAATGCTGATGATTCGACCCCAACGGGCCTTCGTCATCCCGCGCAAGACCCCCTTGGACAGGCGATACAGGCTGTTCAGGTTGGTGTCGATGACATCATGCCATTCGTCATCTTTCATGCGCATCATCAGGTTGTCACGTGTGATACCGGCGTTATTGACCAGGATCAATGGCGCGCCAACACGCTCCTGAATGGTTGCCAGGGTCGAGCTGACCGACTCGTTGCTGCAGACGTCCAGCGCGAGGCCGAAGCCCTCGATACCGTGCTCCTTGAAGCTTGCGGTGATGCGTTCGGCACCTGCTTCGGAGGTCGCGGTACCAACAACGGTCGCGCCATTACGGCCCAACTCCAGCGCAATGGCCTGGCCGATGCCGCGGCTGGCACCGGTGACCAATGCAACTTTACCTTGCAGGCTCATGCAAGCGTCTCCTTAATCAAGCCAACGCCGCGCGGGTGGCGGCGAAAGCGTCTGGGGTATTGAGGTTGTAAGTCGTCACGCCTTCGGCACAACGCTTGTTCAGACCGGCCAGCACTTTGCCCGGCCCGCATTCGACCAGTTGGACGGCGCCACTGGCTGCCAGTGTCTGGATCGACTCGACCCAACGCACAGGCTTGTACAGCTGTTGCAGCAAATCAGTCTTCAGCGTGTCCAGATCGGAGACAACGCTGGCGCTGACGTTTTGCACCAAGGGAATCTGTGGCGCCTGCCAATCGATGGCGGCGACCGATTCGGCAAAACGCTCAGCCGCAGGACGCATGAGCTCGCAATGGGACGGCACGCTGACCGGCAAAGGCAACGCACGCTTGGCGCCCTTGGCCTTGCACAGCTCGATGGCGCGTTCGACCGCTGCCTTTGCCCCGGCGATGACCACCTGGCCGGGCGAGTTGAAGTTGACCGCGCTGACCACATCGCCCTGGGCGGCTTCAGCGCAGGCGGCGATGACATCTGCATCATCCAGCCCCAAAATCGCAGCCATACCGCCCTGCCCGGCAGGCACGGCCTCCTGCATCAACTGACCGCGACGCTCTACGAGCTTTACCGCGTCAGCCAGTGACAGGCTGCCGGCCGCCACCAGCGCACTGTATTCACCCAGGCTGTGGCCGGCGACGAAAGCCGGACGCGCACCGCCTTCAGCCAGCCATACACGCCACAGCGCAACAGACGCGGTCAGGATCGCCGGCTGGGTTTTGTCGGTTTGATTGAGCTGCTCTTCAGGGCCTTCCTGGGTCAGTGCCCAGAGATCGTAGCCCAATGCAGCGGAGGCTTCTTTGAACGTCTCCAGGACCAACGGGTACTGAGCGCCCAGCTCGGCTAGCATGCCGAGTGATTGCGAACCTTGCCCTGGAAAGACGAATGCGAGGGATGCAGACATTAAACAAGCCCCTGATTATTGTCGTAGAAACGCCCGGCCTTGGCCGTGCGCGAGAATTCTATGCGAAACAGTTGGTCATTTGGATGACCAGCCAGTCACTGGCGTCACATTTTAGCGGATGTCGCGATTTACACCGCATCCAGACACCTACAGCAATGCCTCCAGACGCTCCCCAAGGCGCTCTGGCAGGTTTTCCCGAACTTCCACAAGGGCACGCTCAATCGCGCTCTGGAAGCCCTGAACGCCAGCCGCACCATGGCTCTTGACCACAATCGCGTTCAACCCGAGAAAACTCGCGCCGTTGAGTCGCGCTGGCGCAAGATCGTCCTTCAGGCGCTTCAGTAACGGCGTTGCCAGCAGCCCTATCGCTTTGGTGAAGGGGCTGCCATTAAACAGGGTTTCGATGCGCTCGCCGATCATGGTCGCCAACCCTTCGCTGGACTTGAGCAGCACGTTGCCCACAAAGCCGTCGCACACCACCACGTCCGCCTCGCCCCGATAGAGACCGTCGCCCTCTATGAAACCGGCGTAATTGAGCCCTTGAGCGGCTTGCAGCAATGTCGCGGCAAGCTTCACCTGTTGATTGCCCTTGATGTCTTCCGTGCCGACGTTAAGCAGCGCCACTTTCGGGTGATTCACCCCCAGCGTCTGCGCCAGCACCGAGCCCATCACCGCGAACTGATAAAGGTGTTGCGCGGTACAGTCGACATTCGCCCCCAGGTCCAGCAACTGGCAATGACCGCGCTGCGTCGGAATGGCGGCGACCATCGCCGGGCGGTCGATACCGGGCAGCGTCTTGAGCACGAAACGCGACAACGCCATCAAGGCGCCTGTATTTCCGGCACTGACGCACGCCTGGGCCTGGCCGCTGGCCACCAGCTGCAGGGCCACGCGCATGGACGAATCCGGCTTGCCGCGCAGTGCCAGCGCCGGGCGATCATCCATGGAGATGACCTCTGCGGCATGAACAACGAGCAGGCGCGAGCGATCCACACCGGAATGGCGGGCAATCAAGTCTTCAATAAGGGGAGCTTGACCAACGAGGGTCAGGTGGAGCGAGGGTGTAGCGAGCAGGCAGGCAATGCTGGCCTGAACAATGCTGCGGGGACCGAAGTCCCCGCCCATTGCGTCGATCGCGATGACCGGAGCGGACAAGAAATTACTCGTCAGCGCCCTTGTCGATCACTTTACGGCCACGGTATACGCCTTCTGGCGATACGTGGTGACGCAGGTGAATTTCACCAGTGGTCTTTTCCACAGACAGGGTGCTTGCCTCGAGAGCGTCGTGAGAACGACGCATGTCACGGGCAGAGCGGGATTTTTTGTTCTGCTGAACAGCCATAATTGATTAACTCCTAAACGTTTGGGTCACGCTTTAACTGCGCCAATACACTGAACGGGTTGGACCGCGTTACCTCGTCCTCGCTCGGCTCGGGCTCATCGAGGCCCGCCGGCGGCTGGCATTCTTTCGGATCATGCAACGGCACAATGGGCAAGGCGAGCAGTAGCTCCTCCTCGATCAGGGCCAGCAGATCCAATGGATCTTCGCCGAGTTCCAGCACGTCATAGCCTTTCGGCAACGACTGGGTGTTTGCACCCTCCTTCACCACGACATAACTGCATTCGCTGTGGATCGGCAGGGTGACCAGCTCAAGACAACGCTGGCAAACCATTTTGACTTCAACGTCGATGGTACT
This sequence comes from Xanthomonas sp. WHRI 1810A, assembly GCF_040202885.1. Classification (NCBI taxonomy): domain Bacteria; kingdom Pseudomonadati; phylum Pseudomonadota; class Gammaproteobacteria; order Lysobacterales; family Lysobacteraceae; genus Xanthomonas; species Xanthomonas sp. WHRI 1810A. Next base: position 25,972 of record NZ_JBEGED010000004.1, read on the forward strand.
GTGGATAGCCACAGACCGGCGTTCGTCTCGTTCAAAAACGAATTTCGCCTGCACTGTACCGAGATTGTCAGCAAGCGGGTCGCAGAGTCTCTCCAAATCAGCCAGCGGTACTGCTCCCTGAAGAGTAGTGCCACGGTCAGCTAATTTGCGCGGGTCAACGTGAGGTGGAATCGGGTCATTCAACATAGGCGCAGCATTCTAGGGACGAGCCTTGTAAGTGTCAAAGGAAATTCCTGTCTGTTCGTAGTGCGAGCCACTGATTACACTCGACTTTCATGTTACGGAGAACCTCATGCTGCCTTTGCTCCTCGCCTCCAGCTCACCCTATCGCCGGGAATTGCTCGATCGCCTGCAGTTGCCATTCATCTGTGCGTCGCCGGACATCGATGAAACCCGGCACCCCGACGAGCCTGCCATGGCGCTGGTGCGCAGACTCGCGAAGGAAAAGGCCCAGGCCCTGGCAACGGGCTATCCCGGGCACCTGATCATCGGTTCCGATCAGGTGGCGGTGCTGGACGACCAGATTCTTGGCAAACCGCACACGTTCGAGCGTGCACTGGAACAGCTTTCAGCCAGCAGCGGCAGAAGCGTTTCATTCCTGACGGGGCTGGCGCTGCTTAATAGTGACACCGGCGACTGTCAGGTTGATTGCGTAAGCTTCACAGTCCACATGCGCGATCTGGACCACGCCTGCATCACACGCTACCTGCACGCCGAGCAGCCTTACGACTGCGCGGGCAGCTTCAAGGCCGAAGGCTTGGGCGTCAGCCTGTTCCGGGCCACTGAAGGCCCTGATGCCACCAGCCTCATCGGCTTGCCTTTAATAAGGCTGGTGGACATGTTGCTGAATGAAGGCGTACAGCTGCCCTGATCCTCAACGAACAAACCCGACCAATGGCCGGGTTTGCTGCCGCTCAAACGCCAATCAGCGCAAGCTTGGTCCGTTGAAGCCCGCCCACATCGCAATCTGCTCGGCCATGCTCGCGCCCAGCTTTTTGGAGAAGCGATCAAACGGTGACTCCTGAACGGTGTAATCGACGATGTCTTTCTCACCAATCACGTCACGCGCGACCGAACTGGAACTGCCCAACCCATCGACCAGGCCTAGCGCCACGGCCTGCTCGCCAGTCCAGACCAGACCGGAAAACAGCTCCGGATGCTCTTTGTCCTTCAAGCGATCACCGCGACCGGCTTTCACGCTGGCGATGAATTGCTTGTGGGTGGTGTCGAGCACGCTCTGCCAGAACGCGGTCTCTTCCGGCTTGGGCGGCTGGAACGGGTCCAGAAAAGCCTTATGCTCGCCCGACGTGTAGGTCCGGCGGTCCACACCCAGCTTCTCCATGGTGCCCACAAAACCGAAACCTGCAGCCGTCACACCGATCGAACCCACCAGACTGGCCTTGTCCGCATAGATCTGATCCGCAGCGCTGGCAATGTAGTAAGCACCTGATGCACCGAGATCACTGATGACCGCGTACACCTTGATGTCGGGCTTCAGCGCGCGCAGACGACGAATCTCATCATAGATGTAGCCCGACTGCACCGGACTGCCGCCCGGGCTGTTGATGCGCAGGATCACACCCTTGGTTTTCTCGTCATCAAAAGCCGCCCGCAATGCCGTGACAATATTGTCGGCACTGGCCGCTTCCTTGTCGGCGATCATGCCCTGGATGTCGATCAACGCCGTGTGGCTCGAGGTGCGGGATGCGCCCTTTTCAAAATCCATCAGCGGCGAAAAGATAAACAGCGCTGCGATCAGATAAAGGAAGGTCAGGGATTTGAAGAAAATCCCCCAGCGGCGAGAACGACGCTGCTCCTGCACACCGGCCAGCAGGGTCTTTTCCAGCAGCTTCCAGCTTTTCGCGTCAGCCTTTGCGTTAACAACTTCATCGTCGCTCCGCGAACCCGTTGCTTTCCATTCGTCCGACATAAATCAATCACTCCAACAACGAAGATTCAACGCTGCGCGCACCCAGCCAGGTGCGCAATTCAGAAAAATGGTCGATGGCCAGTCGCGGCTGATAGGTTCGCAGCGAATCCAGTGCCTGCGCACCGTAACCCACCGCAACCGAGTCCATGCCGGCGTTGCGCGCCATCAACAGGTCAAACGATGAGTCGCCGACCATCAGGGCTTTTTCAGGCCTTACGCCGCAGTGCTCAAGTATCTCGTGCAGCATCAGGGGATCAGGCTTGCTGGCCGTTTCATCCGCAGCGCGGGTGATGTCGAAATACTCGGTCCAGCCGTGGGCTTTCAGCACCCGGTCCAGGCCTCTGCGCGCCTTCCCCGTGGCAACGGCCATCCGGTAACCCTGGGCGCGAAAATGATCCAGTGATGCCTGCACGTCATCGAACAGCTTCGACGGTTCGGCATCCATCGCCATGTAGCGGTCAGCGTAGACCTGACGAAAATCGATCAGGTCATTGCCGGAAATATCAGGATAAAGGGTACGAATCGCTTCGGGCAGACCGAGGCCGATGATGCCTTTTATAGACAGATCATCCCGAACAGGCCGACCTGACAGCACGGCAGCTTCGCGCATTGCGTCGACAATCCGACCAATGGAATCGGCCAGCGTGCCATCCCAGTCAAAAATCAGCAGGTCATAATCAGGCCGCACTCAATCGCTCCACGGTCTTGGCCCACATCTCATCGACGGGCGCTTCCACTTTCAAGGCAGTACCGTCCTGCATGGGCACGGTCAATGCGTAAGCGTGCAGGAACAGGCGCTTGCCGCCCAGGTCCCGAATCTCTTTGCTGAAGCCTTCGTCGCCGTATTTGGTGTCGCCGGCTATTTCATGACCTGCGTGAAGTGCATGGACGCGGATCTGGTGGGTGCGGCCGGTAATGGGCCGCGCCTCGACCATCGTCGCAAAATCGCCAAAGCGACGAAGTACCTTGAACAGGGTCAATGCTTCCTTGCCCTCTTCATTGACCTCCACCATCCGCTCACCCGAACGCAGATTGCTTTTCATCAATGGCGCACGAACCTGCTTGACCGACGTCGCCCAGTTGCCACGGACCAGCGCCATGTAGCGCTTGTCGACACCGTCGCCCCGCAGTTGCTCGTGCAGATGGCGCAACATGCTGCGCTTCTTGGCAATCATCAGCAGGCCCGAGGTGTCACGATCCAGCCGGTGGACCAGTTCCAGCTCCTTGGCATCGGGACGCAACTGACGAAAGGCTTCAATCACACCAAAACTCAAGCCGCTGCCACCGTGAACCGCGATGCCTGCGGGCTTGTTGAGCACGATCAGCGCCTTGTCTTCATAGACAATCGCCGCTTCAAGGCGCTGCAACAGCCCCTGAGCCACCGGCACCGGCTCGTCGCGCTCCGGCACCCGAACGGGTGGAACGCGCACAATGTCGCCCGCCTGAAGCTTGTACTCGGGCTTGATCCGCCCCTTGTTCACTCGCACTTCGCCTTTGCGCAATATGCGGTAAATCAAGGTTTTGGGAACGCCCTTCAAGTACGTGATCAGGAAATTATCGATGCGTTGACCGGCAAGCTCCGGCGCAACCTCAACCAGCTGGACACTGGGGGTTGGAGGGGTGATATTCGTCATGGCGCAAATCATAACAATTTTTTATGGATTTGAAGCACTTAATGATTGCTGCTATAGTCGCGAACGCCGCCAAAAGCGGCCTGGACATCGGATCAACGGTATGACAACCGGCCGTGACCAACGCAATTCACGAGGGCGCGAGGCCGTCCTACGAGGCTTTCGGTGACAACGGAAGCCTGCATACGTAACAAGCGCAGGTGACATGAGGCCTGAAACAAGCCCGATCGCAGAGTGAGTCACTCGTCATCGAGGCCCATGTTCAAGGCCAGTTCACAAAGTGCAGTCGTTTGCAGGCACCTCCGGGCGAATACTTCGGAAACCATGCCTTATTTGAGCCATGACGCGCGAACTTCCCATCGAAGGATCGCGGTAAATGCAAACCCGCTGCGGATTCAGCGCGCGGCAGCACCCGAATTATCAGGGATACGTGTGGGGTGGAGACGCACAACAGTCGGACTGCGTAGCAAGGCTTTATCAAGACGCTTCATATCGTCCGCAGCCGATCGTTGATTCCTCCTCCTGACAAAGCTTTTGCTGACAGGGTGTCATTTGTCACCACAGCAAGCAGGAAACGTCGTCGCGAGCCAGGCCCCTTTGGCCCATGTTCGCTAGACACTGGAGTGTCCAACCACTCTTGACGTGCCCTGACACCGACCGTGAGAAGTCGTGTGTGCCGAACGCCGTTTCCGGCAGCCCGGAAACCGACGGTACTACATGAAAAGAATGCTGATTAACGCAACTCAACCCGAAGAGTTGCGTGTTGCGCTGGTAGACGGCCAGCGCCTATACGACCTGGACATCGAGTCCGGGGCCCGCGAGCAGAAGAAGGCCAACATCTACAAGGGCCGGATCACTCGTATCGAGCCGAGCCTTGAGGCCGCTTTTGTCGATTTCGGCTCTGAGCGCCATGGCTTCCTGCCCCTCAAAGAAATCTCCCGCGAATACTTCAAGAAAGCCCCCGAAGGCCGCGTCAACATCAAGGATGTCCTGACCGAAGGCCAGGAAGTCATCGTTCAGGTCGAAAAAGAAGAGCGTGGCAACAAGGGCGCAGCCCTGACCACCTTCATCAGCCTGGCCGGTCGTTATCTGGTCCTGATGCCGAACAACCCCCGTGCCGGTGGTATCTCCCGCCGTATCGAAGGCGAAGAGCGCAATGAATTGCGTGAAGCGCTGAACGGTCTGATCGCGCCTGCCGACATGGGCCTGATCGTGCGCACTGCCGGCCTGGGCCGCAGCAGCGAAGAAATGCAGTGGGACCTCGATTACCTGCTGCAACTCTGGACCGCCATTAAAGAAGCTTCGCTGGATCGCTCCGCACCCTTCCTGATCTACCAGGAAAGCAACGTCATCATCCGCGCCATCCGCGACTACCTGCGTCAGGACATCGGCGAAGTGCTGATCGACAGCGTCGAGGCTCAGGAAGAAGCGCTGACGTTCATCCGTCAGGTGATGCCGCAGTACGCCAGCAAGATCAAGCTCTACGAAGACAGCGTTCCGCTGTTCAACCGCTTCCAGATCGAAAGCCAGATCGAGACCGCCTTCCAGCGTGTCGTCGAGCTGCCGTCGGGCGGTTCCATCGTCATCGATCCGACCGAAGCCCTGGTGTCCATCGACATCAACTCGGCGCGCGCCACCAAAGGCAGCGACATCGAAGAAACCGCACTGCAGACCAACCTTGAAGCGGCTGAAGAAATCGCCCGTCAACTGCGTCTGCGTGACATCGGCGGCCTCATTGTCATCGACTTCATCGACATGACGCCGGCCAAGAACCAGCGCGCCGTGGAAGAAAAAGTCCGCGAAAGCCTGGAAGCCGACCGTGCCCGCGTTCAAGTGGGCCGCATCTCGCGCTTCGGCCTGCTGGAGATGTCCCGTCAACGCCTGCGTCCTTCCCTGGGTGAAAGCAGCGGCATCGTCTGCCCTCGCTGCAACGGCACCGGCATCATCCGTGACGTCGAGTCGTTGTCCCTGGCGATCCTGCGCCTGATCGAAGAAGAAGCCCTGAAAGACCGTACTGCCGAAGTGCGTGCTCAGGTCCCTATCCCGGTTGCCGCGTTCCTGCTCAACGAGAAGCGCAACTCGATCACCAAGATCGAACTGCGCACCCGTGCCCGCATCGTGATCCTGCCGAACGATCATCTCGAAACGCCGCACTTCGAAGTGCAGCGCCTGCGTGATGACAGCCCGGAAGCCCACACCCTGCAGACGAGCTACGAGATCGCTGCGGCCGCGGCCGAAGTGGAAGAAGTCGCACCGCCGGCCGCTGCCACCCGCACCCTGGTTCGCCAGGAAGCCGCCGTGAAGACCGCGCCTGCCCGCGCCAACGCGCCGGTCCCGACCGAAGTCGCCGCGCCAGCGCCGGTTGCCACGCCTGCACCTCATGAGCCAAGCCTGTTCAAAGGCCTGGTGAAATCCCTGGTGAGCCTGTTCGCCACCAAGGAAGAGCCTGCAGCACCGGTTGTCGTGGAGAAGCCTGCCGCCGCCGAGCGTCCTGCCCGTAACGAGGAGCGTCGCAACGGTCGTCAACAGAGCCGCAGCCGTAACGGCCGCCGTGATGAAGAACGCAAGCCTCGCGAAGAACGCGCCCCGCGTGAAGCCCGTGAAGATCGCGCCCCGCGCGAAGAGCGTGCGCCACGTGAAGAACGGGCACCGCGCGAGGAACGTGCGCCACGTGAAGAGCGTCCAGCACGCGAACCCCGTGAAGCCCGCGAAGAAACCACCACACCCCGTGAAGAGCGTCCGGCTCTCGCCCCGCGTGAGGAGCGCGCTCCCCGTGGAGACCGCAAATCCCGCGAAGATCGTCCGGTCCGTGAACTGCGCGAGCCGTTGGACGCGGAACCTGCTGCGGTCAACGTGCCACGGGAAGAGCGTCCGGAACGCGCACCGCGTGAGGAGCGTCAGCCTCGTGCACCGCGTGAAGAGCGTCAGCCACGTGTTGAACAGCCAGAGCCGGTAGCGGCCGAGACTGAAGAAGAAGTGGTGCTGAACGAAGAGCAACAGGACGACAGCCAGGAACATACCGAAGGCGATCGTCCACGCCGCCGCTCCCGTGGTCAGCGTCGTCGCAGCAACCGTCGCGAGCGTCAGCGTGATGCCAACGGTGATGTGATCGAAGGCTCTGAAGGCAGTGAAGAAGGCGAAGAAGCCGAGGCCAACGATGTCGCCGCCGCAGTGGCCGTCAATGCAGCCATCGCCAACACCGTCATCAGCGCGCCGTCCGAAGCAGAGGCTCACCGTCAGGCTGAGCGTGCCAACGCAACCGCAGACACTCAGGTTGAATTGCCGGCGGTTGAATCGCCAGCGGTCGAAACCACTGCGGTAGAAGTACCGGCCATCGAAGCACCTGCGGCTCAGGCGACTCCTCGCCCTGCCCTGGCGCCAGAAGTCGAGGTCGCGCCTTTCGACGCCACCCTGGCTCCGTTCGAACGCCAGGTCAAAGCGGCGGCCCAGGCTGAGCTGTTCGAAACACCGGCCGCTGTTGAAGCGCCAGTCGTTGCCGAAGCACCGAAGCCGGCTCCAGCGCCTGTGGTTGAAGCGCCTACAGTTGAAGCGCCGGTAGCTGAAGCGCATGCGGTCGAAGCGCCTGCAGTCGAAACCGAACAGGGACCGGTTCAAGTGCCAGTCGCCGCTGAAACTGCCGTGACTAAACCCGCCGCAGAGCCTGCGCCTGTTCAGCCGGTCATCAGCGAAGCTGCACCGTTCGAAGCGCCGGCTGCACTGGCTGCGCCGGAAATCGTCGCGTCGCCAGTGACTGCTGAACCCGTGGTAGCTGAACCGGTAGTTGTTGAACCGACAGTCGCCGACCCGGTTGTTGCTGAGCCGGCCGTTGCCGAGCCTGCTGCTGCCGAAGAAGCGCCTGCACTGCCTGTCAGCAGCAGCGGTCGCGCGCCGAACGATCCTCGTGAAGTTCGTCGTCGCCGCCTTGAAGCTGAACGCCTGCTGAAAGAGGCCGCAGAGCGGGAAGAAAGCAATGAGCCTAAACCGCTCGCTTGATCCTCGCTGAATGAAAAAACCCCACCTGTGTGAGCAGGTGGGGTTTTTTTATACCTCCGATTCAGGCTTATCGAGGCAGGAATTCCAGAGCGGCAGGCACATCGATGTCCCACAACACGCCAGGATCATCAACAACGATATCCTTGACGGTGGCACCGCGAAACAACCGCTTGGCGCCCTTCTCTCCTGCGAGCGTCATCAACGCTGGACCAAACTCCCGGCCGAAACCAACCGGATGCCCGTACTGGCCTGCCAGCACAGGCACGCTGATCGCCTCGTGATCCAGTGAGTGAATGACTTGCTTGAGGGTATCGACATGAATGAACGGCATGTCACCCAGCACGATCAGCCAGCCCCGGTGATCGGGTTGCGCCGCGACGGCAGCGGCGATGCTGTCGCCCATGCCAGGCGAATCCAGGATCACCACCTCACAGCCGTGTTGCAAACCCAGCTCGGCCACACCGACATAGTCGGGCCGCGTGACGACCACGCACTTGTCGACCAAGGGACGAACAGTGGACAGGACATGCTCCAGCACCGCGCGCTCAGTGCCATCGCGGCCTGAACATTGCGCCAACAGCTTGTTGCGGTGCTCACCGGCGATCTGCCGGTAGCGACTGCCTTGGCCTGCGGCAAGCACAATGGCGCACAGGGTTTCACGCATGCTCAGGCCCTCCCCTCGCTCAACGCACGACTTTGTCACACCACGGCCAGGTCATGAAACCCTGCCTGGGCTCAATAGAGGTTAGGTTCCATTTCCAGTTCGACGCCGAACCGTTCGGCGATATCGCCCTGAATCCGGCGCGCCAGGCTAAGCAATTGAGCGCCCGTTGCCGAGCCGTAGTTGACCAACACCAGCGATTGCAGCTCGTGCACCCCCGCGTCGCCGTCACGAAAGCCCTTCCAGCCGGCTTGCTCGATCAGCCAGCCAGCCGCCAGTTTGGCGCGGCCATCGGCCTGTGGATAACTGACCAGGCCAGGATGCGCCTGCTTCAGGCGCTCAGACAATTCGGCGGACACTAGCGGATTCTTGAAGAAGCTGCCGGCGTTGCCCAGCGTCGCAGGGTCCGGCAGCTTTTCGCTGCGGATGGCACAGACTGCGCGGCTGACGTCCCTCGGCGTCGGCTGCTTGATCCCCAACGTGTCCAGACGCTGACGCACCGGGCCATAGTCCAGATGCAGGTTCGCGCTGTAGGTCAGGCGAAACCGCACACGCAAAATCAGCCAGCGCCCCGCGTCATGCTTGAACACGCTGTCGCGGTAGCCAAAGGCGCAGTCTTCGAGCGAGAACTCGCGCATCTGGCCGGTCTGCCGGTCCATCGCGGTGAGGCTGTGAAAGATGTCCTTGATCTCGACGCCGTAAGCGCCGATGTTCTGGATCGGCGAGGCGCCGACCGTCCCGGGAATCAGGCTGAGATTTTCAAGCCCGGCCAGCCCGCGCGCCAGCATGTCCAGCACGAAAGGATGCCAAGGCTCCCCTGCTTCGGCCTCGACCACGGCCTGGTCGCAATCTTCGTGGACGATCCGGATGCCGCGACTGGTCATGCGCAACACCAATGCGTCGACATCGGCGGTCAACAGCAGGTTGCTGCCACCGCCGATGATCAACAGGCGCAGCTTGTGCTGTTGCGCATAGGCCAGCGCCTGACGCACGTCTTCATCGCTGTCGGCCTGGGCAAACAGACGCGCCCGGACATCGACGCCGAAGGTGTTGAAGGGTTTCAAGGAAACGTCGGTTTGAACCTGCAAGGTCATGGGCAGACCTGCATCACGCAGGCCAACACGTCAAAACGAAAAAACATCAAGCCTCCAGCAAACGCCGAACGCGTTCCAGGTCTTCGGCCGTGTCGACACCCGCCGGCGGCGCTTCCAGCGCATCCGCCACGTGGATACGCACGCCATGCCACAGGGCACGCAGTTGTTCCAGGTGTTCGGTGTTTTCCAGCCAGCACGGCCCCCAACCAACGAAGTCATGGAGAAAACCGGCACGGTAGGCATAAATGCCGATGTGGCGACGGAACGGCACGCCTTCGGGCATTTGATCCCGGTCCAGGGCCAAGGCATCGCGGGCCCAGGGCAAAGGTGCCCGGCTGAACGTCAGGGCCAGACCGTTAATGTCCGACACGACCTTGACCACGTTGGGATTGAACAACACGGCCACATCGTCGATGGGCTCAGCCAGCGTCGACATGCGCGCCTCGGGATGGGCCGCGAGGTTGTCCGCCACCTGATTGATCACCGACGGTGGGATCATCGGCTCGTCACCCTGCACGTTGACCACGATGGCATCGTGCGCCAGCCCCAGTTGCGTGGCGACTTCGGCCAGGCGATCGGTGCCGGAGTTGTGATCGTCGCGGGTCATCAGCACTTCAGCGCCGAACGCCTGGCAGGCCTGCACGATGCGCGGGTCGTCGGTGGCCACCACCACGCGCTCGGCGCTGCTTTTGCGGGCCTGTTCCCAGACATGCTGGATCATCGGCTTGCCGGCGATGACCTTCAAAGGCTTGCCCGGAAAGCGGCTGGAGCCGTAACGCGCCGGGATGACGACGGTGAAGACTGCGGTCATTTATCCAGACGCTCTTCGGTGGACAGGGTACGGGCTTCGCTTTCCAGCATCACCGGGATGCCGTCGCGAATCGGATACGCAAGGCCAGCGCCTTTGCTGATCAGCTCGGTTTTGTCGGCGCTGAGCTTGAGCGGGCCTTTGCTGATCGGGCAAGCAAGGATGTCGAGCAATTTGGTGTCCATAGGTAATCCTGAGCGAGTCATGGCAGAAGACGGTTTAACTGCGAATCGAACCACTGGCCGAAGGCTGCGGAAGGCACGGCCTCCACGGCCAGATACCACCAGTCTGCGCCGGCAAAGGCGCGGCATTTCACGGCGTCTTTCTCGGTCATGATCAACGGCAGCGAAGGCTCGAAAGCCAGGGCCTCGGCGCTGTAGACGGCATGATCGGCAAACGGGTGTGGCACAGGCCGCCAGTGTAGTCCTTCGAGGGTGTTGAAGAAACGTTGTGGATTCCCGATCCCGGCCACCGCATGGACGGCCTGGCCCGGAGGAAAATGTTGGACCGGACGGCGCTCGCCGGTCAGCAGGTTGACCAGTGCCGAGGGCTGGAGTTGAAAAGCGTAGCCATCGTCGCGATCAGCCGCGGCACCGTTGTACAACAGCGCATCCACGCTTTGCAGCCGTTCAACCGGCTCACGCAGTGGACCGGCCGGCAGGCAACGGCGATTGCCCAGCCCGCGTGCGGCATCAATCAGCACCAGCTCAAGATTCCGAGCGAGGCGGTAATGCTGCAGGCCGTCATCGGACAGGATCAGATCGAGGGGTTCAGCTGCCAGCAGCGCGCGAACCGCTTGCGCCCGGTCAGGATCAATCATCAGCGGCACGCCTGTGCGCTGCACGATCAGCAGCGGCTCGTCGCCCGCCTCGTCGGCACGTTGCTGCGGCAAGACACGCCACGGAAAACTCGCCGGTCTGGCGCCGTAGCCACGGCTGACAACGCCGACCTTGAGGCCCCGGCTGCGACAGTGTTCGATCATCCACAGGATCAGCGGTGTCTTGCCGGTACCGCCGACGGTGATGTTGCCGACGACGATCACCGGCACCGGCGCCGTGTAGATGTCACCCTCGCCCGCGACAAAACGCGCACGCTTTCTATCCACCACCCGCCGATACAGGCATTCCAGCGGGCGAAGCAGGGCCAGGGCCGGATGACCGTCGTACCAGGCGTTGAGCAGTCGGTCAGTGAGCGCCATCAGTTAGCCGATGCGGCCTCGACCGTGGTCATGCGCAGATGGGCGAACCCAAGTTTGCCGGCGGCGTCCATGGCGGTGATAACCGCCTGATGGGGCGTCTTGCCATCGGCGCTGATGGACAATGGCAGGCTGGTATCGCCGGCTGACTCTTTTTGCAGGGCATCGATCAGGGTTTGCAGATGGCTGTCCGGGAGCAGCGTGTTGTTCACTGAATACACCCCGTCGGCGTTGATGGTGATGTCGACGTGCTTCTTGTCGATGTCATCGGCCGACGCGCCGGTGACCGCTTGCGGCAACTCGACGCGCATCTGGGTTTCACGGGTGAAGGTGGTGGTCACCACGAAGAACAGCAGCAGAATGAACACCACATCGATCAGCGACACCAGGTTGATGTCGATGGTCTCCCGAGGCTTGCGGCGGCGAAATTTCACTTCTTCTTGCCCTCGGACTTGCCGACAGGCTTGTCTGGCACGGTGACGTCAACCAGATCCACGTCCCGATCGCCCTGCACCACTTCAACCAGTTTGATCGCCTCCTGCTCCATGCCGACCACCAGCTCGTCGACGCGGCTTTGCAGGTAGCGATGGAAGAAGATGGCGGGGATCGCCACGGTCAGGCCCGAGGCAGTACAGATCAGCGCCTTGGCGATACCGCCGGCCAGCATCCCGGCATTGCCGGTCATGCCGGAGCTGGTGAATGAACTGAAAATGTCGATCATCCCCAGCACGGTGCCGAGCAGACCCAGAAGCGGGGCCATGGCAGCGATGGTGCCAAGGGTCGCGAGGTAGCGCTCAAGGTCGTGGATGACCCGGGCGGCCGCTTCTTCGATGCACTCTTTCATGATCTCGCGACCATGACGGGAGTTGGCCAGGCCTGCGGCGAGGATCTCGCCCAGCGGTGAATCCGCGCGCAGCTCCTTGAGCTTGTCGCTGTTGAGCTGTTTATCCTTGATCCAGCGCCACACCTGACCGAGGAGATGCGGCGGCGTGATACGACTGGCGCGCAGTGTCCACAGGCGTTCGATGATGATGCCGACGGCAGCGATGGAACTCAGAATGATCGGTAGCATCATCCAGCCACCAGATTTGACCAGTTCCCACACAGCAATCACCCCCTGAAAAAAAGTGGCGCCACTCTAACATAGGGTCGTGGGCGCGCCGAACCTCGCGATGAATAACCGGCCCTTTCACTCGCGCCAGAAGCGTCGTGTCCTACGCTCGGCCCGGGGCTCGCTGTAGGCCCCCAATTGCAAACTGACTGCCCCCAGTTCTGCACTGTCGTAGGGGGCGATGCCCATCCATCGGTAACGGGACATCACCAGCGGGTGCGGATGACCGAAGCTGTTGGTGCGGCCCCTTGAAATCAACACGCCACGGGGCGCGACTTCTCGCAGAAAGCGCTTGGACGAGGAGCTGCGACTGCCGTGGTGCGGGGACTGCAGCCAGTCGGCCCGCACCTCGAAACCATCGTCCAACAGTGCGCGCTCGGCGTCGACATCGATATCGCCGGTTAGCAGCAAGCGCTCGCCGTTGGCCTCGACGCTGAGCACGCAGGAGCCCTGATTGCCCGCGGCAGCCTTCTCCCAGATCCACGTGGAAAACGTGACGTCGTCCCAGGTCCAGGATTCGCCGTTACGACAGGACTCTGCCTGCAAGGCGGATGGCAATCTTCCGACGTCGCCTGCCAGCACGCGCTGAACCGGCAGCGACTCAATGATGGCCTGCGCACCGCCTGCGTGGTCGGCATCGGCGTGGCTGAGCAGCATCACATCGAGCTGTTCAATCCCCGCCCGGCGCAGGGCCGGAAGCACCACGCGCTGCCCGGTATCGAATTCACCAAAACGCGGCCCTGCGTCGTACAACAGGCTGTGCTCTCGGGTCCGCAATAGGATGGCGAGGCCTTGGCCGACGTCCAGCTGCAACACCTCAACCCGCCCCTGCGGTACGGTTTTCAGCGGCGGGAACACACAGAGCAAGAGCATAGGCCAGCCAAACAAGCGCATGGGCACACCGCTGGGCATCAGCAGCAACAGGCCGCCCAACAGCCCAACGCACCAGGCCCACAGCGGCACTCGGGGGCCGGTCCACGCGGGCGCCCACCCGGCGACCAGCGTCAGGAAGCGAAACAGCCCTTCCATGGAACCGCCCGCCAGCCACAAAAGCCCCTCGCCCATCCACGGGATTATCAGCAGCGCCGTACCCAGCAGCGCCAGCGGCAGCGTCACGAGGCTGACCCACGGCACCGCGAGCAAGTTGGCGGCCGGTCCGCTGAGGCTGATCGGCAGGTTGAGCGCCAGCAATATCGGCAGCAGGCCGACGGCGATCAACCATTGCGCGCGGGTCCAGCTCTGCAACCAACGCCAGGCGCCCAGGCGACCGCTGAAGATCACGAGGAGGATGCCGACCGCGCTGAAAGACAGCCAGAACCCCGGCTGCAAGCTGACCAGGGGTTCAACCAGCAGCACCAGATTGAGCGACAACAACACCGGCCAACTCACACCTAAATGGCGCAAACGCAGGCGCCACAGCAGCACCATGCCGATCATCACGCAGGCGCGCCGCACCGGCACTTCAAAGCCCGCCACAAAGCCGTACGCCAAGGCGCCGGCAAACGCCAGCCCACACGCCGCCGGCAGCCAGGGAATGACGCGAGGCCACACGCCCCATCGTGCCAGCCCGGCGATCAGGCCATAGAGCAAACCGCTGAGCAAACCGATGTGGGTGCCGGAAATCACCAGCAAATGCACGGTGCCGGTGTCTTGCAGGACTTGCCAGTCGGCGGTGCTCAGCCCCGAATCGTCGCCCAGCACCAACGCCGCCAGCCCACCTTCTCGGCCCTGCGCGTCCACGCTCAATAAACGCTGCCTGAGCGCGTCCCGCCAGGATGGCGCCGTCGCGGCCAGCAACTGCCCGTCGAGCACGGTGCCGGTGGCGCCAATGCGCTGCGCCAACAACCAGGCCTCGTAATCGAACGCGTCGGGATTGACGAGACCGGCGGGGCGTTTGAGTTTTACCGCCAGGCGCCACTGCTCGCCGCTGCGTACGGGGGGCCCGCCGTACCAGGCGACGCGGATCAGGGCGGGCAGATCAGCGCGGCGGGACTGCGGGTCCATGAGCTGGAAGCGCACCACGTCATCGACCTGCTGCGGCAGGCCGACCACCTGCCCCGTGAGCCACAGGGTATGGCCATCCAGTCGCACGTCGAGCCGGTCATCCAGTGCCGACTGCGCGGAAACGCTGGCCCAGGTCAGGCCAAACAGAAAGAACGCCAACGGATAGGTGCGAAAGGGCAACATCATCAGCGCGACGACCGGCATTACGATCAGCAACCAGACAGGCGGCAAGGCCGGTAAAAAACGCAGGGCCAACAGCCCCAATGCAAGCCCCAGCATCCCTGTGCGCATGGTCTCTTCCCTGTTTGCGACGAAATCCTCCCCTCGGCTTAGCGCACCCTGCCCGTGACAGTTTTATTAATTGTCACAAAGTCTGAATTTTCAGGGTTCAGTATCCGTGCATACTTTGCCCCCACTTCCCTGCCCATCATCCGGATAACCGTATGCCACGCCATCTGATCAAGCGTTACATGCCCGATCCGAACAGCATCCGGGAACACAAATCCTTACGGTTTTTTGGCCGCCTTCTGCACGATCCGAACCTGTGGCACCTGAATCGACGCTCGGTCGCACGGGCGATGGGAATGGGACTGTTCGCAGCGCTGATGCCGATTCCGCTGCAGATGCTGCTGGCGGCTCTGCTGGTGATCTGGGTGCGTGGCAACCTGCCGATTGGCGTCAGTCTGGTCTGGCTGACCAACCCGTTGACCATGCCGCCGGTGTTCTATTGCACCTACAAGATCGGCGCGCTGCTGATGGGCCTGCCGCCGCGGCATTTTCCAGATGAGATGAGCTGGGAATGGATCAGCGGCCAGCTGACCACCTTGTGGCAACCGTTCCTGCTGGGATCGGTAGTGGCCGGCGTGGTGCTGGGGGTGATGGGGTATTTTCTGACGATGGCCTACTGGCGCTGGTGGGTGGGGCGGCAGTGGCGGTTGAGGCAATTAAAGCGGGAAAAACGTGATCAGGTGTAGGAGCGCGCTTGCCCGCGATTGCAGAATGTCAGACAACCGAAAGGGTGCAGACACACCGCAATCGCGGGCAAGCGCGCTCCTACAAAGCCAGCCTTATTGGCGCATCCCCCGCCCACTCACCAGCAACCGCGCGCATCCCAGGTACAGGACGATAGTTGCCACAATCATGAACGCCAGCGCAATGCTGATCTTGATGTCCGACACACCGAGAATGCCGTAGCGAAAGGCGTTGACCATGTGCAGCACCGGGTTGGCCATCGACACGGTCTGCCAGAACGGCGGCAGCAGGTTGATCGAATAGAACACGCCGCCCAGGTACGTCAGCGGCGTCAGCACGAACGTCGGGATAATCGAGATATCGTCGAAGTTGCGCGCAAACACGGCGTTGATGAACCCCAGCAGCGAGAAGATCGTTGCCGTCAGCACGACCACCACCACCGTCACGCCCAGGTGATGCACCTGCAGGTCGGTGAAGAACATCGACAGGATCGTCACGATCACCCCGACCATCAGACCACGCAGCACGCCACCCAGGGTGTAGCCGATCAGAATGGTGTGCGGCGAAACCGGCGAGACCATCAGCTCCTCGACGGACCGCTGGAACTTGGCGCCGAAGAAACTCGACACCACGTTGCCGTAGGAGTTGGTGATCACCGACATCATGATCAGGCCCGGCACGATGTACTGCATGTAGGTGAAGCCACCCATGTCACCGATCTGCCGGCCGATCAGGTTCCCGAAGATCACGAAGTACAACACCATGGTGATCGCAGGGGGCAGCAGGGTCTGCGGCCAGATCCGCATGAAACGGCGGATTTCCCGGTAAACGATGGTATTGAGGGCGATCAGGTTGGGGCGCAGTTCGGAGCTCATATGGCCACCTTCTGCAGATTTTTTTCCACCAGCGACACGAACAGCTCCTCGAGGCGATTGGATTTATTGCGCAGGCTCAACACCTGGATGTTCATCGATGCCAGCTGAGCGAACAGCTCGGTGATCCCGACCGTCTTGTCGACCTGCACCTCGAGCGTGTGGCTGTCCACCAGGCGTGCCGGATATCCCGTCAAATGCGGTGGCGTGGTCATGGAGTCTTTCAGATCCAGCAGGAAAGTCTCGACCGTCATGGTGTTCAGCAGTTGCTTCATGCCGGTGTTCTCGACGATGACACCGTGGTCGATGATCCCGATGTTGCGGCACAGATGCTCAGCTTCTTCCAGGTAATGCGTGGTGAGGATAATGGTGATGCCCTTCTCGTTGAGCTCGGTGAGAAAGGTCCACATCGAACGACGCAGCTCGATGTCCACGCCTGCGGTGGGTTCGTCGAGGATCAACAGGCGCGGCTCGTGAATCAGGGCGCGGGCGATCATCAGGCGACGCTTCATCCCCCCGGACAACGACCGTGAAGGCGTGTCGCGCTTGTCCCACAGCCCCAGTTGCGTCAGGTACTGCTCGGCGCGTTCCTTGGCGATCTTGGGCGGGATGCCGTAATACCCGGCCTGGGTCACGACGATGTCGAAGGTCTTTTCGAACTGATTGAAATTGAATTCCTGAGGCACGACACCGATCGAGCGTTTGAGCTGCGCCGGGTTGCGGTCCAGGTCGTGACCGAAGATGTTCACGGTCCCGGTGGTCTTGTTGACCAGCGTCGAGATGATGCCGATGGTGGTGGATTTGCCGGCACCGTTGGGGCCGAGCAAGGCGAAGAAATCACCCTCGGCGACGTCCAGATCGATGCCCTTCAGGGCCTGGAAACCGTTGCCGTAGGTCTTGGTTAGCTGCCGGATGGACAGAGCAGAACTCATGACTGTAAGAGCACCAAATGAGGGAAAGAATGATAAAGAGTGAGTGCGGCGGCGAAAGGTTCGCTGCAATGGCGGCAGCGGTCACGCTCGCACGCCCGTGCGTCCAGACATCCCGAGTGCAGGGACGCAACCGGCGGCAATGTTGCGTGCCGGGGCTGCGCAAGTACAGCAACATCGGTTGATAGTACTTATTAATCAGGGCTGTGGTCTTTCGCGCGCGACAGTCTAGCGCGAGAAGGCCGCGTTCGAGCCACACCTTCGCCTGCATCGGCCAGCCCACGAACTCCCCTGACGGCCGGAGGTCACTATCGATGCGCGGGCCAGAGCCATTTGCCTGGTTCCCTGAGGGTGATGCGTCATCACCGTCATCACGGAGGACGTCTTTTATGTTGTGGTTGTGGATTCCGGTTTTGGTGGTCGGCGTGGCCTGGCTGGCTCATCGTCGTGTTGCACCGCTGCCCGCGCTGGGCGTGGTGGCGGTTTACCTGTTGGCCATGGGCGTGTTCAGCCACGCCCATGCCCCGTTGATGACGCTGCTCTGGCTGTTGTGGCTGGCGGTCGTGCTACCGCTGGCGCTGCCGGACCTGCGTCGTCGTCATTTCAGCGCGCCGATGTTCCGCTGGTTCAAGAAAGTCCTGCCGCCCATGTCGCAAACCGAACGCGACGCCATCGATGCCGGCACGGTCTGGTGGGACGGCGAACTGTTCAGCGGTCGGCCCAACTGGAATACCCTGCTGGCTTACCCGAAAAGCCAGCTGAGCGCCGAAGAACAGGCGTTCATCGACGGCCCGACCGAAGAGCTGTGCGCCATGGTCACCGATTGGGAAATCGGTCAGGCCATGGACTTGCCGCCTGCCGCGTGGGCCCACATCAAGGAGCATGGCTTCTTTGCCCTGATCATTCCCAAGGAATACGGCGGCAAAGGTTTCTCGGCGTACGCGCACTCGCAAGTGGCAATGAAGCTGGCCACCCGCAGCGGCGATCTGGCGTCCACGGTCATGGTCCCCAATTCCCTCGGCCCCGCCGAATTGCTGCTGCACTACGGCACCGACGAACAACGCAATCACTACCTGCCGCGTCTGGCACGGGGCAACGACATCCCGTGCTTCGCCCTCACCGGGCCGTTGGCCGGATCCGACGCCGGCGCCATGCCGGACACCGGCATCATCTGCAAGGGCCAGTGGGAAGGTGAAGAAGTCATTGGTCTGCGCCTGAACTGGGAAAAGCGTTACATCACCCTCGGCCCTGTCGCCACCCTTCTCGGCCTGGCGTTCAAGGCGTATGACCCCGAGCACCTGCTGGGCGAGAAAGAAGACCTGGGCATCAGCCTGGCGCTGATTCCGACGGACACGGCGGGTGTGGACATCGGTCGACGCCACTTGCCGCTCGGCGCTGCGTTCATGAACGGCCCGAATTCCGGCAAGGATGTGTTCATCCCGCTGGAATTCCTGATCGGCGGCCAGGACATGCTCGGCAAGGGCTGGATGATGCTGATGAATTGCCTGTCGGTGGGGCGTTCGATTTCGCTGCCTGCCGTGGGCACGGGTGCAGCCAAGTTCACCAGCCTGGTCACCGGCCAGTACACGCAGATCCGCGAGCAGTTCAACGTGCCGCTGGCCGCGTTCGAAGGGATTCAAGAATCCCTGGCGCGCATCGGTGGCAACGCCTGGCTGATGGACAGCGCTCGCATGTTGACCGCCAACGCGGTGGATCTGGGGGAAAAGCCGTCGGTGCTGTCGGCGATCCTCAAGTACCACCTGACCGAACGCGGCCGCGAGTGCATTACCCACGCCATGGACGTGCACGGCGGCAAGGGCATCATCATGGGGCCCAACAACTATCTGGGTCGCAACTGGCAGGGCGCGCCGATCTTCATCACGGTGGAAGGCGCGAATATTCTGTCTCGCAACCTGATGATCTTCGGCCAGGGTGCGATCCGCTGCCATCCGTTCGTGCTCAAGGAAATGGCGTTGGTGGGGCGTGAAGATCAGGATCAGGCGCTGGCCGAGTTCGACACCCTGCTGCTGCAACACATCGGTTTCGCGGTGGGTAACGCCGCCAGCACCTTCATTCTCAACCTCGGCTTTGGCCATTTCGAATCGATGCCGGGCGACCGCTTGAGCCAGGGCTACTTCCGCGCCTTGAATCGTCAGGCGGCGGCATTCGCGATGCTGGCGGATTTGAGCATGATGCTGCTGGGTGGCGAACTGAAACGGCGCGAGCGGCTGTCGGCGCGTCTGGGCGATGTGCTCAGCCACCTGTACCTGGCCTCGGCGGCGCTCAAGCGTTACCACGATCTGAATTACCCGGAGCACTTGAGTGCTTTGTTCCGCTGGTCCATGGAAGAGGCGCTGGGCGAATCCGAACGCGCGCTGGATGAACTGCTGCGCAACTTCCCGAACCGGCTGCTGGGTGCGTTGCTGCGCGGGGTGGTGTTTCCGTTCGGTCGTCGGCACAAGGGCCCGTCGGACATCCTGGATGCCGAGGTGGCTGAAATTCTGGGCCGCGCCAAAGGTGACCCTGCGCTGGAATCGCTGCTCGCCGGCTGCTATCGCCCGACCTCGCCGAACGACGCGGTCGGTGCTCTGCAACACGCCAGCGATCTGCTGAAAGCCAGCCGGCCGCTGCAGAGCACATTGCATCACGCGGTAAAAAGCGGCCAGGTCACCCCGCAGGCCGGGGAGCCATTGATCGATGCCGCGCTGAACGCGGGTGTGTTGCAGGCCGGTGAAGCGCTGAAATTGCGCGAACTGCAGGCTGTGCGGCGCAAGGTGATCGATGTGGATGATTTTGATAAGGAAGCACTGACGCTGGGCGAAGGAAAAGTTCGTTAACTCTGTAGGAGCGCGCTTGCCCGCGATTGCGATACATCTGCAACGTCTTGGCGGCTGGCACATCCCAATCGCGGGCAAGCGCGCTCCTACATGGGATCACCTGCCTTCCCCGCCGAGCGGTCTACCCCACGCCTCATGGATTGTCCTACACTGCCCCCAACAATAAGAAAACAAGTAAGGGGTAGCACCATGATCGACCAACGCATCTCACACCGCTGCATGCTCTCCGAGATCGCCGCCGGGCGAAATATCCAGCGCGGCAGACCGGGCCCTACGCTGCAAATCCTTCTGCTTACCGGCTTCGTCACGCGACAGCCCCACACCGATCACTCTTTCAAAATGACGCTGACTGATGCGGGCCATCAGTATCTGGCGGGGCTGTGGCACTAGGAGCAGGGGCAAGCTATAAGCTGCAAGCTGCAAGCTGCAAGCTAGAAGCTAGAAGCTAGAAGCTAGAAGCTAGAAGCTAGAAGCTAGAAGCTAATCGCTTGAGGCTTGAGGCTTGAAGCTTGAAGCTTGAAGCTTGCAGCTGCAGTAAAGCAAAAGCAGTTGCCGTACTGCCAGCGTTCGCTGGGGTATCGGTGATTTGGCGAGGGCTCTATACTCTCGCGCCTGTTTTTGTCCCTGAGGAACCCACCATGGCCGACGCCAATCTCGACCACACTCTTACCCTGCTGGCGCATCTGCGCAGCATCCTGGTCGCGCTGGGTGAAGCCGAACAGGTTCCCGAAGAAAGTCATGAGCTGTTCATCGAACGCTATGACGAGCTGATGACCCTCCTCCCGCAAGAACCCATCGAAAGCCAGTACCTGGGCCAGGATCTGTTGTGTCAGGTGATCCAGCGCTACCCGCAGATCGCGCACCTGGTGCCCCGCGACCTGCTTTGGTATTTCGGCGGCGACTGCCTGCATTTCATGCCCGATGATGAAATCGATCTGTACACGGCATTGGAAGAGCGCCGTTACGAAGCCCAGCAAAATGACGAACCCTTCGACTGGAATCAGGAAAAGCAATTCCTGACCATGGCCAAGGATGCGCAGAAGCATTGATGTAAGGGCTATTCCACACAATTTCCGGCGTTTGTGTGGGAGGGAGCTTGCTCGCGATGGTGTGGTGAATCCATTGGATTTCCCGCGACAGCCGCTGATCGCGAGCAAGCTCGATCCCAGAAACAGGTCCGCAGCGCAACAAAAAATCCTGATCTTAAAAATGCATTAAATGCATTTTTTTTATAATTAGCTTAGCGCTAAATCGAATTTCACAGCCGCTCCTTCTACCCCTATGTTGCGTGTTCGCACAGGCGCAATGTCGACAGGGCACGTCTGAAGAATGCCAAAGACGGGAAGGAATGTTCATGAGCGTTGAATTCATCGGTTACATCGCCACGCAACCCGGGTCGGAAATCCATCCCCGCAGTGGCCCGACCATCCAGCCGGACTACGTTGAAAAAGTCGCCAGGGCCCACGAAGAGGCAGGCTTTGATCGGGCACTGGTGGCCTACCATTCCGACAGCCCGGACAGCGCATTCGTCGCCGCACATGCCGCCAGCGTCACCACCCGGCTGAAATTTCTCGTGGCCCACCGGCCGGGCTTTATCGCGCCGACAGTCGCCGCTCGCCAGTTTGCGACGCTGGATGTGTTCAACGGCGGCCGCACGGCGGTGCACATTATTACTGGCGGTGACGACGTGGAACTGCGCGCCGACGGCAGCTATATCGGGAAGGACGAACGCTACGCGCGTACCGATGAATACCTGAACGTGGTGCGTCAGGAATGGACCCGTCAAACGCCGTTCGACCATCACGGCACTTACTACCAGTTCGAAGGCGCCTACTCGGCAGTGAAATCGCCACAGCAACCGCACATCCCGCTGTATTTCGGCGGCGCCTCACCTGCGGCCATTGAAGTGGCGGGCAAGCACGCCGACGTGTACGCGCTGTGGGGCGAGACGTACGAACAAGTGCGCGACATCGTCAAACAGGTCCGCGCCGAAGCCGCCAAACACGGCCGCACGCTGCGTTTCAGCCTGTCGCTGCGGCCGATCCTGGCCGACACCGAAGAACAGGCCTGGGCCCGCGCCGACCGTATTCTCGAAATAGCCAAGGCAGGGGCCCAGGCCAATGGTTTCGTGCGCAAGGAACCGCCGAATGAAGGATCGCGCCGCCTGCTGGCCGCTGCCGCCCAAGGCGCCCGGCTGGACAAACGACTGTGGACCGGGATCGCCGGACTGCTGGGCGCCAAAGGCAATTCGACGTCGCTGGTGGGCACCCCTGAACAGGTCGCCGAAGCCCTGCTGGATTACTACGACCTGGGCATTACCACCTTTCTGATCCGCGGCTTCGACCCGCTGGAAGATGCCATCGATTACGGCAAGAAACTCATCCCCCTGACCCGCGAACTCGTCGCCAGACGGGAACAGGAACAGCGCGAAAAAGTGGCCTGATCGTCAACGCCGGGCGCATCCTGCGGCAGGTGTTCGGTCACGCCGCGTCACGGGCCTGTTTCAACGACTCGGCCACCAAATGGCCGAACGATGACACCGGCGCCTGAAGGTTGCCGAGAAAGCGCGGGTAGATCAGCCACAAATCCATCACCGGCTTGAAATCCTTGAGGGGCAGGACCGCCAACAGATCGCGATGGACGCTGCGCTCAAGCAAAGGGCGCGGCACCAGGCCCAGCCCCATGCCGTCTGCCACCAGACCTAGTTGCAGTTCGGTGCCGAAGGTTTCCAGGTTGACCCTCAGGCTCAGCCCTTGATCGGCCAACGTGCGCTGCAGCCCTGCGCGAAACCCGCAGCCGTCCGGGTTAAGCACCCAGCCACGGTTATAGCAATCCGCCAGACCGAGCGATTTCTTCGACAGACTGGCCTTGTCGCAGACCACCACCAGCTCCATCTTGCCGATGGATTCGCCGACGATGTTGTCCGGAAATATCTTGCCGGCGGGAAACAACGCAGCGGCGGCGTCCAGTTCACCGTTCTCGATTTTGCCGATCAGTTGACTGCCCCACCCTGTGACCACTTGCGCCCGCAGCTCCGGGAACTGCGCGCGCAGGTGCTTGAGCGCGTCGAGCAACACCACGTCGCCGATGGTCTGCGGCACACCGAGGCGTAACAAGCCACTGGGCGGTGTGTCACGGGCGACCAGCTCGCGCAATGAGTCCATTTCGCGCAGGATCGCCAGACACTTCTGATACACCTGCACACCCATGGAGGTCGGCTTGAGCGGCTTGGTGTTGCGGTCGAACAGTTCGACGCCCAGGGCCTGTTCGAAATTCTGCACCCGACGTGTAATGGCCGGTTGCGTCAGGTCCAGCGATGCAGCTGCGTGGCTGATCGATTGACAGCGAATGACCGCTACAAACGCGTCGATATCATCAATTTTCATTCGGACCGCACATAGAAAATAGGGGACACGATAATCCCGATGAGTGAAGGTAGATAGCTTGGCATGACACGCATCTGTAGGAGCGCGCTTGCCCGCGATTGGGGTGTATCAGACAACACATGGTGTCCTGCCGTACCGTAATCGCGGGCAAGCGCGCTCCTACACATGTTCTACAACTAACCGCTATCAAAGACCCTTTGGTTATAACCTAATCATTAAAAAGTAGCATATTAGCGCCACTCATTATGTTTATATCTAGCCATGCCTTAAACCCGCAATGGACTCAAGATGACGCAAACCCGACACCCGGAACGCCTGCGGGCATTCATCGGCGCTCTCGCTGAACTGATCGACAGCAACCCGCGCGAAGGGGACCTGCTGCACCGCAGTTCAACGCTGCTGGGCCAGTTGGTCAGCTTCGACGACTGGTTGCCGGATGAATGCGCCGTCCCCGACCCTCAGCGCTATCAGCAATTCCTGCTGCACGCCGACTCGCGCCAGCGATTTTCGATTGTAAGTTTCGTCTGGGCACCGGGTCAGACCACGCCGATTCACGACCACCGGGTCTGGGGCCTGATCGGCATGCTGCGCGGCGCTGAATACTCCCAGGGCTATGCACGCGACGCCGACGGACGACTGGAAAAACAAGGCTCGCCGATTCGTCTGGAGCCAGGCCAGGTTGAAACCCTTTCACCCCGCAGCAACGACATTCACCAGGTCAGCAACGCGTTCGACGACCAGGTGTCGATCAGCATTCACGTCTACGGCGCCAACATCGGCGCCGTACGCCGTGCGGTCTACCAACCGGACGGCACTGAAAAACTGTTTATTTCCGGCTACTCGAACGCCTTTCTCCCGAATATCTGGGACCTGTCCAAAGAGAACCAAGCCCGATGACTCACACTCAGCCCCCCACCGCCAAGACCCGATCCTTCAGCGACATTCGCAAGGCGTTGCTCGCCAAAGAAGAAGTGGCGCTGGTCGATGTGCGCGAAGAAGCGCCGTTCGCTGAAGCTCACCCGTTGTTCGCGGCCAATATTCCGCTGTCGAAGCTGGAATTGGAGGTTCTGTCGCGGATTCCGCTTCGGGATACCGCAATCACCCTGTACGACAACGGCGAAGGGCTGGCCCGGATCGCGCAACAACGGTTGCAGGACCTGGGCTACAGCAACGTCGGATTGCTGGAAGGCGGTCTGCAGGGCTGGCGCGATGCCGGGGGCGAGCTGTTCATCGACGTCAACGTGCCCAGCAAGGCCTTTGGCGAACTGGTGGAGCATGAGCGTCATACGCCATCGCTGGCCGCCGAGGACGTGTTGAAATTGATTGAATCCAACGCCGACGTGGTGGTGCTCGACGCCCGCCGCTACGACGAATACCAAACCATGAGCATCCCCACCGGGATCAGCGTGCCGGGGGCGGAACTGGTGCTGCGCGCCCGGGAACTGGCGCCGGACCCGAACACCCGGATCATCGTCAATTGCGCCGGTCGCACCCGCAGCATCATCGGCACCCAGTCGCTGGTCAACGCGGGTTTGCCAAACCCGATTTCGGCGTTGCGCAACGGCACCATTGGCTGGTTGCTGGCCGGACAAACGCTGGACCGTGGCCAGGCACGGCGATTTGCCGAAGTCAGCGCTGACACGCGCGCCGTCGCCGCGGCCGATGCCCGTAAGGTGGCTGACAAGGCCCGCGTGCAGCGTGGCAACCGCGCCGACCTTCAACGCTGGCACGCTGAGGCCGGCCGTACGACGTACCTGTTCGATGTCCGCACGCCGGAAGAATTTGCGGCCGGCCATGTGCTCGGCGCGCGCTCGGCGCCGGGCGGGCAGTTGGTCCAGGAGACTGATCACTACGCCAGTGTGCGCGGCGCGCGGATTGCGCTGGTGGATGATGACGGCGTGCGCGCCAATATGTCGGCCTCTTGGCTCGCGCAGC
This sequence comes from Xanthomonas sp. WHRI 1810A, assembly GCF_040202885.1. Lineage (NCBI taxonomy): Bacteria > Pseudomonadati > Pseudomonadota > Gammaproteobacteria > Lysobacterales > Lysobacteraceae > Xanthomonas > Xanthomonas sp. WHRI 1810A. Next base: position 51,330 of record NZ_JBEGED010000004.1, read on the forward strand.
TGGGGTGGGAAGTGTTCGTAATCGACGACCTGCACCCGGAAGATTTCAGCGAGAAAGGCGAGTGGCACGCGCCGATCCCGACGCCGCCCAACGTGGAGACAATCAGCGCCGAAACCCTCGCTCAGTGGCGCAGTGAAACCGATGTCGCAGTGCTGGATTTCACCACCAGCGCCAATTACGTGAAAGCCCACATCCCCGGTGCCTGGTGGGTCCTTCGGGCGCAATTGCAGGATGCGCTGGCGAAGACCCCCACCGCTGAGCGCTACGTCCTGACCTGCGGCAGCAGTCGGCTCGCGCGCCTGGCCGTCAAGGACGTCGAAGCCCTGACCGGCAAGCCGGTGTTCCTGCTCCAGGGCGGTACGCCGGCGTGGTTCGCCGCCGGTTACGAGGGCGAAACCGGGGAAAGCCAGCTCGCGTCGCCGCGAATCGACCGCTATCGCCGGCCGTATGAAGGCACTGACGCACCGCGTGAAGCCATGCAAGCTTATCTGGACTGGGAATTCGGTCTGATCGCGCAACTTGGCCGCGACGGCACCCACGGGTTTTACGTCATCTGATCCACTAGGGCGCGAGGCCTCGCCTTGCGCCCTGCCCCGCTCATTATCCGACCCCTTCACCAGGCGGAGGTTAATCACTCGACATTGTTTTGTTTGCTGGAGCTTGACCCTATGCGTTTGCACCTCGATTTTCGCGCCCCCGCCGCACGCCTGACCCTGGCCGCGTTGCTGTTGCTCAATCTGCCCTTCACCGCTCAGGCCGCTGAGCTTGCGCCTTTGCTGGTGGCCAATCAGAAGTCCGCGCTCAAAGTGCTGCTGGACGTGTCCGGCGAGCTGAAGGACGTACCGTACGAGATCAAATTTTCCGAATTCCCTTCCGCCTCGCCCTTGGGTGAGGCGCTGAACGCCGGCGCCGTCGACATTGGCGCGCTGGGCGATGCGCCCTACGTGTTTGCCCTCGGGGCCGGTGCGCCGTTGAAAGTGGCGAGCATCACCCACGTCAAAGGCCGTTACACCACGGCGCTGATCGTGCGCAACGACTCGCCGGTCAAGACCGTGGCCGACCTCAAGGGCAAGCGCATCGTCACCGGGCGCGGTTCCATTGGACACTACCTGGCCATTCGTGCGCTGAACGAAGCAGGTTTGAAAACCAGCGACGTGAAATTCATCGACCTGCTGCCCAGCGAATCCCGTCTCGTGCTCGATAACGGCGACGCCGATGCCTGGGCCACCTGGGCGCCCTACACCACAGTCGCCATCCAACATGACGCGCGCATCCTGCCCACCGGCGGCGAATTGCTGACCAATCATTCCTACCTCGCCGCGACCAGCACAGCCATCGCCGACAAGCGTGCACAGCTTGACGACTTTGTGGCACGGGTCGACCGCGCCTATCGCTGGACCAACGCGCACCCGGCCGAATACGCTGCTGCTCAGGCGAAGGTCACCGGGCTGCCGGTGGAAGTGCATCTGGCGACCGCCAAAGACACACGCATGGAGCCTGTGGACATTGATGACAGCGTGATCAAAGGCCTCCAGGAAACAGCCGATATTTACCAGCGCGAAGGCATTCTCAACCGCCATGTCGATGTCTCCCAAGGCTATGACAAGAGCTTCAATGCGGTGCGCACCGCCGCCGCTGCATCTGCGACCCCTTCCGAAGCGCAAGCCACGCGCTAATCCCGGGTCGCCAGACGCTTGAGGTGCCGGACCACCACATTGCCTTCGGGCGCCACGGTGGTCCCGAAGATAGCGCGGCGTCCCCCCTTGAGTTGCACATCCAGGGCGTATTCCAGATGACCCGGCCGGGTCTGCGGCAACAGCTCGATGTTCACCGCTGCCAGCCGCGGTTCGTACTTGAGGAGCGTGTCGACCATGATCTGCATCAGGCCGTGGGCGGTCGCGGGCAAGCCTTGCAAAACCACGCCCATGTCCGGCAGGCCGTAGTCGGGCAAATGACTGAGCGTCCCGGCACGGCTGTTGAGAATGCGCTGCAGATTGTCCAGCACCGACAAGGTGTGCTGGTCGGCTTCGTCGACCCGATGAAGGTCCAGTTCGCCAGTAAAGTTCTGCAGGAGCATTTCGTAGAGCGAAGGATTGAGTTCAGCCATGGTCAGTCCTTCGCCAGCGGACGAAGGGCCAGACGGTTGTCCCCCAATTCAATGACCCGCGGCCGATCCGGATCCAGTTCGTCACGCGTCAGCATCAGCCGCCAGCTTTGACTGCTCAGGTCTGGGTCACGGAACAGCGCCACGACTGCGACAAACCGGGCGTCCTTGCTAAGCGGTACATCCAGCTGCCCCCCTTCGTCGGGCTTGACCACCACCGAGTGTTCATCGAGCAAATCGGCGCCCAGCACGTGATGCCCCTCATCCACCACGTGGTCGTAGGTTGCCTTCTGCACCGATTGACTGTCGCGTAGTTGATAGATCCGCACCAGGGTCGGCACTGACAACGCGCTCATGTCCGTCGCCTCGGTGTTCATTGCCGTCCGGGCACTGAGGTCCAGGTGCAGGGTTTTCACCTGCTTGTAGAAAATGGCTTCGGTCGTGGACGTGGTGGTGTCCTTCACGCTCTGCACCAGCCCACACCCGCCAAGCACTGCGGTCAGTGCGAGGGGGATCCATGCATTACAAACGGTACGCGACATGCTGTATTTCCCTGTTCCGTGGGTTGCTGCGCAGGCCTTCGTATCGGCCCAGATTGACGGTGACGGTGTCGTGGCTTGAGATCGGCCAGGCGTCGTTGCCCAGACCCAGCACGCCGGTCATGCCCAGCCGGACGGGCGAGCGTCCGAGCGCGGGCAACGGCAGGCTGCGCAAAGGCAGTGAGAGTTGCAGTTTGGCGGTGCAGCGCCAGCCCAGGTAAACCCGCAGCAGGACCAGCAAGTCCTTGTGCAACTGACCGCCCGGCAACCAACCCTGCGCTTCGTCGGGATGTTCGGTGAACAGCGCCAGGTGCAACTGGCTGCTGGCGTCATGCCCGACACTGCCCAGCGGCATGCACTGGGACAAGCTCACCGAACGTTGAGCGGACAGGCTTGCCGGGTGCCGCAGGGGAATCTGCCGCGGCCAATGCGCGGTGACTGTTGCCTGTGTTGCGGGCGCCAGCAGCTTGACCAGAGCGACGACACCTTCAGCGTTGCGGGTGGGCAGGCGCATCACGCCCAGCAACGCGAGGAAGCGCGACATCGGCGTGGCGATCTGCCGGGCACTGCCTGGAATGCCCAGGCCAACCAGCCCCAGCAGGCATTGCGAGGTTGCATCAGTACCGCCCGGTTCAAAGGACGCGGGGTACGAATACTTGCGCCAGATTCGGTAGAACTGGGTGAATATCCGGTGATTGAAAATGTCGAGGAAGGCTTCCAGCGCCTCATGCCCCTCCCGGCGCTGGGCAATGTCGTCCAGAAAAGCGGTCGGCAGGGGCGAATCCACCCCGTACAGCCCCAACAGCCGGGTGCGGACCGTGGCCGGGCGTCGGGGGTCATCGTCCGACAGCTCGATGGCCTTCAGTTCCCCCGCCGGGAATCCCATGCCAGGGTCCGGCCGAAACCGCACCGGATCGTCCGACACATGTTCGGTACTGCCCAGCGGCGGATGGTTCGGCAGCGATTGCTCCAGCAGCTGGCAAAAGCGATACAGATGGGCCTCGCCCACCCGCCCCTTGAGCGCGTCCAGCACGCCGCCGGCCCTCAGCCGGGAATTCGCTGATTGTGGTTCTCGTTCCATCGCAGGCACTTCCCGGTGGGTTGCAGGATCAGCGTGAGCTGGTTGAACAGGTGGATATCGGCGTACAGCCCGAAAAAGCGGTTGAGCATTTCACCGAACAGGCTGATGTCGCCCTCGCCCGCAAAACCGTTGGCGTCCAGGGTGATTTCGATGTCCACGCCGCGCAGCAGAAAGCCTCTTTCAAAGCGCTGAATCAGGTGATGACTGACCTCGACGATCGCCGCCAGTCGGCGTCGGTTCAGCTCGCTGCCGGTCCAGTCGTACAGCGCCAGCGTCCCGCGAAGGACCTCGGCGCTGTCGAGCATCGGCAGGAAGTTGGACCCCAGATGACTGAGCAGGCGCCAGTGAAAGCGATCGCGATTGGGCGGGTAGCACGGCAGGGTCGGCGCACACAGATTGCGCACACGAAGACCTGGCTGGGGGGACTGCACGAGGGTGTCGAGTACCGTGCTCTGCAGGGCCTTGCGCGGCAATTGTCCGTTGGTGCCGGTCATGCGGAGCGACAGGCTTTCATGGGTGCGCAGCTGATCTTCCTCGAAGCCTTCGCCGCCCAGGATCAACCAGGTTTCATGCAGCCCGTTGGCGCCACGCTTGAGCCGGGTGTGGAAGTACCGCTCCGGCGCTTCGTCGCGCAGCATGCCGCCCTTGTGGCGAAAGCTGGTGAACGGCACAAAATCGTGTCGTTCGGCGTTTTTCGAGCCGGTCACCCGGTCCACCGAATAGATTTCGGTATGGCCGTCCTGCAGGCGCATCGGCCGCAGCAGGTAATCAGTTTGCAAGGGGTCGAGAATCAGCGGGTCCGCTTCCAGCTCGAACAGATTGATGACCGGAACGGCATGCAGGCGAATGTGCTCGGTGCTCAGCTCGAACGCGTGGGGCCACGGTTCGCTCAACACCGCCTCCAGTTCAAACCACGGCGTGCTCTCAGAGAGGCTCAGTTGGTCCAGCCCATGAAGCGTGACGAACATGAATTTCTCGCGAAAACTGAAGTACTCCAGCAGCAGTTGGTAACCGCTGAACGCGCTGTCGCCCTTGGGCCAGAGTTGATCCTCTTCACTGAAGCCCTTTGGCGCGAAATATCCGTCCAGCCGCTGGCGATCGCCCCCGCCCGGCAGACGCACGTACAACGCCTGGGTACTGAGCGTGAGGGCTTGATGCAGCGCATTGGCAATGGGTGCGTCGGCATTCAGGTACAGCGCAATGCGGCGCAGGTCGATCTGGCGCCAATCGGTCATGGCGCTGCAGGAAAAGCGCAGGCGCAGGACACTGCGACCATCAGGTTCGTGGGCCATTCGCACAACGTCCAGGGCCATCGGCCGCAGCGTCAGGTCCTGCGTGGTGGTGTAGCGGCAGCGGCTGCGTTGTGGGCCGATGGGCCGGGACAGCACTTCAAAGCCCTTGCCGATCAGTTGACAGCCCTTGGTCTGCGTCAGATCAGGCACTAATTCGACAATCGAAAGCGACGGGATCGTGCGCAGATAATGGGGCCAGAGCAGGCTCACCAGGCCCTCGGTCAGCTCCGGTAAATCATCGTCGAGCTTCTCGCGAAGCCGTCCCATCAAAAAGGCAAATCCCTCGAACAGTCGCTCGACGTAAGGGTCCTGGGACCCCGGCTTGTCCAGGTTCAGCTGTGCCGCACGGTCCGGGAATGCCTGGGCGAACTCTTTGCCAGCCTCCCGCAGGTAGCGCATTTCGGCATCAAAATAGCGCAGGGTCAGATTGTCCATGCTCAAGTTCCTTTTGAGAGAGGTTCAGCCACACAGCATGGCGGCGCGCACGGGATCGATGGCCACTGCTGCAGCCAGCAGCGCCTCCGAGCGACGGGTCAACGCGGGTCTGTCTGCATCGTTGCGTGACACCTTCACGCGCAGCAGTTTGAGCAAGCGCGCCTTCACGTCGAAATCAAGCGCCGGTTCCCACTTGGCCAGGCCGTGGCGCAGCGCCTCGGCGTCCAGTTCGCCCAGCAGGTGCCACGCCAGGTCGGTGTGACCGCATTGCTCGGCGACCCGGGCCATCAGCAGACGCAGCAACCACCGCTGACGCCCGGTGTGCACGCCGGGGCGTGTGTTCAGCCAGGCCAGCGCCGGCTCGATACCCTCGCGTTCGGCCAAGGCCATCGCCTCCTCCTCGTGCAAGAGAATCTCGGCATCAGCCGTCGGCATGGCGACAGCGGGTGACCACGGCTGGGGGCGGGGGCTATTGAGATCCTGAGCGATCCACTCCCGCGTGGCTTCGTCGGCGAAGGGCGTGCCGTCGCTCCAGCACAGCTCTTCCACGCCCGGCAGGCGCTGCAGAAACAGGCCCAGATCGCGTTTGACGACGGCGGCCCAACCGTCTTGCGGCGCAGGTTGCTTGCTCAGCGCCTGATACAGGTACCACTGCAGGTCCAGCCAGAAATGATTGACCCCCTCGGCGAACATGCGCTCGATCTGATCCAGCAGTTCGCTCCAGCTCTGTTGCCGGTACAGCCGCTTGAGTTGGGCACGGTAGTCGCCACGGGGCGGCGCCAACCGCGTATTGCCGCAGGCTTGCTGGGGCGGCGTCTGATGCACGGTGTCCCAGCGCAGACTTTTCATCAGCCTGTGCGCCGCCAGCCACCCGTGCGGTTGCTCGCGCAGATAAATGGCGAGTGTTCGGCCGCTGTCCAACAGGTCCCGGGCAGACTTAATGGCCGCCATTGATGGCAACGCTGTCTGGCCATTGGACTCATGATGCGCACTGGCGTGTGCAGCCGAAGCATCCGCGGCGCCGGCGTGCGGCAGTCGATTGTTCAACGCGGCATACAGAGCGCCCAATGCCGGGCGCTGTTCCTCGGGCCAGTTTTCCAGTCCACTCTCAAGCCAGGCCAACGCTGCGGCAGTGCGCTCGGCCGACTCCCGAACCACTTCGGGATACAGGGAAAGGCTGTCGAGCACCTTGCTGCCCGCCAACCACTCCAGCGCCATCTTGCGACTGTTGGGCCGCTGGGGCAGCACGTCGGTGGCGTAACGTTCGATCATGGCCGCCAGCAGCATCAGACCGTCAGCCAGTCCCGCCTCCCCGTCTTTTTGCAGCCGCGCCCACAGGTAGTAGGTGGCCACCCGCAGGTCTTTGCAGGTGTGTTTCAAAAGCTTTTCCGCCATCTGAATGACGTGGTCGGCGTCGGCCCCGGACAGCTTGTTGACCTCCTCGCGCATGCGCTGGAAGTCGTCGTCATAGCCAGGGTCCTGCCCGACAGCCGAGTCCGCATTGACCGGCAGCAGCCAGGCTTCCCAGCCAGCAGCGTGCTCTCGGGCGAGGCTTAACGGGTCGCGTTCACTCAGGCAGGCGGTGATTAATGTCTGCAGGCTCATTCGTAGGCCTCATTCTGCACAAGCGGCTGTGCGTTGGCGGCATCACTCAGAAAAATCTGCCGGGGCAGTTTGAACTGCCGCAGCGTCAGCAATGCCATCGGCCCTGCGCCCAGTTCGGTGCGCAGGTGCCAGGTCAGGTTCAGCCCATCGGGGGCGGGGAGGACGATGCGGTAGCGACTGTCGCCGTCGTCCAGCGCCGTCATCTGCGCGCTCTCCAGCAGACGGATCAGCGCCCAGGTGCCTTGGTATTCGCCGAACAGACGCTCGCCTGTGTTGACGCTGGTCCAGGTCAGACTGGCGCCAGGGTGGTCGCTGGTCCCCGGCCAACGGAAGCGCTGCCAGCGTTCTTTCTGGTTGAAGTAGTGATGCTGCTCACCGTTCAAGGTGAAGCGGGTCTGCACCACGTCGCGAACCGCTTTGCCCTGCAGCTCAAAGTTCAGGCCCATGCCGCCGTCGGTGTACAGCACATCGGCCAGATCAGTGAGCCGGTTGATCGCTGCGAGAAAGTGCGGATTGATACGCAAGCCCTGGCTATTACGGGTATCGGCCACCCAACGGCTGCCGTCCTTGCGCAGCACCCCCTGCAGTTCACGCTGGAGAAATTGCTCGATGCGCCCGGAGTCGGCGCGGATCATTTGTCCCAGCATGGGCAACGAGGCATCGCTACCGGTGGCGGCAAACGGATAGCGGCCGTTGAACGCCGCGTCCCAGTCGCTCACGATTGCCCGCTGCCAGCGGCTGTTAAGCCCTGCGGCAGAGGGTTGCAGCACGTGCTGCCAGGCGTGTTCAAGTGGCTCGACGAACAGCGTGCGGCCGATCCCCGACCACTCGTCTCCGAGGCTGGCGGCCACCAGGCTGCCGTAGGACTGCGTGTCGGTCAGGTCGACGCTTTTGCCCTGAAACACGGTTTGTGCGAGGGCTTGGGTCATGTCCTGCGGATCGGCCGAGTGCGTGATCTGCTGCAGTTTCAGTCGCACCCGAGTCACGCGGGTCAGGAAGGTTTTCAGGCTTAAATGATCATCGTCGCTTTGACCCTCGGCACCCTTGTCGACAAGCGCCAGGAGCGGGCCGAAGGTGGCGTCGAGCGGGCTGTTTTCCGGTTGTTTGACTGGACCTATTTCAGGAATCTTCTGCTTGCCGATCAGTTGCTGCGCCGAAGTGAGTAGCGCACTGCCGACGGCCTCTTGGTTGCTCGCCGTCCCCTGATAGGCCAGCGTGTTCATAAGGGCGATCAAGGGGGATTGGCGCGCATCGCTCATCAGCGTCAACTGATCGATGACGTCGGCCAGGCTGTCAGTCTTCTGCCAGCGCAGTGTGTTGAGAAAGCTCAGCCACGCACTGCTGTAATCCTGAAAATAACGCTCGGTCAGCCGCTGCTTGAGCCTGTCCGGCGTGAGGTCGGCAGCGATGTCCACCGGCTGGTCGCTGAGGACCCAGTCGATGACTTCCCGCCGCGTCCGGGCGAGGTCATCAATGGCTGGACGCACCTGGCCTTCCCACGCCTCTCGGGTGAAAACGCCGGGCACGCTCGCGGTGCTGGAGAACAGTATCGAGACGTCTGTGTCGGCCACCATGTCTGCCAGTCCCAGCGGGGGATACTGCTCGGCGGCGGCGTCGAGGATTCTCCGATACTGACTGGCCTCGGCGTTACGCCGGCTCAGTTGGCCAAGCAGGATCTGCCGAACCTGAGTCACCAATACCGCGTCTGGCTCGATCCGCCAGTCCGGGTGGGCCGCCAACTGCTCGCTGTAAAACTGCCACAACCCAGGCGACACGCCTTGCCATACGCCCGGCGTCAGACCTTCACGCGCGGGTTCGGCGCTGCCCAGGGCTTTGGCCAGAAAGGCTGCGTCAGTTTTCTCCGGACGGGCCATCATCAGGTAAGCCTTGAGTTGCTCGTAGGCGGCGGGGGCCTGGGTCAGACGTTCTGGACTGTCAGGCGGCAGCTTCACCAGGGCGATAAGCTTCCGTTCCAGGTTTGCCGCCGCCGGATCACGCATCAGCCGGTTGTTGGCCTCGATGTACTGCGGCCACAACGCGCTCACCAAAGCCTGGTTCTGGTTCAGGCCAAAGCGTTGATACCAGGGCGCGCCGTGTTGTACGCGATAGTCCAGACGCGCCAGTTCACGTACCCACTCATTCAACGCCAGCAACTGTGCGTCGCCGTCAGCGGGTTGCTGCAACGTGGCAAGTGAGGTGTGCAGCTGCTCGATGTGCGCGCGATTGCTCACGAACGACATCAGCAACCCCGCCCCCCACATCGCCGCCAGGCACAGCATCAACACATAGCCGACGCGCGGCGCGGTCCAGCCCAGGCGCCGGCCTTTGAGCGCATTGTCGTTGAGCACGCCTTGCCAGCTCGGTTCGGCAGGCCAGTGGTGCTGTGCGGTCGCGTTGCCCGGAGGCAGCGGCAAGCTGAACCACAACCCTCGCAGCGGTACGCCACGGGCAAACGTGCGGATGAAAGGCTCAAGCGCCCGACGCCAATGAGCGATGCCTTCGGCGCCGAGGTCGCGGGATAACCGAAGCAGAAAGTCGTGATCCGCATCACCCTGCATCTGCGCGATGCCCTGCTCGCGCAACGGTTGTTGCAGCGACGTCAAAGAGGCTTCCAACTGCGCCGGCGTAAAGCGTGGCGGCAACAGACAACCGACCGGTTCGGTCGCGCGTTGGGGTTGCGGCCACGCACCGTCGCAGACCTGCCATAAGTGAAGCGGCAGTTGCCAGTGCAGCTCGCGGGCCAGCGCCTGGACGTGGCGCACACCCGCCGCCATGAACGTCGCGTTAGCGCTCTGGGTGTTATCGACCGCCCAGACGACGCCGTCCAGCGCACGCCCGCGACGCAAGCGGCGCCACTGCTCGAAGCGCTCGGTCAGCGAGGTCTGGGCACTGCCGCCCCAGAGCAAGACTGCGTGTTGCGTTTCCAGCCAGTGGTGCTCGGCGAGGCTGGGGGCGATGGCTTCGATTTGGGCGGGTTCACCGATGATGAGGAGGATTCGGGTTTTGTGGCGCCAGAGGGGGCCGTGGGTTTGGCGGAGGTGCAAGCGCAGCGCCGAAATGTCCACCGCTCCATTTCCAGGGGGCACTGGGGACTTGTTTACCTCGGGGTAAACACTGTCAGCTCGGCCTTGCTCGCGGTGTCGAAGACGATTGATGTGACCCGACACGCGTGGTGCCAGACAACCAATGACAGAAATAAAAATAATAAAGAGAAAAGCGAACAGCTTATGATGCCCCTCGACCAATCCCAGCGTCTCACCGTATGTCGCGATCGCCCACCCCAGCGCTGTCATCAGCGCGGCGGATATCGCCGCTATGCCGGCCACACGCCAGGGATTACTCGAAGACTTCATGCCCACTCTCCTGTGGTGATTGTGCTAATCCAATGCGATTGATCCTTGGCGAGTACCAACAGGGGGTGTTGCTGATGCCGCACCATTTCCAGCGCCAGCGCAGTCAACAACCAATGCCCCAAAGGCCCTGGCTGGCCGCAGAGTGACTCGTAAATCCATTGCTGTTTTGCCTCGAGTGCTGAACCCTGAAGGCGGCCTTGCGCAATGACTTTGCCAGGGGTGCCCTCCCACTCAACGCTGTCAGCCAGCAACCCCATCGCTTTTATAGCGCTGGTCTGAGTACCAAAGAATTGCGCTAACTCTTTTTCCAGATCCACGATGTCTAGTGGCATAGGTCTGGACAAGCCGCCCACTATCGGCAGGGCGCCGACATTTGCCAGACTGTCAGGTGACATCAGCAATGCCGCCACCCCCTCTGAATACGCCCCGCCCCCCCGCACTTGCAGGACCACGATCAATTCGAAGGCAGCGCTGGCCGACTTCAACGTCTGGTCGATCCACCCCAAAGACAACTCAGCCATGACGTTGACCGCAGTGGGGGCGGTTCGCCGCAAAGCATCCGTCCAGGATTGTTCCCATATCGCGCGCAACGCGTCGTAATGATCAGCGCTGACATCGGTCAGCAGCGTGACGTGCAATTCTCTTTCCACAGGTATGGCTTTAAGTACGGGGCCCAATGTCTGCGACACCTGCTCCAATGCTGCCCCTACACTGCATTCTTGCGTTGGCAAACCCGCAATGCGCCGAGCCTCTCCTTTGCGGGAAGGAAAATCGCCAGAGTCCTCGATCAGCGCCTTCCCGGTAACCTGATCAGGCAACAGCACACAGCTGGCATGTACGGCGAGGTAGCGATTCGCCCAGGATTGCCACGCATCCTGGGCAGTCTGCGCTTCGTCATCGAGGAACCGATGCTCGTCCAAAGCCCCTCCGTAAAAATAGGCGCGAACACCCAATGCCAATACCCATATCAGCAAAGGCATCCCGCACACTGTCCAGACGTTTATTCCTTCCAGCAGTGGCATTCGCCGTGAGGCATGCATGAAAAAGAGCAATGTGCTGACGACTCCAGCCAAGCCGGCCGTCATTACCCACCGTCCCACGCGCGGCGATGCGGGTGCGGGCACTACCGTGGCGGGTTGACGATTCCAGCCCATGCTTCAACCCACCACATAATCGGAAACGCTGGAAATCAACTCGGCGCCGCAGGCACTTTGGCAGCCATTGACCGCTACCTCTTTTCCATTGTCGATATGTTCGCCGCAACCCTCAACAATCGGGTTTACCCCGTGTCCCGGAATGGGACAACTGACCAGATCATCGACCAAGGCGGCTTTCTTGCCGTTTATAATTGTCATCGAATTTGCGGTAATTACTTGACCGCCATGGCTGGTTTTATCGCCTAGTAAAACAAATCCTTGGGACATAAAATTAACTCCATTATTCGCGTAGTGTGCGTGGCCGGTGCGCATAATTTACTTTCTGAAACCGAAGCGAAATGCAGTCAAGTGCATTTGCCATGACCTGGCGTCGGACCTAGCTGTACTTTGCTTGAAGGGATGCTCCTTGCTGAGGTTTTTGAGACGGATTGAGGAAACTCTATCTTCACATCATCAGGAAAGCGTGTAGAAACTGTGCTGGTGAACCCATCTTTATTCGTTACTCCACGATAGGTTTCACCTTCCTGCGTCGTGATGAGATAGCGGACAAAGGCCATACCTGTGTTAGCGCCTTCTTCTTTGACTGTGCGAAAAGTCATACATTGTTGAGGTGGCACCGAACATCCAGCGAGTGTGCTGAAGATAATGACAATAGCTACTCTAAAGCTGTAGCTCATATGCTTAGCCACCTTGATAAATTAGATAGAAGTGAATTCGGATGTCATTGTTTGCTCTCCGCTTTCAGGCGAATGGCTTGCAGCCTCGAAAAGTTAGGGTGCGAGCGGCCGTCGGCGTATACGCTGCCATCGGGATAAGTAAAAGATCGGTAGTTTCCCTTTTTTTTCACCTTAGGCCCGACCGAGCGCAGCATAAAATTCGAATGTAAAACTGGCTCAAAATAAACACTACGCGCCTGCGGCGCTTTGTATATAAGGTATGTATCGCCCTCACCGGCCAAGCTAATAAATTTATTATAACCATCCAAGAAAGATTCACTAAACCAAGGATAATAATCCTTTTTGAGTATCAAATCTCCCTCGACTGCTATATTAGCCCCACCACGCGGCGCGTTATTTTGGTCGAGCATCACCACTACGCCCCCCCCTCCGCCGAAAATAACACCCCCGCCATACTGAGTAGGATCACGATATCTCACTCCAAACGTTAAGTTACTCAAACCCCACCGGCATGCTCCACCACCAATAACTGGCAGTTTTGCCTGATAAAGGTCGCTCTGACCCTGACGTTCCGGCTGGATATCAACATTATGGAATCCATCCAACTCAAACCGCTGTCCACTGGCTCCGTAAGAAGTGCGCCTGCAAACTGGTGACCGATACATTACGTTCATCGTTTCCGCCACCAGTTCACTCGGCACTTTTATCGTTACTGTGACGTATTCATTGTCTTCGGGCGGAGCCAGGCTGTAATCTTTGGCGCAGCCGGCGAGGCTGAAAAGTGACGTTAGTGATACAGCGATAAACACTCGCTTCATTGCTTGCCCTCCGCTTTCAAGCGGATGGTTTGCAATCTCAGGAAATTCGGGTGCCAGCGGTTGTCTGTGTATACGCTGCCATCGGGGTATTGGAACGATCTATAATTTCCATCTTTTTTTACCTTCGGTCCCGTTGAGCGAAGCATAAAGTCAGAGTGTAAAACTGGTTCGAAATATACACTGCGAGCCTGCTTGGCCTTATACATCAAATAAATGCCGCGTTCGCCCGCGAGGCTGATGAACTTTCGGTGGCCATTCAAAAAAGACTCACTCAACCATGGATAGTAGTCCTTCTTTATCGTCAAATCCCCGTCAACTTCTATATCCGCGCCCCCTCGAGGTGAATCATGATTGTCGAATATCACCACGATACCTCCACCTCCACCGGAGACTACAATCTCGCCATAACGAGCGGGATCCTTATAAACGACCCCGAAAGTAACATTGCTCAAACGCCATCTACAGGCGCCGCCGCCGTCAACGGGTGGTTTAGCCTCATAAAGATCGCTTTGACCGCGATGCAGCGGCTGCATGTCGATTTTCTTATAACCATCCAACTCAACCTTCTGGCCACGCGAATCATATGTAATAAATTTACAAATCGACGATCGATACAGCATCTTCATGTTTTCAGCGGTTAATTCATCAGGCACCTTTACGGTCACCGTGATGTATTCAGTATCTGGCGGAGGTGAGAAACTTCGGTCCTTGGCGCAACCGGCCAAGCTGAAAAGTGACGTTAGTGATACAGCGATAAACACTCGCTTCATTGCTTGCCCTCCGCTTTCAAGCGGATGGTTTGCAATCTCAGGAAATTCGGGTGCGACCGGCCGTCAGCGTACACGCTGCCGTCCGGATAGGTATAGGATCTATAGCTACCCTCTTTCTTCACTTTTGGTCCAGTAGAATAAAGCGCAAAATTTTTGTGAAAAATTGGCTCGAAATATACTTGCCGTGCTGTTCGCGCTTTGTACATTGCATAAATATACCCCTCCCCTGCCAAGCTAACTATTTTTGAATATCCATCCAAAAAATTCTCTTTAACCCAAGGGTAATAGTCTTTCGTTACAGTCAGATCCCCATCGACCTCAACGTCAGCACCGCCGCGGGGAGAATCGTGATCGTCGAATATCACCACAACGCCGCCGCCACCGCCACCGCCAGTAACTGCATTTATACCAAAGCGGGCAGGATTTCCATAAACAACACCAAAGGTAACATTGCTTAAACGCCACCCACAGGCTCCGCCGCCGTCGACTGGCAGTTTTGCCTCATAAAGATCGCTTTGACCTCGACGCAGCGGCTGCATGTCCATTTTCTTATAACCATCCAACTCAACCTTCTGGCCGCGCGAGTCATAGGTAATAAATTTACAAATCGACGATCGATACAGCATCTTCATGCTTTCAGCGGTTAATTCATCAGGCACCTTTACGGTCACCGTGATGTACTCGGTATCTGGCGGAGGTGAGAGACTTCGGTCTTTGGCGCAGCCGACCAGGCTCACAAGTCCCGCTATAAAAAAAATATAAACCTTGTATGTCATCGCGTTCTCCTCGACTTTAATTACCGAATCAACCGTACGACTTTGGGTAAACGGATTTCGGATCGGCGATGGCATCGAAACGCTCTAAAGCTTCAGTACCGCCTTCGCTTTGCCAGGTCACCTGCAATGTGTTGCTGACACGTGTTTGTAGATCGAGGAGTTGCCCATGGAACTCATATTCCTGTTTCGGAATCCGCTCAGAATATTTCGTCATTTGCTGCTTGAATTTTTCTCTGTCGTCTTGCAACTTCAGTAGCGGATCACGTATGGGATTTATTGATTCCAGTAACTGATGGAAGAGGTACGCGTAATACTCGACCATGAAGTGTCTGGTGAGCCCCATCACGTTGCCCTTTTTCAGGTTACGATTGGGAGGAAAGAAGGCCGCCCGGCTTTCCGCATTCAGGGATTTGGTAAAACCTTTTTGATCCTGTTCAGCCTTTTGGTCGGCTTCCACACTCAGGCTTGGCACGACAAACAGCTTGGCCTGTGCCGGCAACCGCGAGGTAATGGAGTTGTAGTAAGGGGCGCCTAGCCCGTCCTTGCTTCGATATGCGGCGTAGGAAGAGCCTCTGGCCTCCGTCGTGTGCTGCACGGTCTGCAGAAACGTAGCAATTTGGCCGTGATGGCAGTAGGGGTCGGCCTGCTTGAACACCGGACTGGTCGCCAGTTGCAACACCGACCAGGCGAATCCGAGGGTCGTGCCCACTGGGCCGTAAAGGTTGTAGAGATGGTTATCCAGCTCCGCTTCGGGCGGCACGCTGGGGATGGTGTCGATATCGTTGACGTGACGGAAGTGCTTTATCTCACTTAAGCTATTTACAGCCTTGAGGGTGAAAGTGCGCGGCATGCCATAGGTGTAGAGCAGCGGATTCTTGTCTTTGAGCGCCGCCGCCTGAATCAGCCCAAGACCTCCACCGAGGCTGTGGCCGCATATAAATAGCTCTTTCTCCTCAGCCTCTCCGGGAATCGTTTTGCCTAAATCTATGGCATAAGCTTTGCGGGCCAACACGTAGGAGTCCCGAAATCCCAAATGTACCTTCCCCTCCGAAGTCAGGTTCGCACAGGGCACACTGGGTTGACAGGCTGCCTTCACCCCAGTGCTCACCGGACGCAGCGTCAAGTCAGTGGCCAAATCCGTAAATGGGGCACCCATTTCTGTACCGCGCCATGCCACTAACACCTGCGCAGCATTGATGGCGTAAAACAATTGCGTATGTCCTTCCGGCGGCTCGGCCCGTCGGGTATCCAACGCCTTGGCCACTGTGTAGCGATCATCAAAGGGTACGTCGTGCACCAGACAAGGCTGCGAGGTGCCATCCCACACCTCCGGCGTGCGAGACAAGTCCAGGCACTGCTGTTCAAAAAAATGGGTGACCGAGCCGCGTGTTCCTTCGGCGTAATTGCTGTACGAAAGAACGCTCATCAACCCCAGGTTATAGGCATTGGCGAGGCTGTATTCGGGCTGGTGGTGCAGCACCAGCGACCAGGCCCGCAGCGGGCAGATTTCCAGTACGTGGCGACGATCCAACTGATCATCGCCCACGGTGAAGCCACCGAAATTGCGGTCCGGAAAGTGATACGGCGGTGGTTGCTTTGGATCAGCCAGTGGCGGATCGAATGTCGGCAATCGGTCGCACACTTGCCCGATCCGCAGGTAGTGGTAGCCATGGCCTGCCATGTTTGACTGCTCTTCGATGGGTGAGAAGCCCGAGCGCTGGGGGCCGTAAAGCGGCGTACGATCTCCGGTAAGGGGCCTGCGCGGTTCAGCGCGTTTTGCCCGCAAGCGCCGGGTTTGCAGAACCTCGGCCAAGGGATTGGCCGCGATCAGCAGCGTGACGGCCAACGGGTGCAGATCATCCAGGCGGATCACACCCTCGGCGTCGCTTTGACCAGTGAACTCCGGAACGTAAGCCACGCAAGTGGCCGCGTTGATGACCCTGTAAGGCATATTCGCCAACGGCTCGCCCTGCTCATCCACAAGCTGGAATTCGACCCACTGCATTATTTGCGGGCCACAATAAACATCCTTGTTTGGACATAGCGTGTCGGTACGGTGAAGTCTGTCGTTCATATCTGTCCTTAAATGTTCTTCGGCCAATCCCAGGGCAGTCGATGACCGTTGACTTGCTTTCTTAGCAATTCGAATGCAGCTTTATATCGGGATCCATATCCGCGAAAAATCTATGACCCCATCGTCAACCGGAAGCAGTAATTCTTTTCGCAAAAATAATCGAAAGCACTTTAATAATTTCAGACATAACGAGTAGACCAATGAGCAACACAGCCGAAGTAACACCGCTGATATTTATAAGCCAAGGGAGAAATGAGAGCGAAGGCACAACCAACAACAGTCTCAAGGGCGTCTGAAAGCAGATAAATATCCGGGCGCTCCTCTGTTTAAAAAACAGCAGGAAGGCCGAAACTATTACTGAAACATTCAGTACTGCCGACAGCAGGAAAAGTATAACCGAAACTGAGCCATGCTCCGGCGCCAGGGCAATAAAGGACTGTACGTCACTGTAAAAAGGTATTCTACCCTCCGCATAATTCACATAGGAAAATCGGCCGATATAAAATAGGTCGAGTGCGCCCCAGAATAGAAAGATCCACCTTGCTTTCACTTCTCGCCCCCCTTTTTTTCATAAACATCATCAGCCACAACTGGCTGCCAATACCACGCGCTTCCATTGATGGCCCAAGCGTCAGGCCCTTCCAAAAATGTCTGGGAGATACGTCTCTTATCCCCATACTTATGAACTGCCGAACTTTCAAAAGCGTGTACTTCGGCATCGCCAGGCAACCGTACCCACTCCTGAACTTTTTCCCGCCTGGTGTTCTTATAATCCTCACCATCAGACCCAAACAGCTTTCCCTCATTGCCCATTGATGTCAGACGATTAAATATGAGGACCGCGGTATTTTTCAGACCTAGATAGTCATCATCAATGGTTACCCAGTGGCCTGGGCCACGGTCCAGATTCTCTTGCGGGAACTCAACCTTCAAACCACCCGGCAGCAACGTATGAACACTCATCGTTTGCCCATCCTTGTCCGTCACCCCGTTGAAGACTTGGCCCTGCTGGGTCGTGACTTGATAACGAACGAACGGCTTGGGGGTTTGTGTTTCATCTTTCAACATGTAGGTGGCGGCATAACCCGAAGGCAGCAGGCTTGCTGGCGTGGTGAGGCTGGTTGCACTCATTTTTTGCACAACGGTGGACTTGTGGTAGATGTTGCCCGGGGCTCCCATCTCGATATCACCGCCTTTCAAGCGGATGTACGCCCCACCACAGCTGAGCAGCAATTCTTCCGGGGCGCTGATTTCCACACGCCCTTCCACGCTTTCAATCTTGATGTCGGTCTTCGCCAGCAGGTGCAGGCGGTTATTTGAGGCATGCAACTCGACTTGACCCTTCGCGGCCTTGAGTTGCAGATCGGCGTTTTGGGCGAGCACGCTAACGGCGTCCTCGGCAGTAGCAGTGATATTGCGACCGGCGCTGAAATCGGCGTTGTGCGCGGCCATGATGCCAACGCTTTCGGTGCTGGAGGCCACACAGATGGCTTCGGGGCTGACCACGCCGATACCCGCCGGGGCATGCAGCAGCACACCCGATTCCGCCAATCCGTTGAGTGCTTTGTTCAGGCGCTCCTGGCTCTCGGTGTCGCTGGGGGTTACCCCTGCACTTCTGGCGGAATTAGCGAGGGAATGAGCCAGGGATAAGGCATTTTCCAGTTGATTGATCGCCGCCTGCATATCCAGCTGCTGCCCCTGCGCCTTGGGCTGTTCATCGGCACTGATAAACACGCCCTTCCCACCGCGAATCGCGCCCCAGCCATCGGTGCGCAGTTCGAACCCTTCGCCGCGTTTCTGCTTGTGTGCATCCACCAGATGACCAAGGTTTAGCTGGCTTTTGCCGCTGTGTTCGGTGCTGAGCTTGATGTGTTCCTGGCCGCGCAGGTCTTCCATGCGCAGTTTGTTGTTGGCCGGGGTGCGCAGTACGTTGCGGGTGTAGTTGCGTTTGGCCAGGGTGATGTGATCCGGGTGCTGGCTGTCGTGCAAGGCGTGGGCGATGTAGGGACGGTCCGGGTCGCCTTGCTCGAAGGCGATGGCCACTTCGGTGCCGGGGATCAGCGGCAGGTGCAGGCCGTGGGTGTCGCCGGCGTAGGGCCGGGCCAGGCGCAGCCACAGGCTTTCTTCGCCGGCTTGCCAGCTGTCGCGATCAAACAGGAAGCTGACTTTGTAGCGGCCTTCCAGGTCGATGTGGCCGTAGGGGTCGTTGGTTTGCGGGCTGCTGACCCGGGCCGGGACGGTGCCGGCGATTTGCGGTTTGGCCAGCAGCGGCGGTCGGAAGCAGATGTGCTCTGCGTAGGGAATGGCTTCAAAGCTGACCTCGAAGCTGCGATCCCGGGCGGCGCGGGTGGTCAGTTGAACCAGCACTGCGCCGGGGGCGAAGGCCTGCGGCGCGCCGCCGGATATCTGCAGCACCTGGCCCAGCGCCAGTCCGGCGCTGCTGCTGATGCCGCTAAGCCGGGTCTGGTCGTTCAGGTAACGTTCGTGGCGCAGGCGGGCGTAGAAGAAACCGCTTTCGCTCTGCAGGTCCTCGTCCTGATCCAGGCGTCCGCCGAGCACGGTGTAAGGTTCGGCGTAGTGGTACGCCTCGCCGTACAGGCTCTCGCCACCACGGGTCTGATCAACTTCACCGTTCAGGTCCGCCAGGGCATCACGGTGATGGTAGGCGCGAAAACTGACCTGCTGCTCCACCACCTGATGCCGGGTTTCCAGCTGCCACACACCGTCCTGCCCGCTGCCGCCCAGTCCCGATTGTGAGCGGTACGGCAGTTGTACGCCGAACTGATAGTGGCGCTGGTCATCGTGGAACTCCACGACATCGATGGCGAGGCGTTCATCGCGGGTGAAGCGGAACCAGATGCCGACGTCGGCCAGCAAACGGCTGATAAACGCCAGGTCGCTTTCGCCGTACTGCATCACCTGTTCGCGCTTGGGGTACTCGCGCACCAGATTGAACAGGAAGTCCTGACCCTCAAAACCGTGCCGGCTGCGCAGGACGCTTTCAACGATTTCCGGCACGGACTGGTGCTGGTAAATCCGGTACTGCCGACCGCGCTCGAGCAGGGCCAGGCGTGGTCGCAAGGTGATTTGGTAGCGGGCTTCGTCGTTGGAGCCGGACAGGCGTTTGAAGCCGGTGATGACGCCGTGCAGCGTGCGCAATGGCTGCAGTGTCGGCGCGCTGTCCCACGGCATGGCAATGGGCAAGTCGTGGGCCGCCGCGTGCAGGCTGAAATCCGCCCGTTGTCCGAGCAACTGCCCGGCACCGATGTCGTGGTCGCTGGAGGTGAATTCCACGCAGAAGCTGAAGGGCTGACTCAGGCGTTCCTCGCCTTGGAAGGCCAGCACATCCAGAGCCACTTCGGCGCCGCGCACGTTAAGGGTGTGCCGGCTGTGGTCGAAGAAAGTACGCAGTGGGTTGAGCATGCTCAAGCCTCCTTGGCGGGTGCGTCAATGAAGTTAAGGGTAATGCCTTCCTCGTCGCTATAACCGAGGATCACGCCGGAGGTATCCAGCCGGGCGGCTTGACGTTGCAGCAGCTGCTGGCTGAGGACGGGCAGAATCTGCTGGTTGAGCAGGCTGTCGATGTTGCGCGCGCCGGTGTCAGGCAATAGGCAGGCGGCAACCAACGCATCGTGAAGACCCGCGTCAACCTGATACTCCAGCCCGTAATGCCGCTGAAGGCGTTTCCCGACCCTGGCCAGCTTGAGGTCGACAATAGCCTTGAGGGCGTCGGCCTGAAGCGGTCGATAAATCAGCGTCTGGAAACGCGCCAGCAGCGCTGGCTGGAAATGTTCACGCAGGATTGGTCGCAGCAACTCATGCAGCGAGCTGTCTGCCGCATCGGGCTGGGCTTGCAAGAAGGCTTGCAGTTCATCGCTGCCCAGGTTCGAGGTCATGAAAATGACGGTGTTGCTGAAGTCTATTTCGCGCCCTTCGCCATCTCGCATGCAGCCGCGATCGAAGACCTGATAGAACAGATTGAGAACGTCGCGATGAGCCTTCTCCACCTCGTCGAGCAGTACGACGCTGTAGGGCATTTGCCGCACCGCTTCAGTGAGCACGCCGCCCTGGCCGTAACCCACGTAGCCCGGTGGAGATCCCTTGAGCTGACTGACGGTGTGGGGTTCCTGATACTCGGATAGATTGACCGTGATGAGGGATTTTTCGCCGCCAAACAAAATGTCGGCCAACGCCAACGCCGTCTCGGTCTTGCCCACACCGCTGGTCCCGACCAGCAGGAACACGCCGAGCGGCGCGCTTTCTTCGGTCAAGCCGGTCTTGGCAGCACGCAACCGCTGAGCCAGGGCCTCCAGTGCGAGCTCCTGGCCAACGACGCGCTTGCCCAACTGCTGCTCCAGCGCCAGCAGGTCGGCGTGTTCATCCTTGAGCAAACTGCCCAGCGGCACACCCGTCCAGTCAGCGATCACTTCTGCGACACTGCGCTCGCTTACATCCAGCGAAAGCAGAGGGTCATTGCCCTGAACCTCGCCCAAATGCCGTTGCAGCTGTGCACAGTTTTCACTGCAGGGCGCGTCGGCCTGACGCGCACTCAGCAACTGAAGGGTCAGGTTCCGTTCGAGTTGATAGCGCTCTTCCAGAACGGCTTGCTGCTGCCGTAAATCGATGTGCTCGAGGGCGATCAACGCCAGGCGTTCGGTGTCGCTGGCACCGCCGACGCGCGCGTCGTCCTGCAGCGCCTGCTGTTCCAGTTCCAGAGCGGTTTGCCGGGCCCTGAGCCGGACCAACACTTGCGGTTCGCAATCCAGACTCATGCGCACCCGGGCACTGGCGGTGTCCAGCAGATCCACCGCTTTGTCGGGTAACTGTCGCCCAGTCAAATAGCGCCGCGACAGGATGACCGCCGCCTGGATCGCGGCATCCTGAATGTGCACGCCGTGGTGAGTGGCATATCGGGCCTTGAGGCCGCGCAGCATCAGGCAAGCATGGGTATCATCCGGCTCGTCGACCTTGACCTTCTGAAAGCGTCTTTCCAGCGCGGCATCACGTTCGAAGTACTGCTTGTATTCGCTCCAGGTGGTAGCGGCGATCGTGCGTAGTTCACCACGCGCCAGCGCAGGTTTGAGCAGGTTGGCGGCATCGGCGCCGCCCGCCTGATTCCCCGCGCCGATCAAGGTATGGGCCTCATCGATGAACAACAGCACCGGCTGTTCCGATTGCTGGACGGCCTCGATCACATTTTTGAGGCGTTGTTCGAACTCGCCCTTCACCCCCGCTCCCGCCTGCAACAACCCCATGTCGAGGGTGCGTACGCTCACCGGCTTGAGGCTGTCCGGGACGTTCCCTTCAACGATGCGCAAGGCCAGCCCTTCGACCAGCGCCGTTTTGCCTACGCCAGGTTCGCCGACGAGGATAGGGTTGTTCTTGCGTCGTCGACTGAGAATATCGATGACCTGACGGATCTCATCGTCCCGGCCAAAGACGGGGTCGATCTGTCCTTCTCGCGCTTTGGCAGTCACGTCATGCGTGAATTTTTCCAGCGCTGAATCTTTCACCATGGGCGATGCCGGCTCGCTTGAGGCTGATGCCATATCTGCGCACCCCGCGGCAATAGACGCTTGTATCGGTGGACGCTCATCGGAATGCTGATCCAGCAGCACGAACAGATTGTCCAGCTGGGCTTCAGTCAGGCTGAGCAGCGGCCACGCGGATTCACAGACCAGCAGGCTGGGCGTTTCCAGCAATGCCCCCAGCAGATGCGCCGAGCGCAAGCTGTCGTTGTTGTCGTCCAGCGATGCGCGTAGCCAGGCGTTTTTGATCAACTGCTGCAACTTGCCACATAGCTGCGGCTTACTCTGCACACTGCGCGGCAGCGTATCGAGATGGCTGAGAAGCCCGCTCCAGAGTGCATCGATATCCCACTCGTAGCGTCGTGCAATGAGGGTCAAATCGCCCTCGCCTTGCCCCAGCAATTTGAGCAGCCAATGCTCAATGCTTATCAGGGCGTGGCCGCGGCTCTGGCACAACGAGGCCGCCGCACTGAGCGCCTGGGCGCAATGAGGGTTAAGACGGCGAAGCAAACGGGAGGGACTCTGTGCCATGCGGATACTTCCTTGTTCTGGATTGGATGCGTCAGGCGTTTAGCACCGGACATCACATCGGGTGTGCACGGATGAACGTCCGCGCACGGACGCTCAACCCTGCACATCAGCAGCCAGCGGACGGGTTGGTCCGCTGGCTGTTCAGCATCAAGCGCTCTGGCGTTCGTTCCATGAATCAGAGTGAATGATGTTGCCGTCCTTATAGGTCCAGGTGACCTTCTCGTAGCGCAGTTCGACGTTTTCCAGATGGTTGTGCTTTTCCTTTGCAGGGTCCTTGATGTCGTGCATTTTCGGCGCGACTTTTACGACCTTTACGTTCTCCAGCAGGGTGTTGAAGTACTCGACTTCCTGGCCCGCATCATCAATGCGATACCACTTGAATTCAGCACTCTTGAGCGTCTGGCCACTGCTCACCGCCTTATAGAGGTAAGGACTGCTGGCATCGATCTCCTTGGTGAATTGAAACGGCGTGTGGATGCGAGCACCCGTCAACTTGCCGGTGTTGTTGTCCGTCGGGATGTACAGGCTGTGGTCCTGAGCGACCACCTCGATGGTGCCTTCGCGGGCTTGTACGTTCACGGAGCCCTTGATTTCTGCGCCGCCGTCGTCTTTGAGCCACAGGTAAACGGGAATAGCCATATGAGGTTCCTTTCTCAGTTATTGAACGTCGCGCGATGCGACTGGGGTTGTCTGTCCGGTAGCCGCAGCAAGGGGTGTGCACGCCCCTGTTTCCGGCACCAGACGGATATCGACGCGACGGTTGGCCGTGCGCCCGATTTCGGAGTCATTGCGGGCAACGGGTTGGGTAGCCCCCAGGCCCTGGATGGCAAAACAGCTGTCGGGGATGCTGCCCATGCGCTGCATCCAGTCACGCACGGCCGCGGCCCGAGCCAGAGACAACTGCAGGTTCTGCGGGGCGCCACCCGTAGCATCGGTATGTCCGGTAATGACGATCAGCCAACCTGGCTGGGCCTTGATGTCGACCAGCGCCTCGATCAATACCTTGGTCGACTCCGGCTTGAGCTGAGCACTCCCCGTCCGGAACAACGACAGACTGTCGAGCCGAACCGGATGTCCGGGTTGTGCTGGCGCCATCGCAGCAGGCGGCTGACGATGACTGGCTATCAGGTTCAGCAGCGGGACACGCAGAAGTTCACCGCGGTACAGCCCCATGCCCAGCGCGAGCGGTTCGCCTTGCCGGTAGTAATTGTCCAGACGAATAGCGTCATTGCGGAGCGCCGTCAGCGCTTCTTCACGCTGCGCGAATTCCGGCTGGTCCCGACGTTCCGGTTCGGTAATGACGGAGTAACGCCGCAGGTCGTCAGTGACTTGTCTGAGCAGCAGCTTGTTTTGCCAAGCAGAACTGCCCATGGCCACCAGACAGGCAAGCCCGAATATCCAGAAAGCCACCACCCCCATGCGAAGAGTCGGGGCGCTACGAAAACGGGTGGGTAACAGACGCAACAGAGGGTCGGGAAAGGCTAAAAGTGCGCCCTCTTCCAATGCTGCAGGGCTAGCGTCAACCAGCGCTGTCTTGCCTTGCAGCCACTGCTGCCACAGGTTGCCGGACACATTCCGGGGCATTGACGGTGCCCAGGTTATGGCACACGCCAGCGGCAGTGCGTCACGAAGCGCCAGCTGAGGCAGTACAGTCTCGCCCAGCCAGGCGGCTGCGCTGCTCAACTGAACGCTGCACCGCAACCGGTCGCAGTGAGTGTGTTCGGTCGCTACCTGCCGTTGCCAATCCGCCAGAGTAACAACAGTGCCATCCACGCGGACAGTGGGCCCTGGCTGTCCATCCTCCCAGGTGAACCACGCTCCCTCGCCTTGCGAGGAAGGCAAGTAGCTCACCAGCATCAGCGGCAGCGTCATGCCACGTTTGAAGAGCACTGAAAGTTGATAGCAGAAGGTGCGCAGTCGGCAGGACAACTCGTCGTTGTCGGAGTATTCGCCCGGATTGACGATGATCATGACGCTGAGCTGCCCGCTCCAGTCCGGCCGAAGCGCTTCTATACCTGCGGCCATTTCCGGCAATCTTTCCAGCGCAGGGATACGGATGTAGCAGCCTTGAGCGGTCGTGCGCACCGCCAGGTGTTCGTCAGGCACTGCTCCGAACAGACCGGACAAACTGTCGCCGCACACCAGTATGACCGGCTGACGATAAGCCGCTGGCGGCAGCGAACCCCCGTCGTGCAGGCTGAACAATTCGAACAGATGCGCCGCGCGCCTGTCCGCCCGAATCCAGCCCAATATCCCGAGGCACACCACCACTAACGCGGCCATGGTCCGCGTCCCGCCAGAAAGGGGGATGATGATCAATAGAGCCAGGACGAGTGCGGCCGTCCATAACAAGAGTATTCGCCGCATTGTGCGTGTCATCGCCAGGCCCTCATGTCAGACCGGGCAACAGCATGGTAACCAGACCGCCCAGCAGGCGATCCAGTGCCCACCATGCGCTGACGAGTAGCAGACTTACCGTTACGCCATGTACTACCGGCGATCTTAACCACCGCAGATAGTGCATGCGGGCGCCCTGCCCTACTTGCGTTGTCACGCCTTGGCCAGGCTCGAACGGGGCGACCTGCGCATTGAGTGCGTGCAGCAGCTGTTGGCGCTCGGGATTGTTCCTGTCGGCGTAACGACCGCAAAAACCCAGCATCAGGATGCGTTGAAAAACGGTCAGCACCTGTAGATTCGGCGCAGGTGCACGCAGTACTTCGCGCATCTCTTCATACACAAAATCACCGGCCTGATGGCGGCCGAAAAACTTGACCTGCAATGACTCGCCGGCCCATTTTTGCCGAGCGTCGTGTGCTGCGCAGCTGAGGACAGTTTCGTCCAGCAGGGCACATTGGGCGTGACTGATGTAATCAATGTTGCGCTGACTCAAACCAGCGCTTTTGAGCTGCTGACGCACGTGCTCGACCTGCCGGACACAGAGTGTCCAAACCGCTATGCCGTCCTGGAGAGAAGCGCCGTTGCGTAACTCGACCACGAGCAAATAAGTGTCTTGCAGCAAGGCATCGATATCGACCGATGCTGCCGTACGCTGGGTACCGATCGGCGTCATGATCGCAGCACCGCAAACAGCTCAAGCTTGACGTCCGTCAACGTGCTGGGAACGTAGAAGGCACAGACGCCTTCAGCCAGCACCGCCTGACCTTTGGCATGACCGAGGTCAAGGGCGAAGTATTGATTCTCCAGACGAAGCGGAATAGCGGCGGGCACATGGCTGAGTGACTGCATGGGCACGCCATCAAGCGCCGCGTTGATCAGGTGATCGACTTGATCCGGGGTACCTGCCTTGCACAAGCGTGGAAACTGACTTAGCAACTGCGGGGCGGGTAAGCGGCAACGGACCGAGAGGTAGAAATCTGCGCTGTCAGGCTCACGCAAACGCGGATCGTTAAGGGTGACTTGCCAGCGGTTGGCACCGATCTCCTCCAGGTCGAGCGCGATGACTCTGGAAGGGAGACTGGCCTCAAGTAACGTAGAGAGGGTGCGCACCAACGGAGGAAATACGGTTTCAAGATGCTCGTGCCGGTAGGCAGGGATCTTGTCGATGTCGTGTTCCAGCGAGAAGGTCAGCAAGCCTCCAGCCAGCTTGACCAGTTCCAGATAGACCTGCTCGGGGTGTCGCGCGGGATAAGCGACCAGATCCGCCAGGACGGGTTGATAGGTGTTCAACGCGTTGAGCAGCCAGAACAACGACACATCGGCCACGGCGAAATCAGCCATCCGCTGATTACTCTCTCGACGCATGCCCATCAGTCGCTGGCGCTTGGCGGAAAGCTGGGTCAGGAGATTGTCCAGTTGCGTGAGCAAACCTGGGTGAGCACCGAAGCTGAGCAGGGGCGGCACATAAGCGCTGTCCAGGGTCCAGGCACCCTGCCCGTCACGCACCAGTCGACCAATCGGACAGGTCAGGTAATCGGCATTTTCGTCCGTGTCCAGACGCAGGCTCAGCACATATTCAACGACGCCAATCGATTGCTGCTCATCGGCATAAACGTCCTGCACTTGGCGCCAGACCCGGCGGTAGCGTATGGGTCGATCCGCGTGAGCATCCTCAAACAGGCAGTTGTTGCCATTGGCATGCTCAAGCGGCAACGCAAGGAGCAAAACAACCCCTTGCGGGTCAGTAGGAACCAGCCCGGCCAGTGCCATCGCCGCAGGTAACCGATCGACCTCGTCGGTATCGATCTGGGTCCCATCGGGCATCCGTAGTTTCAACCGGGTTGCCTTGAGCTTTCCAAGCCGAAGGGCATCCTGATCGAACTCGGCAGCCTGGACTCCCCATGGATGTACCCGTGAGAGATGGGCAAGAGACTCATTGGTCCAGGCTTCCCAGCGCGCTTGCTGCTGGAATTGCTGGGGAGACAGCAAGGTCCCTGCGGCCCACAGAGGTCGGTCGATTTTCATGGCATCGTTTCCCTACGAACTGGTTCAGGCTTTCGCTTTCGGCATTTGTGAAACCAGTGACAAATTGACGTCCATGCCTTCCACCTGAAAGTGCGGCACGGCGTACAACTTCACGCGGAAAAAACCGGGGTTGTCTTCGATGTCTTCAACGGTGACCTTTGCTTCACGCAAGGGATGCGAGGCCTGGAGGTCGTCCCCCGGGTCTGTCATCTCGGTCACCAGCCCGCCGACCCACTTGTTCAGCTCCAACTCCAGAATGCGGCGATCCTTGGTGGTGCCAATGTTTTCGCGCTGGATCAACTTCAGGTAGTGAGCGATACGTGAAAGCAGGAAGATGTAAGGCAGGCGCGCATTGATCCGGCTGTTGGCGGTCGCGTCAGGCGTGTCGTATAACGCAGGCTTCTGAGAAGAATTGGCCGAGAAGAAGCAGGCGTAATCCCGGTTTTTGTAATACGAGAGTGGAATAAAGCCCAGATTGGCGAATTCGAACTCACGGGTTTCGGGGATCATCACTTCCGACGGAATTTTCACCTGATTGCCTGTCCCCAGGTCATAGAGGTGAATCGGCAGGTCCGTGACGGCACCGCCAGACTGAGGGCCGCGAATCTGTACGCACCAACCATTGGTGATGAAGCTCTTAACCATGTTGGCGGCGAACGCGAACGAGGCATTGGTCCACAGGTATTTGCCGTGGTCAGGTCCCTTGACGCTTTCCACGTAATTGAAGCTGCGCACCGGAATCGTGTCGGGGCCGTACGGCAGCCGGCCGAGCACTCGCGGCATGGTCAGGCCGATGTAGCGGGAATCATCAGTGTCGCGGAATGACTTCCATTTGATGTACTCCGCGCGATCGAAGTAGTTGCCGATGTCCTTGATGGCCGCGACCTCCTCCATCGACTCCTTGCCGAAAAACGCCGGGCCGACCGAACCAATGAATGGCATGTGGGCGGCCGCGGCTACTTTTGAGATGCTTCGCAGCAGCGCGATGTCCTGGGGGCCTCTGTTGAATTCGTAATTTGAAACAGCCGCCGCAATCGGTTCGCCACCGGGTGTGTCGTATTCCTGCGTGTACGTCTGGATATACAAGCCACTTTGGACGATTTCCGGTGCATCCTCAAAGTCCTGCACCAAGTGATCCTTGCTGATATCGAGCAATTCAATACGGACGTTTTGGCGGAAGTCAGTCTGATCAATCAACGATTTAACGCCGCGCCAAGTGGATTCAACACGCTGGAAGTCCGGATGATGCATCACTGCGTCCAGTTGGCCACTGATCAACTTGTCCAGCGAGGCGATATGTTCGTCAAGCAGGGTTTTATCAAGGCGTTCAACCTTCTGAGCAGACTGTTTAAGAAGATCGAGAAAGACACTGACGGCAGCGGTGACTCTTTCATCAACGGACACTTCCGACAGTGCCTCGCTATTTTGAAAGGTTTCTATACCACTGAAATATATAACAGGGTTCAAGTTTATCTTTGCAAACAATGCGTTATACACACCCTGACTTTCTTCGGGCAATGTTGCAGCGCCGTGGGACTGTACGGAGGACTGTGGTGCGGACATGATGGCAACTTCCTTGTGGATAAACCGGTGTTAATCAGAGGCTTTCTTTATGCGCCAGTACAGCGAGTTCGGCTCGCAACTCGTCGCTCAATGCATCATCCTTCAGGATGCGTTCCAGTTCCTGGCGGAACGTTGAGTTGTCCAACAGGTTGGATTTGAGGTCCCGCAACAGGTTACGCATGGCCAGCAACGCCCGCAGCTGGGGTATCTGGCGCGCCACTTGCTCAGGTTCGAAGTCGCGCATGCTCTGGAAGCTCAGATCAACTGAGGTGTCTGAATCATCCCCCACCAGAGTGTTTTGCACTGCCAGCTTCAGGCAGGGAGAGAACTCCGCCAGTACGTTGTCAAAATTGTTCTTGTTGATGTCGATCTTTTTTCTTTCAGACAACGGGCGCTGCTCTTTGCCGTTACTGTAGTCCCCCATCATCAACAATTTCAGTGGCAACTCGACTTTCTTCTGTGCTCCTCCGGTATGCAAATCAAGCTTGATATTAACCCGCGCTTTGGGGACTTCATTCTGGAAGCTGTTTGATGCCATAGATCCTCCTGGATCACAGAGACGAAGATATTGCAGTCATACCTGTTTGTCCGACGGCGCCGGTCATGCCGAACCCGGCACGTAACTTCATCGAAAGATATAACTACCAACGCATTTTTTGCTGAATTAAGCCTGACAAACCAAAATACGGAGACACTGGAGCCGAATCGCGAAGCAATGATGAGATATCACAATCAAATATTCCATCCCCCAAAACGTACTTAGGAAGTTTCCGATCCACCTTCGGAAACCTCTTACTTTTCATTCTCATGAACGCTTCAACAAAATAGCTAGAAATACGAGCTGGCATTATTCTGCAGCCCTTCTAGATGGGGCTTCTCAGGCGTATTGCGAAAACTTGTCACTCGAAAAATGAAGCGTGATTATTTCGAAATATTCGCATGCCGAAGAGAGGAAAGCTGTGCATGCGCCAAGGAGGTTCACGAAGCGGCATTGGCCATGATCCCGCGCGCTATAGCGATCGCTCACGGTTGCCCCAACGCTGTATTTTTAGGAGGGAAAGCCGGCACCCTAAAACGCGCACAAACAAAAACGCCGCTCTGGTGAGCGGCGTTCTTGTGAATTTGGAGCGGGAAACGAGACTCGAACTCGCGACCCCGACCTTGGCAAGGTCGTGCTCTACCAACTGAGCTATTCCCGCAATATGGCGTCCCCTAGGGGACTCGAACCCCTGTTACCGCCGTGAAAGGGCGGTGTCCTAGGCCACTAGACGAAGGGGACGCTGCCTGAAACATATGGTGTATGTTCCAGTGTCCAAAGCATTATCCGAAGATGCTGCCTGGTTTCACTCAACCCTGCCCGGGAGCAAAGCTGCTTAAAAATGGAGCGGGAAACGAGACTCGAACTCGCGACCCCGACCTTGGCAAGGTCGTGCTCTACCAACTGAGCTATTCCCGCAAATTGGCGTCCCCTAGGGGACTCGAACCCCTGTTACCGCCGTGAAAGGGCGGTGTCCTAGGCCACTAGACGAAGGGGACACACGTACAACATTCACTACTTACTGCGCTCTGCGGTGTGCTTTACGCTGTAAGTGGCGCGCATTCTATGGATGCTTTGGTAGGGCGTCAACCCCCACGTGAAAATTTATTCAAATCAATGACTTCGCACTTTATTTAGCCCATGTGCTGCCGATACAGACAGACGGGGCACCTGCTTATATAGAGGCGAGCCGACCGTCACACCTTTCCGCAATAGTGCATAGCCACTACACTCGGCGCACATTACTTGATCGAGGCTTTTACGGTGACACCACTCATTATCACGCTGATGGTTGTAGCGGGCATCGTACTTCTGATCGCCATTGGCTACTTGAACCACGTAAACGAGAACAAGAAGGTCGAGCGCGCCCGCAACCTGGTGGAACTCAACGACCGCTTGCGACGCTGCAGCGAGTTGTCCGAGACCTTCCCAGGCCAGCTCATGACGCCCGCGCTCAAATTGTTGTTGGTGCGTCTGGAATTGAACGTGGTCGACCGCCTGCTCGACCTGGAGCGTCGGAACAACCCTCGCCTTCAAGAGCGCGAAACGGAATTGAAGGCGTTGGTGGCGCAAGGTGAAAACCTGACGGTCAGCAACCCGCCGGCACCGATTCAGACCGAAGCCAAGGCCAAGGATGTGCGCTTTTTGTTGGAAGCCATGCACGGTCAGGTCACCCGCGCCGCCCACGACGGCCTCCTGCAAACCACCGAAGCCAAACACTGGATTCGCGAGATCCGAAACCTGTTGGTGGTCTTGCACATCGAGTTTTTCAACAACCTGGGCCAGCAAGCGATGGCCAAGGAGCAGCCGGGTCAGGCGCGCCTCGCCTTCGAGCGCGGGGTGCAATATCTGCGCAATCAGGCAGAGCCCGCCCCCTGGAAATCACACCTGGCCGCGATGGAACGCCAACTGGCCCGCGCCAACGCAATGGTACTCGACACCATCGCGCCCACCGAAGATGACAACAATGAGCTGACGGCAGGCCTGAAAGTCGTGGAAGCCGACGCTGAGTGGAAGAAAAAGGCCATTTACGACTAAGCAACAGCTTCAAGCTTCAAGTGGGCATGACCCGCTTGAAGCTTGATAGCAGTCAACAGTCCGTCGATTTCAGAAAGATCGCGGCCAGTTGCTCGATCCCCGCCTGATCCTCCTCGCTGAAACGCCCGACACTCGGGCTGTCCAGATCCAGTACACCAATCAATCGACCGTCCTTGACCAGCGGCACCACCAGCTCACTGTTGGAGGCGCTGTCGCAGGCGATATGGCCCGGGAACGCGTGGACGTCCTCGACGCGCTGGGTGGTTAGCGTCTGGGCTGCGGTGCCGCACACGCCTCGGCCGAAGGGGATACGTACGCAGGCAATCTGCCCTTGGAACGGCCCGAGCACCAGTTCGTCAGCTTTGTTCAGGTAAAACCCTGCCCAGTTCAGATCATCCAGCTGACTGAACAGAAACGCCGAGAACTGCGCTGCGTTGGCGATGAAGTCACGCTCATCGGCCAGCAGTGACTCCAGCTGTGCGGTCAACAGCCGGTAGCCGTCCAGCCCCTTCTCTGCCACATTCAAATCGATCACGATTGCTGCTCCAACATTTTCAGACCTACCCAATACCTGGCGAACTGGTAAGCGCAGCGGCCGTTGCGGTTGCCGCGACCAGTGGCCCAGCGCACCGCGAGGATTTCCAACTCTTCATTGCGCTGCCATTGCAGCCCCGATTTGCTCGCCAGCTCGCCTACCCAGTGCTCGACCACGTCCAGGAAATGCTCCTGGGTGAACGGGTAAAACGACAGCCACAGGCCAAAACGATCGGACAGGGCAATCTTGTCCTCTACCGCTTCGCTGGGGTGCAGCTCGCCGTCTTCGCCGCGTTTCCAATGCTCGTTGTCACTCTCTTTCTCCGGCACCAGATGACGACGGTTGGAGGTGGCGTACAGCAGGACGTTGTCCGGCGCTTGTTCGAGCGAGCCGTCGAGCACGCTTTTCAGCACGCGGTAATCGCCCTCGCCCGACTCGAACGACAGGTCGTCGCAAAACAGGACGAAGCGCTGTGGCAGTTTTTGCAGCAGCTCGACCACACGAGGCAAATCCCCCAGGTGGTCACGCTCGATTTCGATCAGGCGCAGCCCGGCCTTGGCATGTTCGGCCAGCAGCGCCCGGACCAGTGAAGACTTCCCCGTCCCCCGTGACCCCCACAACAACGCGTGGTTGGCAGGGAGCCCGTCAATGAACTGCTGCGTATTGCGGCCCAACTGCTCACGTTGACGGTCAACGCCGATCAGGTCAGACAGACGCATGTCGAGGGTGACGTCCAGCGGCATCAGATACCCCCCGCGCCCTTCATGCACCCAGCGCGCAGCCAGCGAATGGCCCCAGTCCACCGGCTCGCGGACCGCTGGCAACAAGGGCTCCAGTCGGGCCAATACCGATTCGGCCCGTTGCAAAAATGCGTTCAACCGAGAATCCACAATGTCTCCTTGATTTACTGATTAAAGGCAGCGCCTGATCGGCTATGCTTGGCCAGCGAAAGGACACAAGAAGTAGCAATGCCTTATGGAAATAGCGATCACCCAACGGCTCTCGTTCAAGCAGGCACGCCTGACCGTACTGATTGGCTTCGTGTTGGGCACCCTGCTCAGCCTGTTACAAATTGCCATAGATTATGCCAGCGAAGACGCTTCGATCGATCGGGAAATTCGCTCTCTGCTGCAAATCAGCCACAACCCCGCCTCCCGCATTGCCTACAACATCGACTCGGAACTGGCTCAAGAACTGACCCTGGGACTGCTGCACTCGCCTGCGGTGGTCGCGGCCAGGCTGACCGACAACAACAATGTGCTGTTGGCTGCAGTCTCCCGGCCGGTTGCACGCAGCCCTTATCGAATCGTCAGCGATTACCTGTTCGGCAAAAGCCGTGAGTTCGAGGACAAGCTGTTTCTCGACCATTTGCCCAATGATTCCATTGGCACGCTGTACCTGAATGTGGACACCTTTGCTTTCGGCAGCCACTTCTTGCAGCGCGCGGAAATCACCTTGCTCAACGGATTCGTCCGCAGTCTGGTGCTGGCTGGGATCCTTACGGGGCTGTACTACTTCACCCTGACCAAGCCGTTGACCAAGGTCATCCGTGCACTGGCCGCCAAGGATTCGCGCAGCCCGACACAAACGCCGCTGCCCTGCCCGCCCGGCCATGAGAAAGATGAAATCGGTGTGATGGTCAAGGTCGCCAACCGACAGTTTGAAAGCGTGGCCATCGAATTCGGCAGGCGCCGCGATGCAGAGAACCGTCTGACCGAGCATCTCAATGAGCTGGAGGACATCGTCTACGCGCGCACTCTCGAGCTTGAGAACAGCAACATTCGCTTGAGCCAGTCCAACGCAGAGCTGGAGATTGCTCGAAGCACCGCGCTGGACATGGCCCATGCACGCACGGCTTTTCTGGCGCACATGAGCCATGAAATCCGCACGCCGCTCAATGGCTTGCTGGGCATGCTGGCCCTGTCCATGGATGGGCCGCTGAGCGCCGAACAGCGTCAGCAACTGCTGATCGCCCATGACTCGGGCAAGGTGCTGGTGGAGTTGCTGAACGATATTCTCGACCTGTCGAAATTCGATGCCGGTCAGCTTGAGCTTGAGCGCATTGCGTTCGATCTCGGGACGATGATCGAAGACACCGCCAACCTGCTGTCACAGAATGCAGCGCCCAGCGTTGAATTGACCTGTCTGATCGACCCGAATTTTCCGGCGCTGGTACTGGGTGACCCGACCCGCGTCCGGCAGATCGTCAGCAACCTGCTGTCCAACGCGCTGAAGTTCACCCGGGTTGGGCGGGTCGACGTGCGCCTGACCCAGCATGACGACACTGTGCGCATTGAAGTGTGCGACACCGGCATTGGCATCGCTCAGGACGCACAGGCGAAAATCTTCGAGCCGTTCACTCAGGCCGAAGCCGCGATCACCCGGCAGTTCGGCGGCACAGGGCTGGGGCTGACCCTCACTCACAATCTGTGCGGCGCCATGCGGGGCGAACTGAGCATCGAATCGCGCCGTGGCGTCGGCAGCCGTTTTCGCGTCGACCTGCCACTACCGGCTCATGCTCCAGCTCCCGTATTGCCGCCCCTTAAAGGTCGGGTCGTGGTAGTAAGCACCCCTGGCAGCGGGCTGGTGGAATTGCTTGGCCAACTGTTGCCGGCGTGGGGTATCGATTACCAGCATTTCGACGCCAACAATGCACGGCACGACCTGACGCCGGACCTGTTGATCACCGATTGTCCGGATTGCCTGGTCGATGTCCGGCCCTCGACGTCCGTTCCGATTCTGCTAGTGACGGCCTACGGCAACTTCATGGCCAGCGAGCAGGTCAACGCGCTGGCGCCGCTGCAACAGCAGGCCAGACCGTTGGGACGCCTCAGTCTCCATCAGACGTTGGCGCGGACCCTGTGCGCGGACGACGATCACGACAACGCGCATTTGCGGCGTGAGCACCCTCGGGTTCACCGCGCGCGGATTTTGCTGGTGGAAGATAATCCGGTGAACCAGTTGGTCGCCAAGGGAATGCTGGGCAAGCTGGGCTGCGAGGTGGTGATCAGCAGTCACGGCGGCGAGGCCCTGGAGGCGCTTGCCCGTGACACCTTCGATCTGGTGCTGATGGACTGCAACATGCCGGTGATGGACGGCTACGAGGCCACACGGTTGATTCGGCAGAACAGCGCATGGCTTGACCTGCCGATTATTGCACTGACGGCCAACGCGATGCCGGAAGAGCGTGAGCGCTGCAAAACGGCCGGCATGAGCGATTACCTGGCCAAGCCGTTTCACCGTGAGGAGCTGAGCAGCTTGCTGGATCAGTGGATCCCTGCAGCGCTGGCGGATTGACCCTGGAGGAGCGAATGTATCCGCGAAACGGTGTGCAAGGTGCGCCTTAATACGGCTTTGCTAACCAGTTGGCTCCTACAGAAAGCAGGAGAAGTCAGACAAGCAACTTCTCGATATCCGCCTTCAGGTCTTCCGGCTTGGTCAACGGCGCGTAACGCTTGACCAGATGGCCGTCTTTGCCGATCAGGAATTTGGTGAAGTTCCACTTGATGCGCTCGGAGCCCATCAGGCCCGGCGCTTGCTTCTTCAGGTGCACGAACAACGGGTGCGCCTGGGCGCCATTGACGTCGACCTTCTTGAACAACGGGAAACTCACCCCGTAATTCAATTCGCAAAATTCCGAGATGGCCCCTTCGTTACCCGGCTCCTGCTTGCCGAACTGGTTGCACGGGAAACCCAGCACCACCAGACCCCGGTCCTTGTAATGCTGCCAAAGCTGCTCGAGCCCTTTGTACTGAGGCGTGAAACCGCATTTACTGGCGGTGTTGACGACCAGGATCGCTTTGCCCGCGTAATCGGCAAGGGTCTTCTGCTCGCCTTTGATCGTCTGAACGGGAATGCTTAGCAATGTGTCGCTCATGGCAGTGCCTCGAAATGAGAGTGGCCAGGCTAGCGCGCCACTGACGCGCGCGCTATTGGATTGTCGTCCGTCATACCGACGCATACACCTTGCAGGGCTGCAGCCGAAAACCTACGTGCGCGGCACCAGATCCAGACAAACCGAGTTGATGCAATAACGCAGGCCGGTGGGCGGTGGACCGTCTGGAAACACATGACCCAGGTGGGCGTCACATTTGGAACACACCACTTCGGTTCGGATCATGCCATGGCTGACGTCACGCACTTCAACCACCGCGCTGCCTTCAAGGGGTGCGTAGAAGCTCGGCCACCCGCAGCCGGAATCGAACTTGGTGGTCGAATCAAACAACGGTTCATTGCAGCAGATGCAGTGATAGATGCCGTCAGTCTTGGTGTTGTTGTATTTGCCGCTGAAAGGCCGTTCGGTGGCCTTCAGGCGACAGACGTTGTATTGCTCCGGATCGAGCATCTGCTTCCACTCTTCCAGGGTTTTATCCAGCTTTTCCACGGGTAGACCTCCACAACTGAAAAAGCCCGATCTGTGCCTTTTCCACGGATCGGGTGGCACGTATGATTGCGCCTCGTCAGAACGCCAGTCTGTCACCCGCGTTTCACGCACACAAACCCATTTTGATGGCGTTATGCTCAGCGGTCCGCACTCATCACCTGCGGCGGGTCGTCCATTTTCGGGATCAATCACCATGCAGTTCAGCAAATCCAACAAGCTCGCCAACGTCTGTTACGACATTCGCGGGCCCGTGCTCAAGCACGCCAAGCGCCTGGAAGAGGAAGGCCACCGCATCCTCAAGCTGAACATCGGCAACCCGGCCCCCTTTGGTTTCGAAGCCCCGGAAGAAATCCTTCAGGACGTGATTCGCAACCTGCCCACCTCACAAGGCTACAGCGACTCCAAAGGCCTGTTCAGCGCGCGCAAAGCGGTGATGCAGTACTACCAGCAAAAGCAGGTCGAAGGCGTCGGCATCGAAGACATCTACCTGGGCAACGGCGTTTCCGAGCTGATCGTGATGTCGATGCAGGCCCTGCTGAACAACGGCGACGAAGTGTTGATCCCGGCCCCGGACTACCCGCTGTGGACCGCCGCTGTGAGCCTGTCCGGCGGCAACCCGGTGCATTATCTGTGCGACGAGCAAGCTAACTGGTGGCCCGATCTGGCAGACATCAAGGCCAAGATCACGCCCAACACCAAGGCCATGGTGATCATCAATCCGAACAACCCCACCGGCGCGGTGTATTCCCGGGAAGTGCTGCTGGGCATGCTGGAACTGGCACGCCAGCACAACCTCGTGGTTTTTTCCGACGAGATCTACGACAAGATTCTGTACGACGACGCCGTGCATGTTTGCACCGCATCGCTGGCGCCCGACTTGCTGTGCCTGACATTCAACGGGTTGTCCAAGTCCTACCGGGTCGCGGGTTTCCGCTCCGGCTGGATCGCGATTTCCGGGCCCAAGCACAATGCCCAGAGCTACATCGAAGGCATCGACATCCTGGCGAACATGCGCCTGTGCGCCAACGTACCGAGCCAGCACGCCATTCAGACGGCATTGGGGGGCTACCAGAGCATCAACGATCTGGTGTTGCCTGCAGGCCGGCTGCTGGAGCAGCGCAACCGCACCTGGGAATTGCTCAACGACATTCCCGGCGTCAGCTGCGTTAAACCGATGGGCGCGTTGTACGCCTTCCCGCGCATCGATCCCAAGATCTGCCCGATTCACAACGACGAGAAGTTCGCACTGGACCTGCTGCTGTCCGAAAAGCTGCTGATCGTTCAGGGCACGGCATTCAACTGGCCTTGGCCTGATCACTTCCGTGTCGTCACCCTGCCCCGGGTTGACGATCTGGAGCAGGCGATCGGGCGCATTGGTAACTTCCTCAAGTCCTATCGCCAATAAAAGTCGGCCTTGTATGAGCGCGCTTGCCCGCGACAGCGATTTCAGCAGCCGGTGCGTTGGTGGCCGACGGATCGCTTTCGCGGGCAAGCGCGCTCCTACAACGTTCGGTCCGTCGTCTGCCAGGAACGCAAGGCGACACAGTTTGAAATAGTCGCCGGGTTGAATAGCCGCGGACATCACCTTATATACCCCGCAGCCTGTTACATATTCTTCACGAGGAGAACGTCTCAACCATGATGCGCATTTTGCTGTTCTTGGCCACCAACCTTGCGGTCGTGCTGATTGCCAGCATCACCCTGAGCCTGTTTGGCTTCAATGGGTTCATGGCGGCCAACGGGGTTGACCTGAACCTCAATCAGCTGCTTATTTTCTGCGCCGTGTTCGGGTTTGCCGGTTCGCTGTTCTCGCTGTTCATCTCCAAGTGGATGGCGAAAATGAGCACAGGCACCCAGATCATCACTCAACCGCGCACCCGCCACGAACAATGGCTGGTACAAACCGTGGAACAGTTGTCCCGGGACGCTGGCATCAAAATGCCGGAAGTGGGTATCTTCCCGGCGTACGAGGCCAATGCGTTCGCCACCGGCTGGAACAAGAACGACGCGCTGGTCGCGGTCAGCCAGGGTTTGCTGGAGCGCTTTTCGCCTGATGAAGTGAAGGCGGTTCTGGCCCATGAAATCGGCCACGTTGCCAATGGCGACATGGTGACCCTGGCGCTGGTACAAGGCGTGGTGAACACCTTCGTCATGTTCTTCGCGCGGATCATCGGCAACTTCGTCGATAAAGTGATCTTCAAGAACGAACAAGGCCAGGGGATCGCGTACTACATCGCGACCATCTTCGCTGAAATCGTACTCGGCTTCCTGGCCAGCGCCATCGTCATGTGGTTCTCGCGCAAGCGTGAATACCGTGCGGACGATGCGGGTGCCCGCCTTGCCGGTACCGGTGCAATGATCAGTGCGCTGCAGCGCCTGCGTTCGGAACAAGGCGTTCCTGTGCAGATGCCGGACAGCCTGACCGCCTTCGGCATCAATGGCGGCCTCAAGCACGGTCTGGCCGGTCTGTTCATGAGCCACCCTGCGCTCGAAGACCGCATTGAAGCGTTGCGCCGTCGCGGTTGATCCACGGCTGGCAAAAAAGGGCGACCTCGGTCGCCCTTTCCTTTTGCCCGCGGTTCGTCTTTTTTTATCGCCTGAACAGCGTGTAGACCTGTTCCCTCAACCGTGTCGCGCCGGCATTCACGAACTTGCGGCTGGTCGGTAGCGCATCTTCTTCGGCTATCAGTTTCACACGCCATTCCGAAGAGAGCAGCTGAATCACCTCCTCCTCGGCAACGCTGAACGGCGGGCCCGCCACCTGGGACTGATCGTAGTCCAGCGTGATCAACAGCCCGCGGCAATCGGCCGGCAGGAGCCTATTGAGGTGCTCGACATAGCGCCAGCGCATGTCAGGTGGCAAGGCAATCAGCGCCGCACGGTCATACACCACTGAACACGCGCCGATATGCCCGGCGGTGAGCTTGAAAAAGTCCCCGCACCACAGCGCGCACCGTTCATGGCTGAACACCTTGAAAGCTCCTCGCTCCTCTACCTGCGGTTGCACGTCGTGTTCAGCGAAATAAACCTCGATGGCTTTCTCCGAGAGCTCGACACCGACCACGAACAGGCCTTGGTCCAGCAACCAGGTCAGGTCGACGCTTTTGCCGCACAGCGGGACGAACACGCGCTCCCCCTTCTTGACACCCAGCTCTGGCCAGAATCGTTGCAGGTGCGGGTTCACCTGAGGCTGATGAAAGCCAATCTGGTCCGTGGCCCAGCGCTGATGCCAAAAGTCGGGTTGCATGGAACGCTCCTGATAAATCGATCAAACCGCGCGAAAACTTATATTAGATTGATATCCATGATCTGCCTGATCATGGCGCATCTTACCTATCAGGATGGCCGACATGTTCCCCAGCCTTTTCATCTCACACGGCTCGCCCATGCTCGCGCTGGAACCCGGCGCCAGCGGCCCTGCCCTGGAACGTCTGGCGGCCGAGCTGCCCCGCCCCCGGGCGATCGTGATCATGTCGGCGCACTGGGAAAGCGATGAGCTGCTGGTGAACGGCAACCCGGCACCCGAGACATGGCACGACTTCGGTGGCTTCCCGCCTGCGCTGTTCGCCGTGCAGTACCCCGCCAAGGGCTTGCCGGACCTCAGCGGCCACGTGGTGGAGTTGCTGGCTGCGAGCGGACTTCCCGCCCGGATAGAGACAACCCGCCCGCTGGATCACGGCGTGTGGGTGCCGCTTTCGTTGATGTACCCGCAGGCGGACATTCCGGTGGTTCAGGTTTCCCTGCCCTCGCGCCTGGGGCCTGCATTTCAAACCCGGGTGGGCAAGGCACTCGCCCGGTTGCGTGAAGAACAGGTCCTGGTGATTGGCTCCGGCAGCATCACCCATAACCTGCGCGAGCTGGACTGGCACGCCGGCCCTGAAAGCGTCGAACCTTGGGCGAAAGCGTTCCGGGACTGGATGATCGAAAAGCTGTCAGCCAATGACGAAGAGGCGCTGCATGACTACCGACGCCAGGCGCCCAAAGCTGCGCGTAACCATCCGAGTGACGAGCATCTATTGCCGCTGTATTTCGCCCGTGGCTCGGGGGGCGAGTTCGGCATTGCGCATCAAGGGTTCACGATGGGTGCGCTGGGGATGGATATCTATCGGTTTGGGTGATGCCTGAGCGCCCCTTTTGTAGGAGCGCGCTTGCCCGCGAAAAACAGATCAGACGATACCAATGTGTCTGATGCAGTGAAGCCATCGCGGGCAAGCGCGCTCCTACAGTCCGCGCAGACAAAAAAATCCCCGAACCAGTCGGGGATTTTTTATTTCAGACGATCAGCTCAAGGCAGATCAGTCTTCGCGATAGCGACGCAGCTTCAACTGCTTACCGGCAACGCGGGTGTCTTTCAGCTTGGCCAGCAGACGCTCGAGGCCATCTTCCGGCAGCTCGACGAGGCTGAAGCTGTCACGCACCTGGATGCGACCGATTGCTTCGCGAGCCAGGCCACCTTCGTTGAGGATTGCACCCAACAGGTTTTTGGCAGCGATACCATCACGTGCGCCCAGCGCGGTGCGGCAGCGAGCACGGCCTTCAGCCAATGGCACTGGAGCGCGACGCTCACGATCACCACGGTCCGGACGGTCGCCCGAGGGACGATCGGAACCGGAACGGTCCGAACGCTCACGTGGAGCGCTGTTCGGCACCAGTGGACGTTCTTTCTCGATGGCCGCGAGGGTCAGTGCCTGACCGTTGGTAGCCTTGCGCAGCAGCGCAGCGGCCAGAGCGCGCGGGCTGCAACCGATGTCTGCAGTCAGGCGATCCAGCAACTCACCGTGAGTCGATTCGGCATCAGCAACCAGCGGCGACAGGCTGTTGGTCAGTTTCTTGATGCGTGCATCGAGAACGGCCTGGCCATCCGGAAGGCGGACTTCAGCGATTTTCTGACCGGTCATGCGCTCGATCACTTGCAGCATGCGACGCTCGCGCGGCGTTACCAGCAACAGTGCGCGACCTTCGCGACCTGCACGGCCGGTACGACCGATACGGTGAACGTAGGCTTCCGGGTCGTAAGGCATGTCCACGTTGAACACGTGGGTGATACGCGGAACGTCGAGACCACGAGCAGCCACATCGGTCGCTACAACGATGTCCAGACGGCCATCCTTGAGGGAGTCGATGACGCGTTCACGCTGGTTCTGGGCGATGTCGCCGTTCAGCGCGGCAGCCTTGTAGCCTTTGGCTTCAAGAGCGCTGGCCAGGTCCAGGGTCGCTTGCTTGGTGCGCACGAACATGATCAGTGCGTCGAAGTCTTCGACTTCCAGCAGGCTCAATACGGCCGAGGTCTTCTGGTCAGCGTGAACCAGCAGGTGAGCCTGTTCGATCGCGGTAACGGTCTGGGTCTTGCTCTGGATCTTGACGTGCTTCGGGTCACGCAGGTGACGCTCGGCGATCGCACGGATCGACTGCGGCAAGGTGGCCGAGAACAGAACGGTCTGACGGGTTTCAGGCATGGCCTTGAAGATGACTTCGAGGTCGTCCATGAAGCCGAGCTTGAGCATTTCGTCCGCTTCGTCGAGCACCAGGTGGTTCACGGTCGCCAGGACTTTTTCGTCGCGACGCAGGTGGTCGCACAGACGACCCGGGGTAGCGACGACGATTTGCGCGCCGTTACGGATCGCTTTCAGCTGTGGGCCCATCGGCGCACCGCCGTAGACAGCCACAACGGTGACGCCCGGCATTTGCTTGGCGTAGGTTTCGAACGCGGTGGCCACTTGCAGGGCCAGCTCGCGAGTCGGCGCGAGGATCAGCGCTTGCGGCTCGCGCTTGGTCGGATCGATGCGGTGCAGGATCGGCAGCGCGAAGGCAGCGGTTTTACCGGTACCGGTCTGCGCCTGGCCAATCATGTCGTGACCGGCAAGAATGATAGGGATCGATTGCTGCTGAATAGCCGATGGCTCTTCGTAGCCGGTAGCGATAACGGCTGCAACAATGTTCGGGTGAAGTTCAAGAGCGGCGAAGCCGCCGGTTTCCTGGGTCATGGGTCTGCCTCTGAGTGCATCCGCAAAGACCCATGTTCCAAAGCTGCGCGTGCCGTGTAAGACCCTAGAGTCACCCTGGCTGCTTTGTCGGCGGGGATTTGCGAAAACGTATTGATGAATGGATCGTCAAGGATAGTTCGCAAGCGAACGAGGGTCCGAAGATGGCTTCGGAGACCAATACCGTGGCGAGGGCCCTCTTAAAGGCCGGCGCGCACTATACCGGAATTGCGCAAAAATGTGAGGGTTTTTTTCGGGGCAAATCGGGTGCTGCGTCCAACTGTCACAGGCTTTGCGCAAACTTCGGACAGTGTCTACTTTTCTAAAGGCCGGTATCACGGGTGTTCCAGCTTAATCGTTTCACCTATCGAGCCAGTCAGCCCCTTTCCAGATCCATAGCGCGCAGGAATTTCAGACATGACCTCCCCTATCAGCGGCAACGTCAGCCGTGAGCGGCATGGCGCGATTATGCTTATCGGGCTTGATCGCGTCGCCAAGCGCAATGCATTCAACATGGAGATGCTCAACCAGTTGAGCCTGGCCTACGGCGAATTCGAACGCGATGACCAGGCGCGGGTCGCGGTGCTGTTTGCCCATGGCGAGCATTT
The DNA here is from genome assembly GCF_040202885.1 of Xanthomonas sp. WHRI 1810A. Classification (NCBI taxonomy): domain Bacteria; kingdom Pseudomonadati; phylum Pseudomonadota; class Gammaproteobacteria; order Lysobacterales; family Lysobacteraceae; genus Xanthomonas; species Xanthomonas sp. WHRI 1810A. The sequence continues at coordinate 94,138 of NZ_JBEGED010000004.1, forward strand.
CACCGCTGGCCTGGACCTCGCTGAAGCGGGTCCGGCACTGAGCGAAGGCTGGAAAGTGCCGCAGGGCGGGTACGATCCATGGGGTTTAGGCGTAGGACCGAGGGTCAGCAAGCCGGTGATTGCCGCCGCACAAGGCTACTGCCTGACCCTGGGCATCGAATTGATGCTGGCCTCGGACATCAATCTCTGCGCCAGCAATACGCGCTTTTCGCACCTGGAAGTGCAGCGAGGAGTGTTCGCGTTCGGCGGCGCGACGCTGCGCCTGCATCAGATCGCGGGCTGGGGCAACGCCATGCGCTGGCTGCTGACCGGTGATGAGTTCGATGCCCACGAAGCCTGCCGCATGGGTCTGGTGCAGGAGGTGATGGCCAGCGAAGACCTGCTGCCCTCGGCACTGCGCCTGGCGCAACACATCGCCGACCGCGCGCCGCTGGGGATCAGGGCCACGCTGGCCTCGTCGCGGCAGGCTGTGCTGGAAGGCGAAGCGGCGGCCGCGCTGGCATTACCGGCGCTGGTCAAACAGGTGATCGGCAGCAAGGACGCCAGCGAGGGCCTCACCGCACTGCTGGAGCACCGTCCCCCGCACTTCACCGGCCACTAGCTGGCCGGGCGCAGGACCTTGATCAGCGACGACAGCGAATAGCCCAGCTGCGGCGCGAGGTGTTCAGCACGCGCGGTGAGAGCATCAAAGTCCAGGGTTTGCTCAAGGTCAGCCGGCACAATGAGGATCACGTTGCCTTCCTTGACCGGCAACTCCCAGTAATGCCGGTGGTAAAGCCCACGCAATAACGCAGCACCCAGCGGCTTGCCGTCATCGGAAGCCCACTGATTGATCACCAGCCAGCCGCCGGGGTTGAGCCGTTGCTGGCAGTTTTCGAGGAAATTCCACGCCAGGTGCCCGACGCCCGGGCCGGTGTCGGTGTACAGGTCGACGAAGATAAGGTCGGCGGATTCGGCGCTGGCCAGCAACTCGAGGGCATCGCCGACCCGAATGTACAACCGCGGATCGTCTGCCAGCCCCATGTATTCCATGGCCAGACGCGGAACGTCCGGGCGCAGTTCGATGGCTTCGACGTCTTCCAGCGGCAGAAACTTCATGCACGCCTGGGTCAGGGTCCCGGCGCCCAGCCCCAGGAACAGCGCGCTGTCCGGCGCTTCGTGACACAACGCGCCGATCAGCATGGCGCGGGTGTAATCGTATTCCAGCCAGGCGGGATCGGCCGTGAACGTGCAGCTCTGCTCGATGGCATCACCGAATTCGAGGAAACGGTACTCGTCCACCTCAAGCACGCGAATCATGCCGAAGTCATCATGCACTTCAGCCAGCACGCGCTCTACGCGCTCCTCAGTCATTACAGCTCCTATCGCCTGGCGAGCACTCGATCCCGAGCGCGAAGGCGCGAATTGTCCTCGGTGCCGCCGCCTCAGGCAAGCGCGTGCAGAGAAAAAGCCTGTAGGAGCGCGCTTGCCCGCGATAGCGTCCGGCCGGTCAATCATTGTGAAACAGACACAACGCCATCGCGGGCAAGCGCGCTCCTACAATTTAGCGTTCACCGAATCCGGCCTGCTAACATGAGCGTCCGATCGCACTGACTTCGAGTTCATGATGAGCCAACCCTGGAGCCCCGACAGCTGGCGGGCCTTGCCTATCCAGCAGCAACCTCAATACCCCGATGCGGCACACGTGTTGCGGGTTGAACAGACCCTGGCGAGCTACCCGCCGCTGGTGTTTGCCGGTGAAGCGCGCGAGTTGCGCCGACAGTTTGCCGAGGTCACCGAGGGCCGCGCGTTCCTGCTCCAGGGTGGCGACTGCGCCGAAAGCTTCTTTGAGTTCTCGGCCGCAAAAATCCGCGACACCTTCAAAGTGCTGCTGCAGATGGCCATTGTCATGACGTTTGCGGCGGGCTGCCCGGTGGTGAAGGTCGGGCGCATGGCCGGCCAGTTCGCCAAGCCGCGCTCCTCCAACGATGAAACCATCGATGGCGTGACCTTCCCTGCGTACCGTGGCGATATCGTCAACGGCATTGGTTTCGACGAAAAAAGCCGCGTGCCGGACCCAGATCGCCTGTTGCAGGCCTATCACCAGTCCACCGCAACGCTGAATCTGCTGCGGGCGTTCGCCCAGGGCGGGTTCGCTGACCTGCATCAAGTGCACCAGTGGAACCTGGACTTCATCGCCGGTTCGGCGCTGTCGGATAAATACAGCCAACTGGCGGACCGCATCGACGAAACCCTGGCCTTCATGCGGGCTTGCGGCATGGACAGCTCGCCGCAGCTGCGCGAGACTAGCTTTTTCACGGCCCACGAAGCGCTGTTGCTGAACTACGAAGAAGCCTTCGTGCGGCGCGACAGCCTGACCCAGGATTTCTACGACTGCTCTGCGCACATGCTGTGGATTGGCGACCGCACCCGTCAGCTCGACGGTGCCCACGTTGAATTCCTGCGCGGCGTGAAGAACCCGATCGGGGTGAAAGTCGGGCCGAGCATGAACACCGACGACCTGATTCGGCTGATCGACATCCTCAATCCCGACAACGACCCCGGCCGTCTCAACCTGATCGCGCGGATGGGCGCCAACAAGGTCGCCGATCATTTGCCGGGGCTGATTCGTGCCGTGGAGCGCGAGGGCAAGAAGGTGCTGTGGAGCTCCGACCCGATGCACGGCAACACGATCAAGGCCAGCAGCGGTTACAAAACCCGGGACTTCGCGCAGATCCTCGGCGAAGTGAAGCAGTTCTTCCAGGTGCATCAGGCCGAAGGCACTTACGCCGGCGGGATTCACATCGAGATGACCGGCCAGAACGTCACCGAATGCATCGGCGGTGCGCGTCCGATTACCGAAGATGGCCTGTCGGACCGGTACCACACCCATTGTGATCCACGGATGAACGCTGACCAGTCGCTGGAACTGGCTTTTCTGATTGCCGAGACGTTGAAGGATGTGCGGCGGTAATCACCGAACACCTCCCTCTTCTGTAGGAGCGCGCTTGCCCGCGATAGCGTCAGGTCAGTCGACAAAGATGAACCTGACACATTGCCATCGCGGGCAAGCGCGCTCCTACAGGGCTTGCATTGCACTACTCAAAAACGCCACCCGCAACCGCGCCGCACTGGTCCGCTGGCAATTGATCTGCACCTCCGGCAAGCCCAGCCAGTCAGCCAGTTGCCGAAGGTTTCGCGCCAGGGCCTGCATGCCCTCCTCGTCCAGCCCCTTGTCTTCTTCGTGTACCGCGTGCACCGCCAGGCGCCCGGCCGCGCGTTCGGCCCGCAGATCGATCCGGGCGGCGATGTGCTCGTTATACAGGAACGGCAACACGTAATAGCCGTAGATGCGCCGGTCCTGTGGCGTGTAGATCTCGAGGCGGTAACGGAAATCGAACAGCCGTTCGGTGCGCGCGCGTTCCCAGATCAAGGAATCGAACGGCGACAGCAAGGCGCTGGCCTCGACCTTGCGCGGGATTTTGAGCCCCGGCAGCACGTACGCTGGCTGCTTCCAGCTTTGCACGCTCACCTGCTCGATGGCGCCGGATTCCAGTAATTCGGCGAGGCCGGCTTTGGCGGGCGCAGGGTCCTGGCGGAAGTAATCGCGGATGTCCTTTTCGGTGCCGACGCCCAGCGCCTTGACCGCGTGCAACAGCAGACCGCGTTGCGCCTCCGCCCCCGTGATGTCCGGATGATCGAGCACCGCAGGCGGCAATACCCGCTCGGGCAAATCGTACAGACGCTCGAAGCCGCGCCGCCCGGCCACGGTCACTTCGCCTGCCGCGAACAACCACTCCAGCGCTTGCTTTTCTGCGCTCCAGTCCCACCAGGGTCCGGCGCGCTCCTGACGGGTGCTGAGGCTGCCGGCACCCAGTGCGCCGCGCTCGCGAACCGTCTGCAACACCTGCGCAATCACTGTCGGGTGCTCGCGGCCGAACTTGGCCATGCCTTGATAAATCCCCTGGCCTTGCGACGCCCGTTGCATGCGCCAGCGCATCAGCGGGTACAACGCGACCGGCAGCAACGAGGCTTCGTGGCCCCAGTATTCAAACAGTTTGCGGTGCCGGCCCTGACTCCACGCCGCCTGATCCAGGAGCGTGCGGGAGTAGTTGCCGAGGCGGGAAAACAGCGGAAGGTAATGCGAGCGCACCACTGCGTTGACCGAATCGATCTGCAGCACGCCCAGGCGCTCGATCAATTGCACGACATGGTTGGCCTTGATGGTCGCCGGCGGCTGCCGCCCGTTGAATCCCTGGGCGGCGAGCGCCACGCGACGTGCCTGTTTGAGGGAAAGCGCTTGCTGAACTGCCGGTTGCACCGTCATTCAGGTTCTCCTGATCGATGTGCAAACCTACCTGATCAGCGCCACGCCTGTCAGTGTTTCATCGGATCGTCCCAGAATGGACGCTCGGATTCCTGCTGGATATCGGCACGGCTCAAACCAATGTCCTTCAGGGCATCATCGCTCAGCTTCGCCAGCAGCCGACGCTCCTGGTAGAGGTGATACCAGCGCGAGAGCTGCGCCGTGAGCGATGTCAACGACCGGTGGACAACCGAGTCGCGCGACAGGGTTTTCAGTACCAGCACATAACCTTTTTGACTTTTCATCTTGTTGCCCTCCAAGTGGGGATGGCGAGATTCTCGCGCTGCAACTAAGATCAATCCAACGAATGTTTATGATGCACTGCATCTGGGAGATTGATGTATGGCCACCTACCCGAGTATCGACAGCGAACTGCTGCGTACCTTCGTCGCCATCGCCGATCAGGGCGGTTTCACCCGCGCCGGCGAAGTGGTCAACCGCACGCAGTCGGCAGTCAGCATGCAAATGAAACGGCTGGAAGACGACGTGGTGCAGCGCCCGCTTTTCCAGAAGGACGGCCGCACGCTGAACCTGACCGCCGAGGGCCAGGTGCTGCTGGGCTATGCCCGGCGCATCCTCAAGTTGCACAGCGAAGTCTTCAACACCCTGCGCGAGCCGCACATGGTGGGCACGGTGAAGATCGGGACGCCGGATGATTACGTGATGCGGTTTTTGCCGGGCATTCTGTCGCGCTTCGCCCAGGCGTATCCGCTGGTGCAGGTGGAAGTGCACTGCGAATCCTCCAGCCAACTGCTGCAGCGTCAGGACCTGGACTTGAGCATCGTCACCCGCGAGCCGGGCAAGGAAATCGGCCAGATCCTGCGTCAGGAACGGTTCGTGTGGGCCGAAGCGGTCGGGTTTTGCCCGCACGAGCAGACGCCGCTGCCGCTGGCCATGTTCAACACCGATTGCTTCTGTCGCTCATGGGCGGTGAATGCGCTGGACGCCATGGAGCGTGACTACCGGATCGCCTACACCAGCGCGAGCCTGTCGGCGATCATGGCGGTGGTCAGCGCCGGGCTGGCGGTCACCGCGCAGTTGCAGAGTCTGATCACGCCGGACCTGCGAATTCTCGGCGAACAGGAAAACCTGCCGACGCTGCCCTCGGCGAGCATCGTCCTGTTGCGCAACCCCAACGACCCGTCGCCTATCACTGAATGTTTGGCCGAGCACATTGCCGAGGGTTTCAAGCTGTGACGGTCAAAGACGAAACAGCAGCATGATCGCGCAGAGCACCAGAAACACACAGAACATCCAGCGCAGCGTGCGCTCCGGGAGGCTGTGCGCCAGCCCCACGCCCCAACTGATACTGGCCATCCCGCCGATGGCCATCGGCAGGCCCATGGCCCAATTCACATGGCCGTGCAGCGAGTAGGTGGCCAGGGTGATGGTGGTACTCGGCGCGGCGAGCGCCAGCGCCAGACCTTGTGCCGCCACCTGCGTGGCGCCGAACACGGCGGTCAGGATCGGCGTGGCGATCACCCCGCCACCCACGCCAAACAGCCCCGCCGTGACACCGGAGCCCAGGCCCAACACCCACAGCCATTGGCCGTGGCGCAAGTGCGGTGCGGACTGGCCCTTGCGCCAGTACATCTGGATCAGATTGAACAGCGTCAACACCACCAGAAACCCGACAAACCCGATGCGCATGGTTTGCGGGTCCAGTCGCACGGCCCACAGCGACGTGAGCCAGGACATGATGAAGCTGGGCACGATCAACATCATCGCGTTGCGCACCGAAATCCGGTTGCGCTGGTTGTAGCGCCACAGCGCCAGCAACACGTTGGGCAGGACCATGAGCAATGCCGTGCCTTGCGCCTCCTGCTGGTCCAGCCCAAACAACACGCCCAGTGCAGGGATGGCCACCAGCCCGCCACCGATCCCGAACAGACCACCCAGCGTGCCGACCGCAGCGCCCAGCAACAGGTACATCACCAGCTCGATCACACCCGACTCCTTCGTAAAAATGCTGCGCGCATGCTAACCAGTCGTTGCGGCGATGGAAATCCGAAAGTGGCTCGATCCTCACGTCACGCAGGACGTTTCTTCAGCAAATGTCATCAACTGGCGGGGAACGGAACATCACCATTCAGCGCGAATGTGGAATTTATCTGGTGCAATAAACATCACGGTACTAAATTAGGGATTAAATCTTGTTATGGAGAGCTGCCAATGAAGGCTGACGAGAGCTCCACTGCCCCAGCTGAGGGTGTTTGCGAGGCTTTACTGCTCGATAACCAGCTGTGTTTTGCGCTGTATTCCACCTCCCTGATGCTGACCAAAGTCTACAAACCCCTGCTTCAGGCCCTGAACGTGACGTATCCCCAGTATCTGGCGCTGATGGTGTTGTGGGAACGGGATGGCATTACTGTGGGAGAAATCAGCACGCGCCTGCTGACCGATCCGGGTTCGCTGACGCCCCTGCTCAAGCGACTCGAAGCTGACGGTATCCTCGACCGCGTGCGCAGCAAGGCAGACGAGCGCGTGGTGCAGCTTTTCCTGACTGAAAAAGGCAAGGGGCTGCGGCAATTGGCCGAGAGCATTCCCGAATGCATCCTGGTGACCAGCGGGTCTACCGCCGAGAAAATGCAGCGCATGCAGCAGGATTTGATCGAGTTTCGCGATCACCTTCAGGCCAGTCTTTAATTTCGCACAGCTTCTGTAGGCGCTGCCGAGCAGTGTAACGCTGCGATTCCGGGTTATCTGACCCTCCGTAATCGCAGCCTTCGCCAGTACCTACAGGGCGTGCCACACCCAAAAGTCCAAAATTAGCTTGCGCACAAGCTAATAGCGGACTACATTCGCTGCAATTGCTTAGCGCGCAAACATTTAGCACTAATTGCAACTGCCCATCCTAAACCCGCCTACGAGGAATTCACCATGCAAGTTCTCTATACCGCAGTCGCTACCGCTACCGGTGGCCGTGATGGCCGTGCTGTTTCCAGCGACAACGCCCTCGACGTCAAACTGAGCACGCCGAAAGAACTGGGCGGCGCGGGCGGCGACGGCACCAACCCTGAGCAACTGTTCGCTTCCGGCTACTCGGCCTGCTTTATCGGTGCACTGAAATTCGTTGCGGGTCAAAGCAAGCGCAGCCTGCCGGCGGACACCTCGATCACCGCGCATGTCGGCATCGGCCAGATCCCTGGCGGCTTCGGTCTGGACATCGACCTGAACATCAATCTGCCAGGTCTGGAACAGGCTGATGCCCAAGCGCTGGTCGACGCCGCTCACCAGGTCTGCCCGTACTCCAACGCCACTCGCGGCAACGTCGACGTGCGTCTGCACGTCACCGTCTAACCGCCCGCCCCGACCACGAAGGAGTAGAACATGAACACATTTGGCAAGATTCTGACTGGCTCGCTTCTCGCGCTGTCCATCGGCAACGCGTTCGCCGCCACTGATACGGGCGTTGAACACAACACGCAGGCGTTCCTCGATGCGCTCAATGCCGGCACCGGCAAGCCGATCGAGCAGTTGTCACCCAAGGATGCCCGCGCGGTGCTGACCGGCGCACAGTCCGGAGTGAAACTGACGCTGCCCAAGGCCGATGTCAGCCAGAAGACCATCACTGCCGATGGCCAGCCGATCAGCCTGACCATCGTCCGGCCAGCCGGGGTCAAAGGGGTCTTGCCAGTGTTCATGTTCTTCCACGGCGGTGGCTGGGTCCTTGGGGACTACCCGACCCACGAGCGTCTGGTGCGCGATCTGGTAGAGGGCTCCGGTGCGGTGGCGGTGTTCGTCAACTACACGCCTTCGCCTGAAGCGCATTACCCGACAGCGATCAACCAGGCTTACGCAGCAACCAAATGGGTGGCTGAGCATGGCAAGGAGATCAATGTCGACGGCAAACGCCTGGCAGTCGCAGGTAACAGTGTCGGCGGCAACATGGCTGCCGTCGTGAGCCTGATGGCCAAGGACAAAGGAACGCCAGCGATCAGGTATCAGGTGCTGTTGTGGCCGGTGACCGACGCCAACTTCGATACCGGTTCCTACAACCAGTTCGCCGAGGGCCACTTCCTCACCCGCAACATGATGAAGTGGTTCTGGGACAACTACACCACTGATCCCAAGCAGCGCGAGGAGATTTATGCTTCGCCTCTTCGCGCGACCCTTGATCAGTTGAAAGGCCTGCCACCCGCGCTAGTGCAGACTGCCGGTTCCGACGTGCTGCGTGACGAAGGCGAAGCCTACGCCCGCAAGCTGGATCAGGCCGGTGTGCCGGTGACTGCTGTGCGCTACAACGGGATGATCCATGACTACGGTTTGTTGAACGTGATCAGCCAGGTCCCGGAAGTGCGCTCTGCAATGTTGCAGGCCTCCCAGGAATTGAAGGTTCATCTGAAGTAAGAGATGCAGTGGCGGCAACGCCAGAACGCAGACAAGAAAAAGCCCCGACTCTCGCGAGCCGGGGCTTTTTGCGTTCCAGCGTTACAACAGGGTGCTTATTTAGCACGGCCTTTGTAGGAACCGCCGTCACGGGTGTCGATTTCGATGCGGTCGCCGATTTCAACGAAGTCAGCCACTTGCAGTTCGGTACCGTTGCTCAGCTTGGCAGGCTTCATCACTTTGCCGGAGGTGTCACCGCGAGCGGAACCTTCGGTGTAGTCGACGACGCGCACGATGGTGGTCGGCAGTTCTACGGAAACCAGACGGTCTTCGAAGAAGATCGCTTCGCAGACGTCGGTCATGCCTTCTTCAACGAAAGGCAGAACGGCTTCGATGTCTTCGGCGTTCAGCTCGTACATGGTGTAGTCAGTGGTGTCCATGAACGTGTAAGTGTCGCCGCTGATGAAGGACAGGGTCGCTTCTTTGCGGTCGAGGATCACGTCTTCCAGCTTGTCGTCGGCGCTGTAGACGATTTCGGTCTTGTAGCCGGTCAGCAGGTTCTTCAGCTTGGTCTTCATGATCGCGCTGTTACGGCCCGACTTGGTGAATTCAGCTTTCTGAACCAGCCAAGGATCGTTTTCCAGCTTGATCACAGTACCGGGTTTGAGTTCTTTACCAGTTTTCATTACGAGTATCCGAATTTGGATGAAGGTTCTTTCTAAGCCCTGTACGAAAAGCCACTTTTCGTACAGGGCTTAATACAAGGCCGCGTATCATAGCGAATTTCGATAAAAGCTTACTAGCGCAGTCGTCAGATCGTCCTGCAATGCCTGTTCCAGACACCAGCGCTCGGCGTGGGCAGTCAGTTCTGGCCAGTGTTCCGCCAGCGTTTTCCAGCTTTGGCCCATGCCCTGCCCCGCATTCCACTGGTGCCAGACCTGAGCCAGCGCATGCCCCGCAGGCTCGGACAGCCCCACGCGGTACAGCGTCAGAAACGCGTCGAGCTTGGCCCAGTGCGCGTCATCGTCCTGCTCATAGATGTGCCATATCAGCGGGCTGCCAGCCCAGAGCGCACGAATGAACGAATCCTCGCCGCGCACCACATTGAACTTACAGCACCACAGTAGCTGGTCGTAATCCTCCTGGCGCACGAACGGCAACACCTGAATCGTCAGGGCGTTACGCTGATTCAGTTCGCCGGCCTTGAGTTCATCGACACCCAGCCAGCGCTGGACATCACCCAACACCCGTCCTTCGGGCACCAGCAGATGGGTTTTGTGCTCATCGAACGCCAGCGCGTCCAGCCAGGTGCCCAGGCCCGCGTGCTCATAGGCAAACAGCGACATCAGTCGCGCACCGGTTTCAGGGACGATGCCCAGTTGTTGCAGAAACGCCTGCTGCGTCACGGGATCGGTCTGAAACGCCTGCCGCCGCTCCAGCAGCCGCGCTTCACGCAACAGCCCGCCAGTCTTGCCGGTGAAGCCCGGGAAGAAAAAGTATTTGCGCAGGCCCGAAGACTGAACCGAGGGCAAACCGTGGCAGCCCGCCACCCAGTCCTCCGCGCTCAAGTACTCGAGGTTGAACCACAGCGGCCGTTTGGCGCTGGCGAGCATCGTGTCGATGTAAGCGGCCGGCAGGCGACAGGCAAAGGCTTCAATAACCACATCCGGCAGTTCCACCGGCCGCCACTCCCTGGGCCAATGGCAAATACGCACGCCGTCCAGGTCTTGCTGATCGGCCGCAGGGTCGGCGCCGGGGCGCAAGCGGGCGAACGCCGACAAGTCGTCGATCCACAGCCGCACCTCGAAGCCGTGCTCGGCCACCAGTTGGCGCGCCAATCGGTAGGTCACGCCGACGTCGCCAAAGTTATCCACAACGGTGCAGAAAATATCCCAAGAGGCTTTCATCCCGGCTCCTTGTGGATGTTCAAAAGTGCGGATTGTCCGTCATAACCGCGCACGATCACCAGCCCCCGGACGTGCGACAATCGTGCGCATCACGCGTCCATCCAGCCACATGCCAAGTCCGGAGTCTGTCATGCCTACCTCGATACGCCGCCGCGAACTGTCGGTCACGGTCCATCCGCTGAAACTGGTGCTCAGCATTGCCCTGGGCATCTGGCTCGGATGTATGGCGATTGCCCTGACCGGGCTGTTGCTGTTCAAACTGCTGCCTGCCGAGCAGACCCGGGCGCTGGAAAACGCCGCGACTCAACTGACCGCGCCCACTGCGCCCAAGGCGCCGGCGCCACCCGACGCCCCGATGTTCGATCAGTACAAGCAGATCCTGCGCGACAGCGAACAGCGCCAGGCCCAGGACGCTGAACAGGCCGAACGTCAGAAGTCGTTCAACGGCCCAAAATGCCAGTTCTGGATGCAGCAGGACCGGACCGCGCCCAGCGAGAAGAGCCGCGCCAGTGTTTATCAATTCTGCGGCTGAGCCCATGCACACCAGCGCGCACAGCAAGAATCCATGCCCATGACCAAGCAACAGGTTTTGCAACAGATCATCGACACGCTGAAAGTCGACCTCGACGTCGCCACCCGGGCTGCGCAAACCGCGTATGAAACCGCGACCCACGAAGAGAACATCGCGGAGAACAAGTACGACACGCTGGGCCTGGAGGCGTCTTATCTGGCGGCCGGTCAGGCACGCCGGGTGGAAGAAATTCGCCAGTCGCTGCAGCGTTTCCAGGCCCTGGTGCTGGAACCCCACGATGAGCAGCGCGGCATTCGCGCGGGCGACCTGATTACCCTGGAATCGGACCACGGGCAGCCTCAGCAGCTGTTTCTCGGACCGGACGCCGCCGGGCTGAAAGTCCGTCACCAAGAGACCCTGATCACGGTGATCACCGCCAAGGCCCCTTTGGGCCAGAACCTGCTGGGCAAGCTCGCAGGTGATGAACTGGACATCAGCGTCAATGGCACCCGGCAGTCGTTCAATATCGTACAAATCCTTTGACCCGTTGATCCGTTGCAGGGTTGAAGCGCCAGAGTTTTTGTGGGTAAGGTGGGCCGTCGCAACACAAACGGTGAACCCGGAAGATGGAGCCGGGAGACAGGACCCATTAAAAGGAGATATTTCATGACGAACGTCATCACTTTCCCTGACGCCCATGAACGTGATCGCCTCAAGTCCAGTGACCACAAAGGGTTGAGATACCTGAACAAGAAAGAGCGACTATTGATCGACAGACTGCGCCTGACCAGCCATGCAGGGCGCCAGTATGTGTTCGACTACGCCACCATCATGCAGCAGACCAAACCGCTGTATCCGGAGCCGGTGGATTGAGGTCGAATTGACGTTACTACTTCCCGAGCCGAATGCCGGCTTTGTAGGAGCGCGCTTGCCCGCGATTGCGTCCTGACACCCAACGCACGTCTATCGCCCTGAAGAATTTTTCGCGGGCAAGCGCGCTCCTACAAAATATGGCGCTCACAGCGCATCCAGATCCCCACGCCACGTGGCGGCCTGCGTCTGCAACGCGATAACGTCGACCTCCCCCATCCTGGCCAGCGTGCGATACACCATGCCCAGCCGGTGGTTGCCTTCCAGCTTCACCTTGTTGCGCTGGAAAAAGTCCCAGTACAGCGCGTTATAAGGGCAGGCCCGCTCGCCGATCCGCAGCTTCTTGTCGTAATGACAGCCCTTGCAGTAGTCACTCATCCGGTCGATGTACGCCGCGCTCGACACATAAGGCTTGGTCGCCAGCACTCCGCCATCGGCGAACTGGCTCATGCCCAGCGTGTTCGGCAGCTCCACCCATTCGAATGCATCGATGTACACCCCCAGGTACCACTGGTGCACCTGCGCCGGGTCGAGCCCGGCCAACAGCGCAAAATTACCGATTACCATGAGCCGCTGAATGTGATGCGCGTGGGCGTGTTCCAGGGAACTGCCCAGCGCGTGGGCCATGCAGCGCATGCGGGTTTTGCCGTCCCAGAAATACGACGGCAACGGCGCCTCATGGCCGAAGGCGTTGAGCAGGTCGTAGCCGGGCATCTGCGCCCAGTAAACGCCGCGCACGTATTCGCGCCAGCCGAGAATCTGCCGGATGAAGCCCTCCACTGCCGCCAGTGGCGCCGCACTCGCGCGGTAGGCCGCTTCGGCGCTGTCTATCACCTCCCGTGGGTTGAGCATCTTGGTGTTCATCGCAAACGACAGCTGCGAATGGAACAACCGCCACGCCTGGGTGCTCATGGCGTCCTGATAATCGCCAAAATGCGGCAACGCCAGTTCGATGAAATCCTTGAGTTGCTCAAGCGCTTCGTCGCGGTTCAACGGCCAGGCGAAGCGCTCCGCCTGCGGTTCGCCGAAACTGCCGACACCGGCCGCAACAATCGTGCGCCACAGCGCCGAATGATCGTGGCGCGGGCGCAGGTCTTCGGGCTCGAACGGCGTGCCGGGCCAGCGCTTGCGGTTGTCGTGATCGTAATTCCACTGCCCGCCTGACGGCCGCTTATTCGCGTCCATCAGCACACCGTGGCGGGTGCGCATCGTTCGGTAGAAGTTTTCCATCAGCCACTGGGCGCGTCCGCTGAATTGCCGCGCTGCTTCATCCCGGGCGCTGTAGAAGTGCTCGCTGTCGACCATCCGGCAGTCGACGGTCTGCTGCGCGCAGTAGCCGGCCAATTGCTGGTCCAACCGGTATTCGTCGGGGGCCTGGTATTCGAAACAGGTGGCCTGATAGTGCTCGATCAACCCGTCCAGATTGTCCGGCAGCGACTGGCGATTGTGCGCGTCATCGATGTGCAGGTAGCGCACCCGGTGGCCCTGCTCCTTCAACTGTCGCGCCAGGTCGCGCATCCCGGCGAAGATCGCGATGATCTTCTGCGCGTGGTGCAGCACGTAATCGGTTTCCTGACGGATTTCCATCAGCACGTACACCACATCGGTCCGTGATTGCTCGAACCAGCTGTGGCACGGATTGAGTTGATCCCCGAGGATCAGGCGCAGGGTCGTCATGGGATCATCACGGCAGGGAAAACCCTTAGAGCCCACGTAAACGCGCAGCGTTCAGCAGCGGTTCAGGCGATGGCGCAACAAGTGGATACAACGGCGCATTCGGCGCGCCTATAGTGAGGGCACATTCGGGTAACAGGAAACCGCCATGACCACCGCAGCACCTGACGCTTCAGCCCCCGCACCTGCATCGTCCAAACCGACGCCAACGGTCGATCACCTGCGTTTTCACAAGGGTCATGAGCACCTGATGCCGACCTTCGGCAACGACGCCTTCGCGCTCAAGGCCGAAGCGTTCGCGCGGTTCTTCGGCACGCCTACTTTTCTGGGCGCACAAACCGCACTGGTGGTGCTGTGGGTCGTGGCCAACATGACCGGGCTGGTGAAGTTTGACGTCTACCCGTTCATCCTGCTGAACCTGGCGTTCAGCCTGCAATCGGCCTACGCCGCACCGCTGATCCTGCTGGCGCAGACCCGTCAGGCCGCCCGGGACAAAGCCAACGCCGATGCTGACGCCCAGCACCGCGAAGCGCTTGCGGTGGCCAACGAAGAGCGCCTGACCCGCGCCGCCCACAACACCGCGCAGATGCTCGAACTGCTTGAGCAGAACACCAAACTGACGCAACTGACCAAGGAGCTGAGCGAGCGAATCGAAACGCTGACGGCCGACATGCATCAGCATTTTGTGAAGAAGGAAAATCGCCCGTCACCGAGTGTTTAATGTGGCGCCAGCCTCTGTAGGAGCCAACTTGTTGGCGAATCATTCACCTTGGCATCTGAAACGCACGGCTTCGCGAACAAGTTCGCGCCTACAGGGTTGTGGCGCCTGAACCGAACGAACCGAGATACTGGGCCTCTGATTGCTCACATACCCCTGATGGAGCATTCAATGACTGTCCCCGTATTCGGCCTCGGCACCTTCCGTTTGAAAGACCAAGTGGTCATCGATTCGGTGAGCAATGCCCTGGACCTCGGTTACCGCGTCATCGACACCGCGCAAATCTACGGCAACGAAGCCGAAGTGGGCGAAGCTATTGCTGACAGCGGCGTGCCACGCAAGGATTTGTTCATCACCACCAAGATCTGGACCGACAATTTCGCCGCCGACAAGCTGATCCCCAGCCTCAAGGAGAGCCTGTCGAAACTGCAGACCGACGCTGTGGACCTGACGCTGATTCACTGGCCGTCGCCCAAAGGTGCCGTTCCGGTTGCCGAGTTCATGGGCGCGCTGCTCGAAGCCAAGCAGCAAGGCCTGACCAAACAGATCGGTATTTCCAACTTCACCATCGCATTGATGAAAGAAGCCATCGCCGCCGTCGGTGCCGAGAACATCGCCACCAACCAGATCGAAGTGCACCCCTACCTGCAGAACCGCAAGGTGGTGGAATTCGCACAGCAGAACGGCATTCAGATTACGTCGTACATGACCCTGGCCTACGGCGAAGTGCTGAAAGATCCGGTCATCGAACAGATCGCAAAAGCCCACAACGCGACCACCGCGCAAGTGACGCTGGCCTGGGCGCTGCAACTGGGTTACGCGGTCATTCCGTCGTCGACCAAGCGCGCCAACCTGGAAAGCAACTTGAAGGCCACCCAGCTGAAATTGACCGATGAAGACATGGCCCGGATCGCCACCCTGGATCGCGGCCACCGCCTGGCCAGCCCGGAGCACCTCAAGCCTGAGTGGGATTGATGTCGGACAGCGCTGATATCTGATTCTGCCCGGAGGGCGTGCGAGCCTGGCTTGCCGGCGATCTGCCGCGTAGCGGCAGCACAACTGTTCACACAGCAGCTGGCGGTTATCGCGTTGTCATGTTGACTGCCGGTTCCCGGCAGATCGCTGGCAAGCCGAGCTCCCACGGCCTCCGGCCAGAATCAAGATCAAGACCGGTATCTGCCCCATAACAACGCAATCGAACCAAAATCAGGCACTTTGCTGATACCTGCATAAAATTGGTTCACCCCAGCACGAACCAATCACCTCCCCTGCTGAACCAGCCTTCCGAACCATTGCGCGATTGGCTCGGACCTCGCCGCTAGCGGTGAAACGCCCTGCCCACCCAGCCGAAACATACTGAACCAATTGAGATTGGCATCGCTATTGCAGCCCTTCCTGTATTGCGGCTCAGGGGTTTGCTTCTGTGTCTGCACACTCTTTCAGCTTGTCACGAGAAACCATGATGGAAAGGTTCGAGACTGACCTGGCTCACGACAACGCGTCAAAGCTGGCCCTGGATGCCTTGCGGCAGATGGTGGCGCAGCAGGCGGCGTTCCCCCAGCGGCCATTGCCCACCGAGCGCGATCTGGCGGTGGATTTTGGCGTCAGCCGACGGGCGATCCGTCGTGCGCTGGCGGTGCTGGAAGCCGAAGGCCAGATCTGGCGACGTCAGGGCAAAGGCACCTTTGTCGGCCCAACCCCGCCTAGCGCGTCCATGAGTTTTGCCAAGCTGTCGAGCCGGACCAATTTCAGCGAGGTCATGGAAGCGCGGCTGCATCTGGAACCGGCGCTGGCTTCGCTTGCAGCGGTACGGGCCAGCGGCGAGCAAATGGCGATTCTGCGGCGCCTCGCCGAGCGCACCACGCGCCAGCAGACCGCCGATGAACTCGACCCCGAAGGCATTGAGCTGTGGGACAGCGCGCTGCATCGCGGCATCGCGGAAGCTGCGGGCAATCGCTTGATGCTGGACATCTTCGAAATGCTCGACGCCATCCGGCTCGATCCGGTCTGGCGCGACTTGCGACAACGGGCGCGCAACACCGACCGGCTGAGCACCTACAGCCACGACCACGACGATATCGTCGTTGCCATCGAAAGCCGCGACCCGGTCAAGGCCGCGAGCGCGATGCGCGGCCATCTGCGCGCGTTGCAACAGGCGCTGGACAACGTTATTCATCAGGATCTTGAGGCGAGCTTATGAGCCAGCAGCATCCCGACACCCAACACCCGGTCCTGAGCGTCACGGACCTGACCGTGCGCTTCAAGGGCGCCCCGGCCAACGTCGTGGACGCCGTGTCGTTCAAGGTGCAGCCGGGGCAGACGCTGGCCATTGTCGGCGAGTCCGGCTGTGGCAAAAGCGTGACGTCCATGGCGCTGATGGGCTTGCTGCCCGACACCGCGAACGTGAGCGCCAGCGCGTCGAGCCTGCTGGACGAAACCTTGCTGGGCATGTCCGACGACCGTTTGCTGGACGTGCGCGGCAACCGCATGGCGATGATTTTCCAGGAGCCGATGACCTCGCTCAATCCGGTGTTCACCATCGGTGACCAGATCGCCGAAAGCGTGATCCGCCATCAAGGCCTGTCCAGCAAGGACGCCCGCCAGCGCGCGCTGCAGATGCTGGAAAAGGTCCGCGTACCGGATGCTGCCCAGCGTCTGGATGCCTACCCCCATGAACTGTCGGGTGGCATGCGCCAGCGGGCGATGATCGCCATGGCGCTGGCCAACGACCCGGCGCTGATCATCGCCGACGAGCCCACCACGGCGCTGGACGTGACCATCCAGGCGCAGATCCTGTCGTTGATCGGCAACCTGCAGGCCGAGACCGGCACCTCGATGATCCTGATCACCCACGACCTGGGTGTGGTCGCCGAGGTGGCCGACGAGGTGATGGTGATGTACGCCGGGCAAGTGGTGGAAAGCGGCTCGGTCAAGACCCTGTTCGACGATCCGCAGCACCCCTACACCATCGGCCTGATGGGCTCGATGCCGTCCATTGGCCCGCGCGAGGGTCGGCTGGCGACCATCAACGGCCGGGTCCCGACACCGGCTGAAATGCCCGGCGGCTGCCGCTTTGCCGGTCGCTGCCCGTTCGTCATCGCCGCGTGCCGCGAGGCCCGTCCACCGTTGGTGGAAGTGTCGCCCGGCCACTTTGCCGCCTGCATCCGCGTTCCACTGGAACAGCACCTGGGAGTCAGCGCATGAGCCTGCCCGAACCTGGCATCAACCCGTTGCCTGACACGCAGACGACGATTCTGGAAAGCATCGCCGTCAGCAAGCATTTCAGCAGCGAAGCGGGTCTGTTTCAACGCAAGAAGCCACCGGTGCAAGCGGTCAACGAAGTGTCGCTGGCCGTGCGCAGGGGCGAAACCCTGGCGCTGGTGGGCGAGTCCGGTTCGGGCAAGTCGACCCTGGGCCGGGTGCTGCTGAACCTGCTCAAACCCACTGCCGGCGACGTGATTTACGAAGGCCGCAACCTGGCCAACCTGGCGCCGGAGAAGTTGCGTCAGGCGCGGCGTGACCTGCAGATCATCTTTCAGGACCCGTTCGCCTCGCTCAACCCGCGCATGAGCGTCGAAGCCATCGTCGGCGAGCCCATCTGGCTGCACCTGGACGACAGCCGCAGCGCCCGTCAGGACAAAGTCGCTGAACTGCTGCGCACCGTGGGCCTGGCCCCGGAACACGGCAGCCGCTATCCCCACGAGTTTTCCGGCGGCCAGCGGCAACGCATCGGCATCGCCCGCGCCCTGGCGTCCGAACCGAAGCTGATCCTGGGCGACGAGCCGGTCTCGGCGCTGGACGTGTCGGTGCAGGCCCAGGTGGTCAATCTGCTGGAAGACCTCAAGCATCAGTTTGGTCTGACCCTGGTGATTGTGGCCCACGGCCTGGCGGTCATCCGCCACATGAGCGACCGCGTGGCCGTAATGTACCTGGGCGAGATCGTTGAACTGGCGCCGGTCAATGCGCTGTTCGAGACGCCGTTCCACCCTTATACCCAGGCGCTGATGGCCGCTGTGCCGGTCAGCCACCCCGATCTGCGTCACCCGCGTCCGGTGCTCGGCGGCGACATGCCCAGCCCCAGCAAGCCGCCGTCCGGCTGCCGCTTTCACACCCGCTGCCCCCACGCCAAGCCGCTGTGTCGCGACGTGAAGCCGGTGTTTGAAACCGTCGAAGCCGAGCGTCAGGTCGCCTGCCATTACTGGCGCGAGATCGCCAACGCCGGCGCCGGCTCGCTGATGGTGCCCACGCCCAGCGCGGCCTATAGCCAACGCCTGAATCTGTTTAAAAGCCATCAAGCCCTATCTCTGGAGAGTCAGCCATGAAATTCGCCAAACTGATGACGGGAACGCTGTTGCTCCTCGCTGCGAACGCTGCTTTTGCCGAATCCACGCTGCGCATCGGCATTCAGGATGACCCGGACGTGCTCGACCCGCATCGCTCGCGCACCTACTCGGGCCGTCTGGTCTACACCGCGCTGTGTGACAAGCTGGTGGACATCAACCCGCAGCTCAAATACGTGCCGCAACTGGCCACCGCCTGGAACTGGAGCGAGGACGGCAAGACGCTGACCATGACCCTGCGTGAAGGCGTGACGTTCCACGATGGCGAAGTGTTCGACGCTGCCGCCGTGAAGTTCAACCTCGACCGCGCCCGCACCCTGCCGGACTCGCTGCGCAAGAGCGAGCTGTCGTCAGTGGAGAGCGTGGACGTCATCGATGCGAAAACTGTCGCGATCAAGGTCAAGCAGCCGGACGCCACGCTGATTTCCCAGCTGTCCGACCGCGCCGGCATGATGCTCGCGCCCAAAGCCTCGGCCACTGAAGTCGGCTCCAAGCCGATCTGCTCCGGCCCGTACAAATTCGTTCAGCGCGTGCAGCAGGATCGCATCGTGCTGGAGCGCTTCGACAACTACTGGAACAAGCAGGCGTACCACTTCGACAAAGTGATTTTCCTGCCGATTCCCGACACCTCGGTGCGTCTGGCCAACCTGCGTTCGGGTGACCTGGACATCATCGAACGTGTAGCCCCCACCGACGTGAAGACTGCCAAGGCCGACAGCAAACTGCAGGTCTTCAACACCCCGGGCCTGGGCTACATGCAGCTGATGTACAACACCAACAACGGTGAGCGCTCGAAAACCCCGGTGGGTCAGGACAAGCGCGTGCGGCAGGCCTTTGAACTGGCCATCGACCGCGACGCGATCAACCAGGTGGTGTTCGAAGGCCTGTTCGCCCCAAGCGCCCAGCCCTTCCCCACCAGCAGCCCGTATTACGACAAGAGCCTGCCGATCCCGGCACGCGATGTAGAGAAAAGCAAAAAACTGCTGACCGAAGCCGGCGTGAAGATGCCGCTGGAAGTAGAGCTGAAAGTCGCCAACAACCCGATTGCTCAGCAGGTGGGTCAGATCATTCAGGCCATGGCGGAAGAAGCGGGTTTCAAAGTCAATCTGGTGGCCACCGAATACGCCACGCTGCTCAGCGAACAACAGTCCGGCAACTTCCAGATCGGCATGCTGGCCTGGTCCGGTCGTCCTGATCCGGACGGCAACATTCATCAGTTCGTGACCTGCAAGGGTGGCCAGAACGACGGTCACTTCTGCGACCCGAAACTGGACGAACTGCTGAACAAGGCCCGCACCACCAACGACGAAGCCCAGCGTCAGGCGCTGTACTCCGAGGCGCTGCGCCTGCTGGCCGTGGATGTGCCGGGCAGCTACCTGTACTTCGATCCGCGGATCATCGCCATGCGCAGCAACCTCACCGGTTTTGTGCCGAGCCCGGATGGTTTGATTCGCCTGACGGATGTTGCTTTTAAATGATCACCCGGTCTCCCGGTCGCCCGTTCAGCTTCGAGGATCGCGCATGCTGATGTTCATTTTCAGACGCCTGCTCAGCGCCATTCCGACGCTGATTCTGGTGTCGCTGTTTGTGTTCACCCTGCAGAAACTGCTGCCCGGTGACCCGGTGCTGGCGATGGCCGGCGAGGAACGCGACCCGGCGGTAATGGAATACCTGCGCGACAAATACCGGCTGAATGATCCGGTGCCGCTGCAGTACATCCATTGGGTCGGCAACGTGCTGCAAGGCGACTTCGGTACGTCCTTGCGCACCGAGCAACCGGTCACCGCGCTGCTGGCGTCCAAGCTGCCGGTGACCATTGAACTGGCGGTGCTGGCGTTGATCATTTCGCTCTTGATCGGCATTCCGACGGGGGTGATCTCGGCGGTGCGCAAAGGCACGGCGGTGGATTACGGGGCCAATATCTTCGCCTTGTCGGGCATCTCGATTCCGCACTTCTGGCTGGGGATCCTGCTGATCATGATCTTCGCCGTGAAACTTCAATGGCTGCCGGCGTCAGGCTTCGTGCCGCTGGGTGAAGACGTGGGGCAGAACCTGAAAACCCTGATCCTGCCGGCCTTCGTGCTGGGCGCCGGACTGTCCGGCGTGCTGATGCGCCACACCCGCAGCGCCATGCTCGAAGTGCTGCGTGCTGATTACGTGCGGACTGCGCGGGCCAAAGGCCTGTTCCCGCGCACGGTGATTCTCAAACACGCCCTGCGTAACGCGCTGATGCCCATCGTCACCCTGACCACGCTGCTGTTCGGCGAACTGCTGGGGGGCGCGGTGCTGACTGAACAAGTCTTCAGCATTCCGGGCTTCGGCAAGATGATTGTCGACGCCGTGTTCAACCGCGATTACGCGGTGGTGCAAGGTGTCGTGTTGTGCGTGGCCATCGGCTTTTTGCTGCTGAACCTGCTGGCGGACGTGCTCTACCGCATGATCAACCCGCGCTTGAGGACTGCCTGATGACTGCGATTGCTCCCCTGGCTTCAAGCGCCGCAGACCTGCCCCTGAAACCGCGCACGCGCTCGCCGTTCGTGCGCAAGTTCCTCGCCAACAAAGGCGCGGTGATCGGGTCGGTGGTGTTGCTGGTGTTCATCCTCGCCGCGCTGCTTGCGCCGTGGATTGCGCCCTACGATCCGCTCAAGGCCAACTTTCTCGCGGTGCGTAAAGCGCCGTCGATGATGTACTGGCTGGGCACCGACGAACTGGGCCGCGACCTGTTTTCCCGCTTGTTGTGGGGCGCACGCAGTTCATTGCTGGCCGGGGGGGTGTCGGTGGCCATTGCCATGGTCATCGGCGTGCCATTGGGCCTGATTGCCGGTTACTTCGGCGGCAAGCTCGATGCGGTGATCTCGCGGATCATGGAAGCGCTGTTGTCCTGTCCGTTTCTGGTGCTGGCCATTGCGCTGGGTGCGTTCCTCGGCCCGAGCCTGACCAACGCGATGATTGCCATCGGCCTGTCCGCCATGCCGATCTTTTCCCGACTGACCCGCGGCCAGGTGCTGGCGATTCGTCACGAGGACTACCTGGAAGGCGCCCGCGCCATCGGCCTGCCGGATCGCTGGATCATCCTGCGTTACGTGCTGCCCAACGTGATGTCGCCCCTGGTGGTGCAAGCGACGCTGACCATCGCTTCGGCTATCCTCGCCGAAGCCAGTCTGTCGTTCCTCGGTCTGGGGCAGCAGCCGCCCTCGCCGTCATGGGGTTCGATGCTCAACACCGCAAAAAACTTCATGGAACAAGCGCCGTGGATGTCGATAGCGCCCGGTGTGGCGATCTACATCACGGTCCTGTGCTTCAACCTGCTGGGCGACGGGCTGCGTGACGCCCTGGACCCGAAAAGCTGATCCTTTGTTTACTGCCCAAGAGAGATAATTCATGTTCGATGATCTGGATTACAGCCAACCTTACGCGTCCGCCCGCTCACCGGTGATGGGCAACAACATGGTCGCCTGCTCCCAGCCGCTGGCTGCACAGGCTGGCCTGGACATGCTGCGCAAAGGCGGTAACGCGGTGGACGCGGCGATCGCGGCGGCGATGGTGCTGACCGTGGTCGAGCCCACCGGTTGCGGCATTGGCAGCGATGCGTTCGCCATCGTCTGGGACGGGAAGAAATTGCAGGGCCTGAACGCTTCCGGGCGTTCGCCCAAGGCCTGGACCCCAGAGTATTTCGCTGGCCAGAAAGCAATGCCGCAACGCGGTTGGGGTGCGGTCACCGTGCCTGGCGCGGTGTCGGCGTGGGTGGCGTTGTCCGAGCGTTACGGCAAACTGCCGTTCGCGACCCTGGCCGAACCCGCCATCGGTTATGCGCGGGACGGTTATCAGGTCACGCCGATCATTGCCGAGTTGTGGCGTCGTGGTGCCGGGCTGTTGAAGGATCAACCGGGTTTTGCCGAGTGCTTCCTGCAAGGCGGCAACGCGCCAAAGGCGGGCGAGAAAGTCCGCCTGAAAGACCATGCCAACACCCTGCAATCGATTGCCGAGACCAAGGGCGAGTCGTTCTATCGCGGTGAGTTGGCGCAGGCGATGATCGCCCACGCCCACACCAACGGCAGCGTCATGAGCCTGGACGACCTGGCCACCCACAGCGTCGACTGGATCGACACCCTGTCGGTGCCTTACGCCGGCGCCGTGGTGCATGAATTGCCGCCTAACGGCCAAGGCATTGCGACCCTCTCCGGCCTGACCATGCTCGAAGCGCTGGGCGTGGGCGAGCATCCGGTGGACAGCGTCGACACCGTTCACCCGGTGCTGGAAGCCATGAAACTGGCCCTGGCCGACCTGGATGAGCATGTGGCCGACAACGACCACATGCGTGTGCGCTCAGAGCACTTGCTGGATCCGACCTACCTGAAGGAGCGCGCCGCGCTGGTCAACGAGCAGGCCGCCAATCCCGGCCACGGCACGCCCAAGGCAGGCGGCACGGTGTACCTGTCGGCGGCGGACGAGAGCGGCATGATGGTCTCGTTCATCCAGTCCAACTACATGGGTTTCGGCTCCGGTGTGGTGGTGCCCGGTACCGGCATCAGCCTGCAAAACCGTGGCGCGGGCTTCACCCTTGATCCGGGCCACGTCAACACCGTCGCCCCAGGCAAGCGCCCGTTCCACACCATCATCCCGGGCTTCGTCATGAACGAAGACGGCACGCCGTTGATGTCGTTCGGCCTGATGGGTGGCCCGATGCAGGCTCAGGGTCATTTGCAGATGATGATGCGCATCCTGCGCTACAAACAGAACCCGCAGGCCGCCGCCGACGCACCGCGCTGGAGGCTTGAAGCCGGCTTGAAAGTCGCGGTCGAGCGCGCGTTTGACCGGCTGGTGGTCGAAGAACTGCGCGCCAAGGGCCACGACATCGACGTGGAAGAACCGAGCGGCGTGTTTGCCTTCGGCGGCGCGCAGATCATTCAGCGTACCGAGCATGGGTATGTGGGTGGTACTGATCCGAGGAAGGATGGGTTGGTCGCGGCGTATTAAAGCCATAAGGCCCGAAACCGCTTAGTGGGAGGGAGCCGGATTGCCACTGTAGGAGCGAATTTATTCGCGAATCGGCAGGTCGGGCGCAGAGGATGCGTCAGACCTACCGACCCTTCGCGAATGAATTCGCTCCTACAGATTGTTGGCATGCCGCGAGCAAAGCACCAGATCGCAGCATCATCGCCTCTGCCCGGAGGGCGTGGGAGTCTGGCTTGCCGACGATGGGGCGCGCAGCGGCCCTGAACCAGACACCACGGCGCGTTAGACACACCGCGCGCTCAGGTTTTGCTGCCGCTTCGCGGCAGATCGCCTGCAAGCATGGCTCCCACGGCCTGCGGCCAGAATCAAAAGCGCCGCCCGCATCGCTCAGGGAAATACGACGGCATACACCCCGATCAGGCTGAGCACGATCACGGTCATGCCCAGCACCACCACTTCGCGAAACGGCGCCGGGATGTATTCCAGGCGCAGGCCCTTGGCGCTTTTTCGGTAGCGGGCGTTCAGCCCCACTTGCACCAGCAGGCTGGCCACCAGCGCCACAATGGTGGGCATCAGTGCCCACAGGCCGAAGTGCGGAATCCAGCGCAGGAACAAGGTGCAGCAAATCAGCAGCGTCATCAGGGTGCGGCGCCAAGCCAGCAACGTGCGCTCAGGCTGCAACCCCGGATCGTCGTGGCCAAGGGTGGCCAGCTTGCGATCCTCGACGCGGCGGATCACGACGCGCCGACACTCAGAAATACGATCAGCCCTGCCGCCACCAACGCCCCGCCCAACGACAGAATCGGCACCAGCACCGGCAGCGGCAGCGGTTTGCGCTGACGCATCGCGCGCTCGACGTTAAGCCAACGCACGCAGGCGCTGCCACTGACCAGCATCGCCAGCACAAGCAAGGTCAGCGCCACACCGCGCCGCAGGTCAGGGCTGAACACGTCGCCGGTAAACGCCTCGATTGCCACACCCCCCGCCAGAAACGCCAACGCGGTACGGATCCACGCCAGGAAGGTGCGCTCGTTGGCGAGGGTGAAACGCGGATCAGGCTCGCAACCTGCGCCTAACAAGGATGCACTGAGCCGATCACGTTCAGGCGCAGCAGGTTTGGAGGGGTCCTGGGAATTCATGTCACACCGTGGTCGGGTAGAGTGCGCAAATCATACCGCCCACCGGATTGAAAGGCCCGCACCGGATGCGCGTGGCCAATCGCCCTGTCGCGCCGCGCTACATGGATGTCGCGCCACAGGCCGCACAGCGCCGGCAATGCGGCCGTGTCCCCGCGCAAATCGCGTTTCCTGCGGCCAGCGCGGCAATCCCCGCTTTTTTTCGTATTCCTCGCTCACAACATGTCCTACTCTGTTCGCAGCAGTAGAGGTCAAGGAGTGGGGTTTGAAACGTAAAGACAGGCAGGACTTCACACGAAAAAACCGGCGATTGAAGCGCATGCCTGTTCTTTGGCTGGCCGGGGTGTTCACGGTCCTGGTGTGCGTGTCGATTACCAGCATTACTTTGTGGCAGTTGCGGGAAGCGCGCACCCACGAATTGGCAGTGGCCGACACGTTTGTTTCCAACCTGACGCGCTCCATGGCGCAACAGGCTGACGACACCTTCGATCAGGCGGCGATTCCGGTCGCCGGCATTATCGAACGGCTCACCTACGACGGCTTCGAGGCCGCCCGCAGCCCGCGCATGCACGACTTCCTTCGGGCCACCGCTGCCAGTGTCGAACATCTCCAGGGCCTGTTCATCTACGACAAGGACGGCAACTGGGCCGCCACGTCACTGGGCCGCATGCCGCCCAACGCCAATAACGCCGACCGCGAATATTTCCAGTTTCATAAAACCATCGACAGCACCCTGCCCTACATCGGTCAAGCGGTGCGCAGCCGCACCACCGGCGACTGGATCATTCCGTTGTCCCGTCGCATCAATGACGCCCAAGGCCACTTCGCCGGCGTCGTGCTGGCGACCATCGAGCTGGTGTATTTCGATCGCTTCTTCGACCGCTTCAACATCGGCGAACGGGGCGTGATTTCTCTGGTGCTGGCCAACGGCACCGTGCTGGCACGACGTCCGTCGATCAACACCACCGCCGGCATCTCGATCGCCGACGGCGAGCTGTTCAGCAAATACCTCAAGGAGGACTACGAAGGCACCGCGACGGTGGTGTCGATGCTGGACCAGATCAAACGTATCTACGGCTTCAAACGCCTGGACCGCTACCCCTTGGTGGTGCTGGCCGGTTTGTCACAAAACGAAGTGCTTGAAGCGTGGCGGCGGAATGCCTGGCGCTCGGTGTTCGTGATCGTCTGCGTGCTGATCGCCAACGCGCTGTTTGGCGTGTTGCTGTTTCAGCAGATCCGTTTCGGGCTCAGGGCCGAGTCGCAACTGCGCATCGCCAGCCACTCCCTGGAAAAGCTCGCGCTGCAGGACAGTTTGACGGGCCTGGCGAACCGTCGGCACTTCCAGGCCATCCTCGACCTTGAGTTCGCCGACGCCGACACCAACCTGCACCCGTTGAGCCTGATCATGATCGACATCGATTTCTTCAAAAGCTACAACGACGCCTATGGTCACGTGGCGGGCGACAAATGCATCGTCGCGGTGGCCCAGTGCATCCGCGACTGCCTGAACCGCACCGGCGACCTGGCGGTGCGCTATGGCGGGGAGGAAATGGCGATTTTCCTGCCCTACAACGACGCGACCGGGGCGTTTTCCCTGGCGGAAAAGATTCGTCAGACGGTCCTGGCCCGCAACATCGCCCATGCCGGCAATCCACTGGGCATCGTCAGCATCAGCCTCGGCGTATACAGCTGCCTGCCACAGGAGTGCCCCAGCGTGGAAACGTTGGTCGAGCGTGCCGACGCGGCGCTGTACACCGCCAAGCGTAACGGCCGGAATCAGACAGTGGGGCAAGCGGATGTCTAGCGGACGGGGCCGGATGAGATAACGCGGGAAGGATCAGGCCGGTGCCGCATTCGGCCCGATCGATACACCGGCCACAGCCGTCGCCGTTCAGTCGTAGAACGGCGCCACCGATTCCCGGCTACCGACAAAGAAGCTGTCCGCCACCAGCCGCAGCGGTTGCAGGTCCAGGTCACAGGCACGGTCGCCAATGAGCTGCTGGAAATGCCGGTACACCGCGGCGTACTCGCCCTCCTCCGACACCGCCTGGCGAATGCCATCGATGCTCAGCAACGCACCGCCGTTGTCCAGCCGCAGCGTGCCTTCGGTGCAGCGCACTTCAATGCTCCACAGCTCGTCATGACCGTGGTCGAAGTCGAAGTCGGCACGGATATCCAGTTGCCGTGCGTCCGACATCCGGATGGACGCAGCGATGGGCGACTGGCAGTTGGCGGGCACCCGCAGCTCGGCGGACGCGACGAACAGCGGCAACGCCAGCAGGTGTGTCACGATGGACAGCGCGTTGATACCCGGGTCAAACACGCCCAGGCCACCGGGCTGCCAAATCCAGGCCTGACCGGGGTGCCATTTGCGCACGTCTTCCTTCCAGTCGATCTGCACGCTGTTGAGGGTCCGGGTCGCCAGCCATGCGCGGGCCGCTTCGATGCCGGGGGCATAACGCGAGTGCCAGGCAAACAAACCGCTGACGCCCTGCTCACGCGCCTGATCGGCCAACGCCATGGCCTCCCCCAGCGTGGCGCACGGTGGTTTTTCCACCAACACATGCTTGCCTGCCGTCAGCGCTTCGCGCACCAGGGCGAATCGGCCCTGGGGCGGGGTGCAGAACGCGATGGCATCGACGCGAGGGCCTTGGGCGAGCAATTGCGTCAAAGACGGGAAGTTCTCCACCCCGGCGCAGGGCTGCCCTTGGGTGGCGACGGCCACCAGCTGGAACGCGGGATTGGCGTGAATCGCGGGCACATGTTGATCCTGGGCAATCTTGCCGTAGCCCACCAGACCGAGACGAATCGGTTGCATCAAAGACTCCTCATTTTTTTGTCGTTATTCAGGCCAGCAAACTAGACGTAAATCGCGAGGCCGACAACGGGGTTGTGCAGTGGAGTGCATGGAATGGCCCCTTCGCGGGCAAGCCTCGCTCCAACAGGGTTTGTGGCGGACCAGCATCCCGATGGTGCCACTGATCCTTGTTGGAGCGAGGCTTGCCCGCGAAGCTTGAAAAGGGGACCCATCGCGCCAGCGCGCGGTCTACCCTGACTCATTCCTCAGTACGATCATTCCCCATCAAGGAGCATTCCGACATGAACATTGATCTGACCGGCAAAACCGCTTTGGTTACAGGCTCAACACTGGGCATCGGTTACGCCATCGCCAAGGGCCTCGCTCAGGCAGGGGCGGAGGTCATCGTCAACGGCCGCAAGCAGGAAGCCGTCGACGCCGCCGTGACTCACATTCAACAGGAAGTGCCCAACGCGAAAGTCCGCGGGGTGGCGACGGATGTCGGCAGCGCCAGCGGCTGCGATGAATTGGTGGCTGCCGTGCCGAACGTGGACATCCTGATCAACAACGTCGGCATCTACGGGCCGCAGGATTTCTTCGATACACCGGATGACGTCTGGCAGCGCTTCTTCGACGTCAATGTCATGTCCGGCATCCGCTTGTCCCGTGCCTACGCACAACCCATGGCGGAGCGTGGCTGGGGGCGTATCGTGTTCATCTCTTCGGAATCGGCACTCAACATCCCGGCGGACATGATCCATTACGGCTTCACCAAGACCTCTAACCTGTCGGTTTCCCGCGGCCTGGCCAAGCGCATGGCCGGCACCGGCGTGACAGTCAATGCCGTCCTGCCGGGCCCGACGCTGTCCGAAGGCGTGGCCGACATGCTCAAGGATGAAGTAACCAAGACCGGTAAATCACTGGAAGACGCAGCCGCCGATTTCGTCATGGCCCACCGTCCCAGCTCGATCATTCAACGGGCGGCCAGCATTGAGGAAGTGGCGAATATGGTGGTCTACGTTTCCTCGAAGCAAGCATCTGCTACCACCGGCGCGGCCTTGCGTGTGGACGGCGGCGTGGTGGATACCATCGCCTGATTGCACGCGCCACCCACCTAAACAAAAACCGACGCCTGAGCGTCGGTTTTTTATTTCAGACTCGCGGTGTAAGCGCGGTCAGTTTTTAGCCACCTGCGCCACTTCACCGGAGGTCACCAGCGCCTTGAGCGAGGCGTCGAATTGCTTGAGCGCGTTGACCTGCAACACGCGCTGCTGGTCGATCTGCGCCGCAATTTCAGGGGCGGCTTTGTCGTGGACCCACACCGCAGACAGTTCCTTGCCACCGAAACCTTCGGCCTTGCCGATGTATTGCAGGTTGGCGTCGTAGAACTGAGCCATGTAGCGGGCTTCGACCTGGGTATTACGCTGGGTCACCAGGCGGTTGTAGGTGTCGAGCATGACCACCACGTCAGGGTGCGCCTGCATCACGGCGTCCAGCGTGTCGTACACCGTGACGGACGCGAACTGTTTTTCCAGAGAGGCCTTGAGCCAGTCGATGGCCAGTTTCGGGTCAGAGCTGTTGACGAAGGCCTGGCGGATGCGGGAATCCAGACCGCTGTTCTTCACGCCTTTAATCGCCATTGCGTGGTAGCGCTCAAGGTATTCCAGCGTGCTGACCGTGTTCTCGCTGTAGATCACGCCCACCGACTGACTGGCCTGCAGTCCCAGGCTGCTGTTGGCCACCGGCGTCAGGTGGCACGCCTGTTCGTCAGCGGCATAGACAGGACCTGCAACAGCACCTGCGCTCAATACGGCAACAAGCGCCAGCAGGGCAGAAATTCTCATCGCGTATCTCCTCGGTGCAGCGAATCTGGTATGACGCCATCCTCCTCTTTTGCCGAGAAAACAGAACTTGCGAATTCTGATGGTAACTATCAACTAAACGAATAGTGACACGGGTTATATCAGCGGATAGATCAGCGCCGAAATCGCCACCAGTCCGACAATTACTACAAACACGTTGGAGAACCGGCCCGCGTATCGGCGCATGGCCGGAACCTTATGGATGGCATACATCGGCATCAGGAACAGCAACGCCGCGATGACCGGGCCGCCCAGGGTTTCGATCATGCCGAGGATGCTCGGATTGAGCGTTGCCACCAGCCAGCAGACCACCAGCATGAAGCCTGCCGTCAAACGGTCCAGCGCGCGCGGCGAAGGCCGACGGCCGGATTTCACGATCAGCCCTTTCAACCCTTCGCTGGCGCCGATGTAATGCCCGAGGAACGATTTGGTAATGGCCACGAAGGCAATCAGCGGGGCCGCAAAGGCGATGGTGGGGTTGCTGAAATGGTTGGCCAGGTACGACAGGATCGACAGGTTCTGCGCCTTCGCTTCGGCCAGTTGCTCAGGTGACAGGGTCAGCACGCAACTGAACACGAAGAACAGCACCATCACGACCATCAGCCCATGGGCGCGGGCGAGGATTTGCGAGCTGCGCCGCTCGGCATGCTGGCCGTACTGACGCTTCTGATCGACCGCGAACGCCGAGATGATCGGCGAGTGATTGAACGAAAACACCATCACCGGGATGGCCAGCCACAGCGTGTGCAGCAACGATGACGGCGCAGGCACGGTGCTTGCGGTGGACAGGATGCCACCGGTCCAGTGCGGCACCAGGAACACGGCCAGAAACAGCAGCGCGACGATGAACGGATACACCATCAGGCTCATGGCCTTGACGATGAACCGCTCCCCGCAGCGAACCACCGCGAGCAAGCCCAGTATCAGCACGAAGGCGAGGACGGCGCGGGGTGGCGGCTGAACCTGCATCTGATGTTCGAGGAAACTGGCGACCGTGTTGGTCAGCGCCACGCTGTAGATCAGCAGGATCGGGAACACGGCGAAAAAATACAGCAGCGTGATCAGCGCGCCGGCGGTCTTGCCGAAATGCTGCTCGACCACCTCGGTAATGTCGGCGCCTTCGCGGCCGGACAGCACAAAACGGGTCAGGCCGCGGTGCGCATAGAACGTCATGGGGAACGCCAGCAACGCCAGGATCACCAACGGCCAGAAGCCGCCGATGCCCGCATTGATCGGCAGGAACAACGTGCCCGCACCCACCGCCGTGCCGAACAGCCCGAGCATCCAGGTGGTGTCGTGGCGGTTCCATGAAGTCACGCTGGCGGGCGCATTGTCGAAGCGTTCTTCGACGCTGTTGGCCTGATCATTCATCCGGTCGATGTCTCCGTTGCCGGTGATAACTGCGTGGTCAAAAGCGCGTCAAATCGCGTGGCAGTCGGCGCCCTGACCGGTTCTCTACGGGAAAGGGCCGCGATTGTCCGGGATTAAGGAGAAGAATCAAAGGGTTGTCTGACCGGGGGAAGACTTTGGGAAGCGTCCGACGGCAATGCAGGACCTTGATGAAGCGTACGGCAACGGCGAGACGTGTACGATGTGCGCCGCATCTGGACGGCAGCTGGCACTTGGCCCGACATTTGCTATCTATGCCCGCCTCACCGCTACCCATTATTCCGATTGCTTACGCATGGACGTGCACGATTGAGACATTTCCTGGTTTTCCCGAGCCTGAACGCTGGCGCTCCCCGTTTTTTCCGCATGGCCCTATACGCCCTCATCGCGTTGCTGAGCGGGTGTAACAAGCCACCGACCGCTCCCGTCGCCGAAACGAAAACCATGGTGGATGTGGTCGTTGCCGTGCGCTCCAGCCACTCCCCCACCACCGTACTGACCGGTCGCCTAGAGGCCTATCGCACTGCGGAAATCCGCGCGCGAGTGGCGGGAATCGTCGAAAAACGCACGTACACCGAAGGCTCGGACGTCAAGGCCGGGGAGCTGCTGTTCCTGATCGACCCTGAACCCCTGAAGGCCAGTCTCGCCGCCGCGGAAGCAGAGCTGGCCCAGGCCGGTGCCACGGCCGATGCCGCGACCGATGTGGCGCAGCGCTCCAAACAGTTGCGCGACTACGATTCGATCAGTATTCAGCAATACCGCAAAGACCTGTTCCTGGAGAAACAGCTGCGGGCAACTGAAAAACTGGCGGCCGCCAAAGTGCGCAGTGCCAGGCTGCAACTCGATTACGCCAGCGTCACTTCGCCCATTGCCGGGCGCGCGCGGCGGGCGATGGTCACTGAAGGCGCAATGGTGGGCCAGGACGAAGGCACCAAATTGACCACGGTGGAACAGATCAACCCGATCTACGTGAACTTCTCCCAACCGGCCGCAGAGTTTCTGGCGTTGCGCAAAGCCACCGTCGCGTCGCAAGACAGCCATGAGCCCATGCGGGTAAACGTGCGGCTGGGCGATGGCCAGGTGTATGAGACACCGGGCAAGTTGCTGTTTTCCGACACCGCTGTCGACCCGTTGACCGACACCGTTGCCATGCGCGCGCTGTTCAACAATCCCGATCACCTGCTGCTGCCGGGGATGTATGTGCAGGTGGAATACCAGCAGCCCGAAGGCACGCCGGCGGTGTTGATTCCCCAGCATGCGCTGACACGGACCCGCACCGGCGCGTTCGTCATGCTTGACGACAACGGCCATGCGCGACAGGTCGAAGTCAGCGCCGACACGCTGGAAGGCAAATTGTGGCGGGTCACTTCGGGACTGTCCGGGGGCGAACGCGTGATTCTGGATGGCGGCGCCTTGAGCAACGGGCAAGCAGTGCAAGCGAAACCGATCACCGGCAACAGCAGTCTGGCTCAGGGCCAATAAGGAAATTCATGTCCTCGTTCTTCATTGATCGTCCGGTCATGGCCTGGGTGATCGCGATCTTCATTGTGCTGAGCGGCGGTTATGCCGCCTCGAAACTGGCAGTGGAGCAATACCCCAACGTCGCGCCGCCCCGGGTCACGATCTCGGCCACTTACCCTGGCGCGTCACCCGAGGTGGCCGAGCGCACGGTGACCTCCGTGATCGAGCGCGAGCTGAACGGCATTCCCGGCCTGCTCTATTTCAACTCCACCAGTTCAGAAGGCCTGGTGGAGTTGAGCCTGTATTTTGAAACCGGCACCAACACCAAACTGGCGGCGGTCGAGGTGCAGAACCGCATCCGCCGTGTAGAGGAACGCCTGCCGGAAAGCGTTCGCCGCCAGGGCATCGACGTGGAACAAAGCGGCGAAAACCAGCTGCTGTTCGTGACGCTGACCGCCGACAACCCGAACGTTGATGACATTCAGCTGGGGGATTTCGCCACCAGCATCGTGCGCCCGGCGCTGCTGCGTGTCGCCGGTGTGGGCCAGGTTGAGGTCTACAGCCCCGAATACGCCATGCGCATCTGGCCCGACGTGCACCGGCTGACGGCCACCGGTATCACCACCACCGAGTTGATCAGCGCGATCAGCCTGCAAAACCAGCGCATCACCCTCGGCGCCATCGGTGCGTCGCCCTCACCCGCAAGCACGGCCATCACCGCACCGTTGACCGTTCAGGAGGACCTCGACACCCCCCACGCTTTCGGTGCGATTGCCCTGCGCGTCAACAACGACGGCTCGGCGTTGCGCGTGTCGGACGTGGCGCGGGTCGAACTGGGGGGCAACAATTACGACTACCCGGCGTTCGTCAATGGTCGTTACGCAGGGGCGATCTCGATCAAACTGGCGTCCGGTGCCAACGCGCTGAGCACTACCGAGGCGATCATTAAAACCATGGACGCGTTGGCAGTGCAGTTCCCACCCGGCATGCACTACCAGACCGCGTTCGACACCTCGGTGTTCGTCAAGCTGTCCATCGTCAAGGTCGGTTACACGCTGATCGAAGCGATGGTGCTGGTGTTTCTGGTGATGTGGGTATTCCTCGGCAGTTGGCGGGCCACGCTGATTCCGGGGCTGGTGGTGCCCATCGCCCTGGCAGGCACCTGTGGCGTGATGTGGATGCTGGGCTTTTCCCTGAACGTGCTGACGATGTTCGGCATGGTCCTGGCCATCGGGATTTTGGTGGACGACGCCATCGTCGTGGTGGAAAACGTCGAGCGCATCATGCGCGAAGAGGGTTTGCCGGCCAGGGAAGCCACGCTCAAGGCCATGGGCCAGATCAGCGGCGCGATCATCGCGATCACCCTGGTGCTGACCGCGGTGTTCATCCCCATGGCACTGTTCCAGGGCGCGGTCGGGCAGATCTACCGGCAGTTTTCCGTGGCGCTGGCGGTGCCGATGGTGCTGTCGGCGTTTCTCGCCCTGACCTTTACGCCGGCCCTGTGCGCCACGCTGCTCAAACCGGTCGGTCATAAAAGCGGTGACGGCCGTCTGGCAAGGCTCAGTCCGGCACTGGCGCGCTTCTACGCTCACAGCCTGACGGGTTTTCTGCGGCGTCCCGTGCGTTTCCTGCTGTTGTATCTGGCCCTGTTCGCGGTGATGGCACTGCTCATGGTGCGACTGCCCGGCGCGTTTTTACCCAGCGAAGACAAAGGCGGTTTTGCCACGGTGATCCTGCTGCCGACCGGCTCCACTCAGGCCGACACCCGAGAAGTACTGGACGAGGTGCAGGCCTACATGAGGACCGATCCGAACATCGCCAGCCTGTTCGCGATGCAGGGTTTCAGCTACTTCGGCGACGGGCAGAACGCCGGCATGATCTGGCCGTCACTGATCGACTGGGGCATGCGCAAACAGCCCGACCAGCAGTTGGACGCCATATTGGCCCGCGTCAATGAACACTTCGAGCACGGCACCGCGCGTCATCCAAAAGCACAGGTCAAGGCGCTCAACACGCCGCCGCTGCCGTCCATGGGCCGCATCGAGGGCATCGACCTGCGCCTGCAGGACCGCAGCGGGCTGGGGCATGACGCCTTGATCGACGCCAAAAACCAACTGCTGGCGCTGGCTGCCAAAGACCCGGCGCTGGTCAACATGTCGTTCTCGGGGCAGGACGATGCGCCGCAACTGCGGGTGTCCATCGACCGGCTCAAGGCCCAGAGCATGGGCGTGTCCCTGAGCGAAATAAACGACACCATGGCGACGTTGTACGGCTCTGATTACCTCGGGGATTTCATCTACAACAATCAGGTGCGCCGGATCATCGTGCAAGCGGAGGGCAAGGACCGCCAGCAACCCGAAAGCCTGTTGCAGGCTCGAGTGCGCAATAAAGACGGCGCCATGGTGCCCCTCAGCGCGTTCGTGACCATGCGCTGGACCGTCGACGCGCTGGAGATCGAGCATTTCAACGGGTTCGCGGCCCTGCAAATCAGCGGCGCGCCTGCCAAGGGCTACAGCACTCGCCAAGCCATGGACGCACTCACCCGGCTGGTGGATGAACTGCCGGGCGGGTTCGGCCTGGAATGGTCTGGACAGTCGTATCAGGAACGGGTGTCGGGCAACCAGATGCCGGTGTTGTTCGGTCTGTCGATCCTGGCGATTTTCTTCTGTCTGGCGGCGCTGTACGAAAGCTGGTCAATTCCGCTGGCGGTGATTCTGGCGATTCCGCTGGGCGCCATTGGCGCGCTGCTGGCGACCACGTTGCGCGGCATGCCGGATGACCTGTACTTCAAGGTCGGCTTGATCACGGTGATCGGGCTGTCGGCCAAAAACGCGATCCTGATCATCGAAGTGGCCGAAACGCTGCACCGGCAGGGGGCTTCTGTGTTGCACGCAGCCCTGGAAGCGGCGCGCATGCGGCTGCGGCCCATCGTCATGACTTCGTTGGCGTTCATCTTCGGCGTGTTGCCCCTGATGCTCGCTACCGGGCCCGGATCAGCCAGTCAACGGGCGATTGGCACCAGCGTATTTGGCGGCATGCTCAGCGCGACGGTGCTGACCCTGTTTTTCGTGCCGCTGCTTTATGGGCTGGTGATGCGCTTGCGCCGACACAAAGTGCCGGTCGAACCCTCGCCAGCGCTGAAGCCTGCCGAAGGGTAACGGCTGCTACGCATCAGGC
The DNA here is from genome assembly GCF_040202885.1 of Xanthomonas sp. WHRI 1810A. Lineage (NCBI taxonomy): Bacteria > Pseudomonadati > Pseudomonadota > Gammaproteobacteria > Lysobacterales > Lysobacteraceae > Xanthomonas > Xanthomonas sp. WHRI 1810A. The sequence continues at coordinate 129,610 of NZ_JBEGED010000004.1, forward strand.
CAGCGGCGGCAACGTGGCGCTGGTTTGCAGCGGCATCTGCAATTCGACCCGCAAGCCATCGGGCTGATTGTCGAACCGGAGCGAGCAGGCGCAACGGGTCACGATCGCCTGGACGATGGCCAGGCCAAGGCCGGCGCCGGGGCTTTTGCCGTTGCGCCAGAAGCGCTGGGTCAGTTTGTCCAGATCCGTTTCAGGGATGCCGGGGCCGTAATCCCGCACGCGGAAATAGGCCTGGCGGGTCGTGCTCACCAACGCCAGTTCAACCCGTGTCCCCACGGCGGTGTGACGCAGGGCGTTGTCCAGCAGGTTGCGCAGGGCAGCGATGGCCAGGACCGCAGGCATTTCCACCGGGGCGCCGGACAGTTGCGGCGCGATGGTCAGCTCAATGCAGTGCTCGTTGCCATGGGCCGCGTCGTGGATCGCCAACCGCGCGACCTTTTCGGCATCACACTGCACACCATCGTCGAATGACAGGCTGCCTTCGACCCGCGCCAGCAACAGCAATTGCTCCAGCGTGCGATGCATGCGGTCTGCACCCTCCTCCGCGTGGGCAAGCGCCTTGTCCCGTGTCGCCCCGTCCGTCATCTGTGCCACTTGCAGGTGAGTCTTGATGGCTGTGAGCGGGCTGCGCAGTTCGTGGGCCGCATCGCCGGTCAGGCGGCGCTCGCGCTCCAGCGTCTGGGCGATTCGCTGGAACAGTTGATTCTGGGTCTTGAGCAGCGGCTGCAATTCGCTGGGCAAGCCCGGCACATCCAGCGGCTCGACCGAATCGGCGGTGCGGCGCTTCAGGGCGTCACGCATTCGGTGCAGCGGCGCCAGGCCCTGACCAATGACCACCCACAGCAATGCCAGGCTGCCCAGCAATGCCACCAACACCGGGACAGAGGCGGCGAGCAGCACGGAATGGCCGAGCACGTCGCGCTCTTCCTGACGGTCAGCGGTGGTGATACGGACGTCGCCGTGGGTCAGGGTAAAACTGCGCCAGTGTTCGCCGTCGATCATCTGATCGCGATAGCCGCTTTCGTCGGCAGTGAGCGGCGCATCGGGGGTGTTGTGGCTGCGGGCGAGGATTTCGCCGCGCAAGGAACTGACCTGGCAGGCCAGGGGGCTCGACACCGCCAGCCGCTGGGCATCGGCACCGCTGGCCTGCGGTTCCGGCATTTCCATCTGGTCCACCAGGCCTGCGACCATGCGCGCCGACGCCGCCAGGCGCTGGTCGAGCGAATCCATCATCTGCATGCGCAGGTCACAGAGCATCCAGGCCGCCGCCAGCACCCAGATCAAGATGAACGCACCACCGAGCGTCAGGCTCAAGCGCAGTCTGAGGCTCATCATTGAGGGTGCTCCGCGCCATGGCCGGCGGGTCCCAGGCGATAACCCAGGCCGCGCACCGTCTCGATGATGCCGCCACCCAGTTTGCGTCGCAGGTGATGAATGTGCACGTTGAGGGCATTGCTTTCCACCTCATCGCTGAAGCCGTAGACGCAGTCCTTGAGCTGTTCGCCGGAGAGCACGCGGCCATGGTTGTGCAACAGGGCGTGCAGTAACGCCTGCTCGCGGCGGGACAGATCGACGGACTCCCCAGCCAGACGGGTTTCGCGACTGCTGGGGTCGTAGGTCAGGCATCCATGCTCGATGACGTTGACGCTGCGCCCCGCCATGCGCCTGATGAGCGTGTGCAAACGGGCGCTGAGCTCGCGAAGATCGAAGGGTTTGAGCAGGTAGTCATCGGCACCCGCCTGCAAGCCGTCGACGCGGTCCGTCACGGTGTCCCGTGCGGTGAGGATCAGCACCGGCAGGTCGATGCCCTGCTGACGTAGATGGCGAAGCAGCTTGAGGCCGTCCTCATCGGGCAGTCCGAGGTCCAGCACCATCACATCGAAATGCGCCGCCGACAGCATGGCCCGCACGGCCGACGCCGTCGCCACCCGGTCCACCGTCAGGCCCTGTGCCCCCAGGCCGGCAACAATGCCGCTGGCAATCAGATCATCGTCTTCGCAGAGCAATACGTGCATGGCGGGGCTCGAAAAAAGGCCTATTTAGGGGCGGTCGGATTAAGGCGCGATTATGCCATCTCGACTGGAGCGATATCGGCGTTTGTCCAAGACCTTTGTAAGAGCTGACGAGCTGCCGAAGGCTGCGATGCAATTTGTCTGACACACCGCATCGCAGCCTCACACGGGCTCGTCAGCTCTTACAGGGGGTGCGAGACTCAATCCACCTATTCGTTAATACGGCCTTAATCAGCGCCTCACACCCTGCGCCCACTCTCTTATCCACAAGGATTGTGCATGCGTAAGTGTTTGCTGTTTTTATTACTGCTGTTCCCGGTCCTGGCCTACGCCGTACCGGCCATCGATGTGTTCAAGAAGCCTGATTTCCTGCCTGCCGGGCAAGCGTTCGTCTTCTCCTCCGAACGCCTTGAATCCGGCCAGACCCGCTTGTACTGGCAGATTCGCGATGGTTATTACCTGTACCAACAGCGTATCAAGCTCGAAGGTCTTTCCCCTGAGAACATGCCGACGCTGCCCCAAGGCGAGGACCACAGCGACGAGTTTTTCGGCCAACAACAGGTCTATCGTCAAAGCCTGGAGCTGACGATCCCCGCGGCGGCCAGCGGCCAGATCAAAGTGGGATGGCAAGGCTGCGCCGACGCGGGCCTGTGTTATCCGCCAAACAGCCAAACGGTGGATCTCGGCGGCGCGGTTGACCGGGGTGTCACCGGACAAGCGCCGGATCAAGCCCTGGCCAGCAGCCTGCAGCAGCGTTCGCTCGGCTTGAGCCTGCTGATCTTTTTCGGCCTGGGCCTGCTGCTGGCGTTTACCCCGTGCTCGTTGCCGATGCTGCCGATTCTGGCCAATGTGGTGGTGGGCAGCGGCGCCAGCCCCAAACGCGGTCTGGCGCTGGCAGGCAGCTATGTCGTGAGCATGGCGCTGGTCTACGCCGGGCTCGGTGTGATTGCCGCAACGCTGGGCGCCAGCCTGCAATCGACCCTGCAGCAGCCTTGGTTGCTGGGCAGTTTCGCCGCCCTGTTCGTCCTCCTCTCCCTGCCCATGTTCGGCTTTTTCGAGCTGCAATTGCCTGCGGTCCTGCGCGATCGCCTGGAAAGCGCCGGGCGCAACCGTCGAGGCGGCAGTCTGGTCAGTGCGTCGGTGCTTGGTGCCTTGTCCGGGCTGATGGTGGGTCCCTGCATGACCGCGCCTCTGGCCGGCGCATTGTTGTACATCGCACAAAGCGGCAACGCGCTGCACGGCGCGCTGGTGTTGTTCGTCATGGGGCTGGGGATAGGTTTGCCGCTGTTACTGCTGGTGACCGTGGGCAGCCGGTTCCTGCCCAAACCCGGCGCCTGGATGGACCGTGTCAAAGCGTTGTTCGGCTTTATGCTGCTGGCGACCGCATTGATCATCATCAGGCCGCTGCTGAATGAATCCCTGTGGCTGGCGCTGTCAGGTGTATTGCTGTTGATCGCGGCTTTCAGCGCGTTCATACAGACCCGAAGCCATGAACGTGCGTCGTTGCTGTTGAGACCGGGTAGTCTGGTGCTGGGGCTGTGGGCTGTGATGATGCTGGTGGGCGCGGCAGGGGGTGCCAGTGATCCATTGCAGCCGTTGAAGGTCTACAGCGGCACGCGGGGGACAGACGCCGCCGCGACTCACGATGCCTTCAAGACCGTCACCACCCCCCAGGCGCTGGATGCCGAACTGGCCAACGCCAGGGCGCAGGGCCAATGGGTGCTGCTGGACTACTACGCCGACTGGTGCGTGTCGTGCAAGATCATGGAGAAACAGGTGTTCGCCAAATCCGACGTCATCAGCGCACTCAACGGCGTGCACTTGTTACGCGTGGACGTGACCGCCGACAACGACGCCAGCCGAGCGCTGCTCGGCCGCTACAAGGTGCCGGGGCCGCCCAGCCTGCTCTGGCTGGGACCGAATGGTGAAGAGCGTCGAGAGCAACGCATCACCGGTCAAATTGACGCAACGGGCTTCATGCAACACTGGCAATCCACCCGGGAGCGCGGCTGATGCTGAGTTTTTCCATCGGCCCCTTCGCGTTGTCCATGGCCCATGTAGTGCTGTTGATCGCTTTAACGCTGGCCACGCTGGTGGGCTGGATCGCAGGACGCAAGCGCCGAGTGAATCCCGAGAAAGCCATTTTCGGTCTGTTTCTGCTCGGTCTGCTGGTGGCTCGCCTCAGTTTCGTCGCGCTGTACTGGGCTCAGTACCGCGACAACGTGCTGGGCATCGTCGACATCCGGGACGGCGGCTTTCTGTCATGGCCGGGCGTGGCGGCCGCGGTCCTGAGCGCCGCCTTGTACGGCTGGAAGCACCCTGCGTTGCGCATGCCGCTGGGCTACGGCACCGGAGTCGGCCTGGCGTTCTGGCTGCTGGCGACGATCGGCATCAACCAACAGGCACACGCTGAGCGCCTCCCGGACCTGAGCGTGCGTAACGCGGCCGGGGAGTCGGTGCGCCTGAGTGACTATCAGGGCAAAAAGCTGGTGATCAATCTGTGGGCCACGTGGTGCCCGCCCTGTCGCCGTGAGATGCCGGTGCTGCAGACGGCGCAGCAGGCCAATGACGATGTGGTTTTCCTGTTCGTCAATCAGGCCGAAACCCCCGGCACTGTCGCCACTTTTCTTGCGGCCCAGGGTCTGCATCTGGACAACCTGCTGTTTGATAGCCGCGGGCAATTGGGGCAACAGGTCGGTTCCGCGGCCTTGCCCACCACCCTTTTCTATACCCCCGACGGTGGTCTGCTGACCGCGCACCTGGGCGAACTGTCTGCCGCGAGTCTGCAACACACGCTGGATCGCCTCAGCTCGGCATCGCCCTTACCTTCTTCGCTTTCAAGGAGTGCTCAATGAGCCTGACCCGTTATTCGCTTGTGGCTGTAGCCAGTCTGTTGTCAATGAACAGTGCGCTGGTGCACGCCGAAGAACTGCCCGCCGCCATCAAGGCGTTGGAGGCCAAGGGCGCCAACATCAAGGGCAGTTTCGACGCGCCCGGCGGTCTCAAGGGTTATGCCGCGCAATATGAGAATCAAGGCATGGCGCTGTACCTGACGGCCGACGGCAAGCACGTCCTGGCGGGCAATCTGTTTGATGACAAAGGCGAAGACCTCAGTCATGCGCCGCTGCAAAAGCTGGTGTACGGCCCGATGACCACCGCCATATGGGCTCAGATGGAGAGCAGCACCTGGATCGCTGACGGCGCCAAGACCGCCCCGAAAGTGATTTACCTGTTCAGCGACGCCAATTGTCCTTACTGCAACGTGTTCTGGGAGCAGGCGCGGCCGTGGGTGAAATCCGGCAAGGTGCAACTGCGCCACATCATGGTCGGCATCATCCGTGAAGACAGCGCCGCCAAGGCTGCTGCGCTGCTGGCCGACAAGAACCCGGAACTGGCGCTGGAGAAACACGAAGCGGCGGGCAAAGGCAGTTCACTCAAGCCCCTGAGCAGCATTCCCAAGGACATACAGGCCCGACTCGACGCCAACATGAAACTGATGGAAGACATGGGGCTGTCGGCGACGCCCTCGATTTTCTACAAGGACGAGGACGGCAATGTCCAGCAGCAACAAGGCGCACCACGGCCTGACGCTCTGGCGAAAATGATGGGCCCCAAATAAGCAATTTGTCGGTGCGACGGGACACATTGTCCGGCAAGCACTGGGGGCTGCGACCAACTGACCAGTGGTGACAAGGCCCCGAAGGCGGATACTGCAGGGGCTTGTCATTTCGTGTGAGAATGTCGATCAACATTCCAAGAGCCATAGTCAGGAGGCTCATTCAATGCGGTACGCCGAAGACCATAAAGCGCAGACCCATCAACGCATTCTCCAGGAAGCGGCTGCCCGTTTCAGGAAAGACGGTATTGGTGCTACGGGCCTGCAGCCGTTGATGAAGGCGCTGGGCCTGACCCACGGTGGGTTCTATGCCCACTTTAAGTCCAAGGACGAACTGGTCGAAAAAGCCCTGCGCCGCGCGGTTGATCAGATGGCTGAGTCGACCTACAAGACGCTGGATGGAGACAAATCCGCAGCGGCGTTCATCGATCTGTATCTGTCCAGCGCTCACCGCGACAGCCCCGACAAAGGCTGCCCACTGCCGACCATGGCCGCCGAACTGGGGCAGCGCGGACAACCCAGCGAAATCACTGACGATCTGATCCTGCGCATGCTGGCGAAGCTGGAGTCCAGTCTGCCCGGCGACGATAACAGCGATCAAAGCCTGGTAACGATGGCGACCATGGTGGGTGCGCTGGTGCTGTCTCGCAGCGCGAAAGACCCTGCCCTCGCCGACCGCATTCTCGACACCACCCGCGAGCAGCTCAAACAACTCGCCGCCAAGGCCTGAACCAGCGCTCCCCTCTCAACAGCAGGGGAACGCACTCAGGGTTTCACGCGTGCCAGCGCCGGAACAACACGCTGGCATTGACCCCGCCGAACCCGAAACCGTTGGACAACGCGTACTCGATCGCCATCGGCCGCGCTTCGCCGTGCACGATGTCGATGCCGTGGGCGGCCTCATCGGGGGTGTCGAAGTTGAGGGTTTTCGGCGCGATCTGATCGCGGATCGCCAGCGCCGTGAAGATCGCCTCGATCCCGCCCGCTGCGCCCAGCAAATGACCGGTGGCCGATTTGGTGGAAGTCACGGCCACGCCGTTCTGATCGCCAAACACTGATTTGATCGCGGCCATCTCGCCTTTGTCACCCACCGGCGTTGAGGTGGCGTGGGCGTTGACGTGCTGAACGTCGGCCGCCTGAATGCCTGCCTGGCGGATCGCGGCCTGCATGGCGCGTCGTGCACCGCTGCCGTCTTCCGGGCCGGCGGTCAGGTGGTAGGCGTCTGCGCTGGTGCCGTAGCCGACCAGCTCGACGATGGGCGTGGCACCCCGGGCGAGCGCGTGTTCCAACGTCTCGATGACGATAATGCCCGCGCCCTCCCCCATCACGAAACCGTCGCGGTCCTGATCGAACGGCCGTGACGCGCGCTCCGGGGTGTCGTTGAACCCGCTGGACAGCGCACGGGCGGCTGCGAACCCGCCCAGCGCCACGCGATCAATGGAGGCCTCGGCGCCGCCGCAGATGGCGATGTCGGCCTCGCCGCAGCGCAGCATCCTGGCGGCATCGCCAATCGCCTGGACGCCGGCGGCGCACGCGGTCACCGGCGCGCCCAATGGGCCTTTGAAGCCATGCTGGATTGACACGTGCCCGGCCGCGAGATTGACCAGGAACGAGGGAATGGTAAACGGCGACAAACGACGCGGGCCCCGGGTGTCGGTGGTGCGCACGGCCTCAGCGATGGACGTGAAGCCGCCCACGCCGGAGCCGATGATAGTTGCCGTGCGCTCGCGCTTCTCATCGGTGTCGGCGACCCAGCCTGATTGAGCGACGGCTTCCTTCGCGGCTGCCAAGGCAAACAGAATGAAGCGGTCCATCTTCTTCTGCTCTTTGGGCGGCGCTGCGGCGTCGGCGTCGAAACCGGCTTCAGGGTCGTCGGCGAGCAATGGCACAGGACCGCCGACCTTGCCGGGAAGGTCGGCCACCACGTGATCGGGTAACTGAACAATGCCCGAACGCCCCTCCAGCAGACGGCGCCAGACCGGCTCAACACCGCTGCCCAGAGGCGTCACCAGGCCCATGCCCGTGACGACGATTCTACGTTCGCTCATGCAATCCCCTTTCTACTGTTCATCAGGTTCACTGGCGCATTACGCGTCGGTGGTCTTGTAGCGTGCCGCCGCGTGCTGCAGCGACAGATTCGGGCCCAGCGCCAATCGGGCGTTGACCATCGCGTCCCAGTCGGCCGCGTTGCTCAGCGATGGAATCGTGACCAGCTCTCGCTGATCAAAACCGGCCAGCGCTGCATCCACCATCTCGTTAACGTCCATCACCATCTCGGGTGGAAACGCATTGAGGTCCATGCCGGCGCGCTCCCAGATTTCGGTGCGTGTGGCCCCTGGCAAAATGGCCTGGACCTGGATCCCCTTCTCGCCGACTTCAGCGTGAAGCGACTGAGTGAGACTCAGAACATACGCCTTACTCGCCGTGTATACCGCGTTAAAGCGCTCCGGAATCATGGCCACCACCGACGCCACGTTCAGAATCGCCCCACGGCCGTGGCTCACGAAGCCTGCAGCGGCTGCCGATGTCAGGTGAGTCAGCGCCACGATATTCAGCGCAATCAAACGATCCACCTCAGCCGGATCAGCCTCCAGCAGCGAGCGGCCTGACGCGACACCAGCGTTGTTCAACAGCAACGTGATGGAGGAATCGCTGCGCAAACGCTGGGCGAGTTTCGTGACATCCGCGCTGTCAGTCAGATCCGCCCTGAGTACCTCGACCGCCACACCCGTCTTGTCACGCAGTTGGGTAGCGAGTGTCTCCAGACGATCCTGATCACGCGCCACCAATAGAAGGTCGTAGCCGCGCGTGGCGAGACGGTCCGCGTAGGTTGCACCGATGCCCGAAGAAGCGCCGGTGATAAGTGCTGTGCCTTTTGAGCTCATGAGGATGCTCCAGAGGAGGATTGAATGCTGATATTACGGTTGTAATTTGACGATTATATGGCGGGTGACATTCTTGCTGTCAAGGCGCAGACGTACTTGGAAGACCAGCGTGATCATATGAAGGGAGCGCCCACAAAAAAGGCCGATCAGTGATCGGCCTTTTTGAGGACGCAGCGTTTACTCGATGGACAGCTTGTCGCGGTTCTTGTCCAGGATGGCCTTGCCAATCCCCTTCACTTCAATCAACTCGTCGATCGACGTAAACGATCCGTTCTCGTCCCGGTAAGCGACGATGGCACTGGCCTTACCTGCGCCAATGCCGGACAGCTCTTTTTGAAGGGTTTCAGCGGTGGCAGTGTTCAGGTTGACCTTGGCGCCCTGCTCGGCCGGCTGCACGGCGGCGGGAGGGGTCGACGGCGGCTGAGCCATCGGCGCTGCGGTTGCCGCGACCGAAAAGCTGGTGAGCAACGCGAATGCGAGGGATGAGAGAAGAGAAGTACGCATAAATAACGCTCCATGACATCGTTGGGTTTAGCAGCGTTCCTGAGCTGCTTTTACAACGTAGTTCACGGGTGGGGGGCGTCAAAGAGCGCGATGTCACGGGGTGTTTCCTGGCTTGCCCGAGTGTCGGACGACGCCACACGCCGACATATTGCCCCCGCCGTCATCCGGCGGTAAGCATGGTCTGGCGCGCTAAGTATTAAGGTTCCAACCGCCGCTGCTGATATATCCAGTCAACAATCTCGCCGTCTGGCGCGTAACCGCTAACGGTCTCTCGAAGCAACTGACGCACTCTGGTGTAGTCGTCCTCATTGACCGCTTTAACCAGGTCGGAAAGCCGTTGTTTGAGCAGTTCCCACTCAAGATAATCCTCGTGAGCGCTCATGATCATGGGATGACCCGTCGCGGCTACGTTGTCACCGATCAACAATTCTTCGTACAGCTTTTCACCGGGGCGCAAGCCCGTGAACTCGACGGCGATATCGCCATGGGGGTTCTTCTCGGAACGGATGCTAAGACCAGACAGGTGCACCATCTTCTCGGCCAGCTCGACAATTTTGACGGGCTCGCCCATGTCCAGCACGAAGACGTCCCCGCCCAACCCCATAGAGCCCGCCTGTATGACCAACTGAGCGGCCTCGGGAATGGTCATGAAGTAACGGGTGATCTTGGGGTGCGTGACGGTGATCGGTCCGCCTGTTTTGATCTGCTTGTGGAACAGCGGGATCACAGAGCCGGACGAACCCAAGACATTACCGAAGCGAACCATGGTGAAGCGCGTCTTGTTGACCCGGGAGATATTACTCTTGTCGCCGAACATGACCGGCGCGGCTTCGCGGCTCAAGGCTTGCAGCGTCAGTTCGGCCAACCGTTTTGTGCTGCCCATGACGTTTGTCGGTCGAACCGCTTTGTCTGTAGAGATCAAGACAAAGTTGGCAACGCCAGCCTTCAACGCTGCCTGTGCGGTGTTAAGCGTCCCGATGACATTGTTCAACACCCCTTCAGCGATGTTGTGTTCGACCATCGGTACATGCTTGTAAGCGGCCGCGTGATAGACGGTGTCCACTTTCCAGGTTTTCATGACATCCACTAACTTGGATTCATTACGTACCGAGCCCAGAATCGGCAGCACTCTTACGGGCAGTGATTCGCGGGCTACACGCTGTTCCAGTTCGGACAAGATGGTGTAGAGATTGAATTCGCTGTGCTCGAACAACAAAAGTGTCGTGGGTTTGAGCATCAGGATCTGGCGGCACAACTCAGACCCGATTGAGCCACCGGCCCCCGTCACTAATACTGACTGGCCGGAAATGCACCGCTCCAATAGTTCTGCCTGGGCTGGGACGGCGTCTCGGCCAAGAAGGTCAGCGATGTCAACTTCCTGGATGTCATCAACTTTGACTCGACCACTGGCAAGGTCCATGAAGCCTGGAACACTTCGAACGTGCAGCGGGAATTTCTCGAGAAACCCCAGAATCTCGCGGCGGCGTGTCCGGCTGGACGAGGGGATGGCCAGCAGCACTTCCTGCGCGCCAGTGGTATCAATCATCCGCTGAATATTTCGCGCTTTATAAACCTGTAATCCGGAAATCACCCTGTCGGTAATGCTCGGATCATCGTCGATGAACGCAACCGGTCGCATGACCCGGCCCATGCGCAATGCGGCAACCAACTGGTTGCCCGCCGCACCTGCACCATAGATCGCCACACGAGGAAGGCCGTTGTCGCGACTGGTAAAGGGCACATGCTGCGCAGCAGCGAACCAGTCGCCGAGGAAATACTGACGCATGGACAAGCGCAAGCCGCCAATCATGATCAGGCTCAACCACCAGTAGTTGAAGATGATCGAACGAGGGATGACACTTTCGTGGTTGCTGTACCAATACACCACAACGCCAAGGATCAGCGAGGACAGGCTCACCGCCTTGACGATCGCGATCAGGGCGTCATTGCCGAAATAGCGCATCACGGCCCGGTACATGCCAAAACGGATGAACAGCGGGATTGCGACGAGTGGGGTAGCGAGGAATAGCCACCGGTGCGTAGTGATGGGGTTCACCATTTCGTCAAAACCCAACCGAACCACAAAGGCCAACCACATTGCGAGCCAGACCAGGAAGAGGTCTGCTATCACCTGCAGCAAGCGCTTTTGGTGACGGGGTAACGCCAAAAGGCGCGCCCGAATCCGATTCAAGAAGCCATCCATCGTTCGATTCCGTTCCGCGAGACCCGCGCCGCGAGTCTGTATTGAGTTAACTGCTGGTCAAACCTGCGCTTCGAGCTGCCCTGCCTTGTATTTGAAGGCAAGTGCGATCAGGGGAATGTATGCAATCACCAACCCTAATGCCCCGTCCAGGTAGTGCAAGCCTACGCTTATCGCAATAGGAAGTAACCAGATCAGGTTGATGAGGATGACCGCGACAGTCACTGGCTTGTGGCTGCCAACCGCTCTGGATGCAAACTGATAAGCGTGACTGCGATGAGCCTCGTAGACTTTGTCGCCGCGAACCAATCGACGAATCAAGGTGAAAGTAGCGTCAACAACAAACACGCCCAGCATGATCAACCATGCAAAGAAGTAGTCTGAATTCGCCCAACCGGCCTGAATCGACAGGCAGCCCAGGATGATGCCTAGGAAACCACTGCCGGCGTCCCCCATGAATATCTTGGCGGGCGGGAAGTTCCAGACGAGAAAACCAGCAACGGCCATGGCCAACAGCAGCGGCGTCCAGATCAGATTGCCCTGCCCTTCCACCCAGTAGATTAGCGCCAGTACCAGGCAACTGCAGATCGCTTCGACGCTGGCAATGCCGTCGATGCCGTCCATGAAGTTGTAAAGATTGAGCATCCACACCAGATAAAAAGCCGCCAGTACACCGCCGACCCATCCCAGGTTGAAACTCACGCCCATCACGGTCAGTGGCGCCAAGCCGCCAAGCCAGAACAAGGCCCAGGCGGCTGCGAAGAAATGTCCCAACAAGCGCCAGCGAGCCGCAATGTGCCCGTGGTCATCCATGAAACCAATAACAGCGATTAAAGTTCCGGCCCCTAGATAGGCAGTGAGGATTGGCCATGGTTCGACATTCAGGATGCCAATGAGCACGAGCGCAAGCAGGAACGCGATAACAATGGCAACACCGCCGCCGCGAGGGGTGGGCACCGAATGTGAACTTCGCGCATTGGGAATATCGATGATGCTGCGATGCAGCGCGTACCGCCTGAGCGCAGCCGTCAGCAACAGGGACAGGATTGCAATGACGGGCATTACATACCAAAAGCTCATTTCGCTTGCTCGTTCAGATAATAGTCGGCGGTTTTTTTCAAACCTTGGTCAACAGTGACAACCGGATGCCAGCCTAATAAGGAGCGGGCCTTACCGATATCTACCTGAAGTGACCCGCAGAGACGTTGCGACAATGACTTTTTCCCCAACAGCGTTGCCCCCTGCGCAAGCACCCAAGCAGGAACCGGCAATAAGCGTGCACGGCGATGCAAGGCGTCGCCTAACTTCTGAAGCAACTCGGTGGTGGATACATCATGACCGTCACTGATCAGGAAAGTCTGATCAGCCGCCGCCGGGTGCTCGGTGCAAAGCTTGATAAAGCCCACCAGATTGTCGAGCGCCACGAGGCTGCGTTTGTTATTCAACAGGCCAAATGGCAGCGGAACGCCTTTATGCAGCCACTTAATCATGCTACGAAAGTTAGCCTTGACCCCTGGCCCGTAAACCAGAACCGGACGAATAATCACGACCTGTAGTCCAGTCTCGGCGGCGATGATCTTCAACCCTTCCTCGGCTTCCATCTTAGAGATGCCGTACGGATCGACAGGGGCAGGCGCATCGGACTCTCGATAAGCCTGGCCGAGGGCAGTACCTTCACCGTTGACCTTTACCGAACTGACAAAGACAAAGCGCTTGACCCCCGCCGCTGCGGCGCTGCGCGCAAGCTGGAGCGTGTGCCCCACGTTCACGTGACGAAACGCCTCAAGCGGATCGGGAGCACTGTCATTCATGATGTGAACGCGCGACGCCAGGTGCACGATGACCTGAACGTCAGTCAATGCCGGATGCGATGCATCAATCGCCCCGAAGTCCGTGAGCACGGTGTAATCGTTAAGCGCTTGCGTCACCTCGGGGACACGGCGCACAAGCATTCGGATATCCACCGCTGGATCTTCCCGTAGCTGTGCAACCAACTCCCGACCGACAAATCCGGTACTGCCTGTAATCAACAGTCGTGTTTTCATTTCTTGTGTTTTACCAGTGCAAGAACCAGACAAAGGCCAGCAAAAACAAACTTGTCCCGTGGCCTTCTGCGACATCGGGCACTGTTCAGCGCTAACCGGACTAATTGGACACGACCCAGATTGATCCAGTCCCTGACAAATGGCTGATCTGACATCCCGACCAGTTGGGCAATGCGCGCAGCCTGATTCAAATACCAGCCATCGAACACCTGCGCCAACCGAGCTTTGAACGCTTTGACGCCACGGTTGACCCCGACCTGATTGTTTGAGTGCTGGCGATATTGCATCCCAGGCACATCATCGATGTGCCAGCGATAACCGTTTGCTCGGCTGAATGCGTAGAAGTACCAGTCATGAAGCGTGACGGCCTGCAGTTCCCCGAAACGCGAGACCACATTCTCCTGAAGCGCGGTAAACAAGGTGCGGGTAAATACATACGTGCAACCTGGGCCTGCGGCCTCGAATAGAAAGTCATAAGAGACTTGCGGCTGCGACTTGGTGATGATCCTCTGAGTACCGTCCGGCCAAAATGCGTTCACGTTACTGGAGTAACCATCCACCCGTTGCGCATTGATAACGTCGACTGCCCGGGTAAATTTATCCCCGTTCCAGACATCGTCCTGATCTGCCAGAGCAAAATAATCAAAATCCGAAAGGGGCGCGTCTTTGATCAGGCGAAAAAAATTGCGCGCCGCGCCACCGAATTTTTCCCCAAAGGGTAAAGCGATCACCCTGGGGTCACGCGCAGCCAAGTCGGCAACCCACTGCTCCGTGCCGTCGGTGGAGGTGTCGACGCTGATCAACAACGTAACCGACACATTACGCTGCGACAGAATCGATTCGACCTGCTCTGCTATCCATTTCATGCCGTTGTAAGCAGCCAACAGCACCAAAAAACGCGGTTGCATAAATCTACCTTAAATAACCTGACGAGCTCGCAGCCCAAAGCGGAAGCGATGATTAATGAACGGGACCAAGACTGGCCTTAAGACCATGATGGATGCCACGCAGCATCATGCGGACGGACTTGACACGGTCGGTGTCGATCACAATATTGACCGCGAAACGAAGCATGAGCGCCATGATCATCCTGCGTTTCCAAACGCCAGGGGTGTGTTTCATTCGGCATACGGAGACGGTATTGCGGAAGAAGAAATAACGGCGAACAGGCGAGTAGCGGAAAAAACTCAAGCCAAAAACCTTGACGGGGGGCGCGTCTGACAGCGCATGTCCCATCTGGACATTCAGACAGCCATAAAGGCTGTAGCCTTTGTCACGAGCCCGGAAGCACCACTCGGTATCGGTGAAGTCAACGAACATACCATCGTCGTATTTGATGCCTGCTTTCCAGGCGCGGGTATCGACAAACATGCCGGATGTAATCAGCGCATCGGCTTTAACAAGGCCGTTTGGATTATGACAGTGTAAAACCGGGTGAATGGCACCGCCCTCAGAGCTGTAAAACGGAAATTTTATCTCCTTACCGTCTCGCCGATCAAAAAAAGCTGGGCTGACGGCGACGGCATTGCTGTCTAGCAGACTGGCTTGGGCCATTGCTTTGTGCAGGCGGGAAATAAGGTCAGGTTCTGCATGGCTGTCCTGATCAAAGGTTACGACGTGGTCAATCCCCGACTCGATAGCAAAGGAAAAACCGAGGTTCAATGCAAAGCCTAAACCTTTGTTCTCACCCAACGCGACATAATGCACCCTGTCGCGCAGGGGCGAACTTCTCAGGAACTCCGATGCACCACCATTATCGACCAGTATCAATAATTCGACCTGTTCAACAAGCGAACTCAGAAGATTATCCAAAACTGGAATCTCAGGATTATATCCAACCACTACCGCTGCTACGCCTTTCAAATTAGCCCCCTTGGCCGATGGACGAGCGCCACTTCGGGCTGTCTTTTAATAATAATTGACCAATACCATAAAATGACCAGAAACCCGAACGAGTTGAACAACACAGGATTGCTCATCGACATAATCAAATAAAGCACCATGATAATGCCTGTAGGTCTGAGATCGGGGGCCGCGAACAGCTTCCGGACGGGGAACAGAAGCGTCCCAAGGAGAAGCAATGAAAACGGTACGCCTACAAAACGAACAGAATCCATCCAGGTAATTTCCGTTTGAGAAACGACTTCACCGTATCCTTCTGTGTAGAAATAAGACCCCAATCCTTTTCCAAATAAAAGCATATTCCAGTCCGCCACTTTAAAGAAAGAAACTACGTGACCAAGTTTAATATTATTCGATTGCTCATCAGAACTTAATACGCTGGTCTCAGTCAGCAAATATCCAATTGCAATAACTGCCAGAGGGATAGTGGCGACTAATATAAGAATGCGAGGTGGCCACGACTTGTGGTTAAAATAAAGAATAAAGAGAACTACTGCAGCCATGGCCACAAGAGCGCGAGACGCAGAGCATATAATAGCCGTTAAAATCAACCCAATAAAAACCAGGGTAAGAAGTTTCTTAGCCTTGAGATAGTCTAGAAACAGTAGTGCCAGTGGAAGCAAGAGAAACGGCGAAGAGCGGTGATGCAACATGAATAACTGTAAATTGCCAAAGTTTCGCACTCCATAAAACCCAAGTTCATGGGTATTATAATAATCCAAAAGAAATTCACCCCACACAAACCCAGGCATGACCATCAGCATGAATGACAAGCTACACATAATAAGTGCCAAGGTCACCCCTGCCACCTTGACTGCGACACTCATATCAATTTCGTATCTGCTTATCACATAGATCAGAAAAAGAGAGAACGCACCGAGTAACATCTGACGGCCCAACCCTAAATCGGCCTCACCTGAAAGCGAAAGAATAAAACCGTATAAAAAAACCAGAAGCACAATCCAAGGGGCAATCGTCTTGACTGGATTCATAAACATCACAACCAACGAAACCAGAAATAAAGGCAAAAAGAATAATTTATTTAAAACAAACACCGGCACGAGGACTGTGGACAAGCAATAACCGAGCATCAGAAAACGCATCAACCATGACATCATTTGGCATCCGTCGGCGAAGACACGAAAACTCGAAGCTTATTCATGGCAAGCTTAAGCCCGAGCTTTAGTTGTTTTTTGAAGCTTAGGCTGACAAAGAGCCTGATCGCGATCTGTGCGTTTAATTTTCTTAGAATTAAAAAAGTGGAAACCGAGACATCCACTGACAAGGAAGATCTTGTTTGCCGAAACATTCCGACGTCGCCGCTCCATTCACAATAAGTGTCAAGGAGATTAGGAGACGTAATCCCATCCTCAATACATCTTATATACCGCGACTTGACATTGACCGTCGAATGCACATCTCTGATCATTTCAAACACCCTTTGAGGGTACTTATAGCTTGCAATTGATGTCATCACTTCATCCGGTGAAACTCGCTTTAACAAGTCGGCGGGAGAATAACCCTGTAGAGGTGATACAAGTCCAACACATCGCCGCCCGGCGATGAATTGTTCAGCAAAAGCCGTGCCTCCCGGGATGGGGTGACTATCGATAAAAAAATCGGCACGGCTAACCTCCATGCTGTACTCCGCGTAAGGCATGGTAGAAACAACAGAAAAGCGGTTTTTATACTTCAGTTTAAGAAACCACCACCAGTAAGCGGTTCTCAGACTTGAGCCAATAACACAAACAGTCGATTCGGGGTAGTCACGTAGCACTTTGTGCAATAATGGAGTTATACTTAGTTCTTTCACCGGCTTGAATTTAATGTCACTTCCGGCAGTTACAAACCGTAATTTCTCATCACGTGAGGGTTCGCACTCCGAATGCCACAAGGCCTCCGGGATGTCGATTGGGATACCCAGGAAACTTTTCTTTCCTTTTAAAACTTTCAACTCATCCAAGCGACGCCCATAGCTGCTGAGCTCGAAATAGTAGTCAGCAACTGAGCAGCCGAAAGAAAAAACATGATCGGCATGATTTACGAAAAATATTTTTCGACCTACTCCCGCAACTAATCCACATGCGATTACGGAATACACATCATCAGGATGAATATGTAAAATGACTTTCTCATATCTGGACAATACGTGTGCAATCTCGGAAACTTTACTATTAGCAGTTAGCGCACTGACTTGTATGACCTTTTCAAAATATGCCGATACTCTCTCAACCGCAGCAATCGATCCCCCCTTGGTGATCAACAAGTCTACAGGCGCCTCATGCATCCGAGCGAGCCGTTCCATCAACCTCGTATGACCACCAGTAACGTAAGGTTCGGTAACGACATGAATCACCGTACCTGTTTCCGCCACACCTATGTCTAATCCGGGCGGATCAAAACTGGACGCACACCGTGAAATCAACGCTTGCTCGAGGGGAGACGCATCATAGATACCGATGTCCGCGAACCAGAGAAGATTTCCGTATGCGTGTGCCAACTCAAGTGCCACATCCAGTGATGGCTCCTTGAGAATGACATCCTCCAGATCTGCAATTACTTTTTTCAAACTACGCTACCACCCAACGTGTCGTCACGCTTAGCAAGACGTGCATATACCAAGAAATACATCATCAAGCAGTAGACAAGATAATTGGCGGCATATGCCCAGGTAACCGCATTGACACCCCATGCCTTGGTAAACAGAACCGTGAGCACATACAGCAATATGCAGGATGCGATTTCCGTCAATACGAAACGCTTAACCATCGCTTTGCTAAGCATTACATAGGCAATGATCCAGCTGACTATTTTCAAACTGTCCCCCACGACCTGTCCTGCAAAAAACACGCGCATTGGGGAGAAAGCGTCCGTAAATAATAAAGAAACAATAAGATCCCTAAGCAAATAGGTCATCAAACCCGCGACCATGGCAACCGGCAGGATATATTTATAACCTTGTAAAATTTCTGCACGCACCTCGCCCCCAGTTTTTAACTCAGACAGCCGTGGCAGGTAATACACACTTAAGGTAGTCGTTACGATCAGTAAATACGCCGCACTTAAGCGGGACAATGCTTCCCAATAACCCGCGACATCCCAGCCAAAGCTATTACCCAAGTAATTTCTGACCAGCATTTGCCCGACTGGTACACTGGCTGCGGAAACCGCCGCCATCAGGAAATAGGCTGAGAGTTTCTTTATAACCGGTCTGTTCAAAGAACCAAATAAATACTCAATTTTGAACCAAGACGTCCGAACGCATACAGTAAGCGTGATAAAAAAGCTCACTGACTGATACAATACCAACGCGATCAATGCACCCCGTAGGCCCGCTGTGACAGTTAGTGCAACCGTAAAAGCCAGCGCCAGAAGACTTCCCACGACATTCGATATAACATACAGTATTATTTCTTTTTTCCCGTTTAAAATAGCTAGCAACAGAGTATTGAGTGAAAAGAAAGCAACGCCGCCTGCGAACCAATAAAATATGTCTTCCAAGTTATAATCTTTAAGAAAAAAACCGGCCAGTTCCCGGCTGTATATTGCAACAAGCGCTGCAACAATCAAGCTTCCGATGATCGTGAGTGTGCCTGCCACTTTCCATACCTGACGCTGAGCAGCTTTATCATCATTGTATTCGGCAGTGTATTTAACGACGCCATTGGTAATCGCTCCTCCAGTCAGCGTCGTTATCATCTGTAAAGCATTCTGAAACTGTCCGATGGCTGCGAAGCCGGACGGACCGACGTACACTGCCAGAATCTTGTTCAGGCCCAACAAGGTAAACATCTTTACTACTACAGCCACACCATTCAACAAACTGGTTTTAATCAGGTTCATAGCGTTCCTGTCTGGAAGCTATTACACGCCTGAACGACAGCCTGCGCATCCTCGACTGAGAGTGTCGGCCCGATAGGGAGACTCAGAATCTGGCTGTGAATCTTTTCAGAAACGGGATACGAACGCTCGGCCCACTCGGCGTATGCAGCTTGGTGGTGCGGCGGGATCGGATAGTGAATCAACGTCTGAATGCCAAAGTCCGCAAGATGCTTTTGCAAAGCATCCCGGTCGTTACAAAGCACCGTATAGACATGCCACACGTGGCCCTCATTGGAGATAGTGTTGAAGCAGGGTCCTACAGGGAGTTGCAGTGAAGGATTGGTGATGCCTCGGGTGTACAGGTCAGCAATCTTACGGCGATGCTCGGTTTGCTCGTCCAGGTACTTCAGCTTTACCGACAGGCAGGCTGCCTGCAACTCATCAAGCCGGCTGTTGACGCCACGATAGAGGTTTTGATACTTCTTGTGAGAGCCGTAATTACGTAGCGCTCTCAACGTATCCGCCAATGCATCGTCATTGGTAGTAATGGCGCCGGCATCGCCCAGCGCGCCCAGGTTCTTACCAGGATAGAAGCTGAAGCCGGACGCGTGCCCCCAATTTCCGGATCTTTTGCCATCAATACGTGCGCCGTGGGACTGTGCCGAGTCTTCCAGTACAAGCAAGTTATGCCGGTCAGCCAATGCCATGATGGCTGGCATATTGGCAAGGCGGCCGTAGAGGTGCACAGGCAATATAGCCTTTGTTTTCATCGTCACTGCCGCTTCTGCGGCTGTCGGGCACATGTTGAACGTAGCTGGATCAGGTTCCACCAAAACGGGTACCAGGCCGTTTTCCGAAATGGCCAAGATGCTGGCGATATAAGTATTCGATGGTACGAGCACTTCGTCACCGGCATGCAACAGTCCCAGCTCTTTCCACGCCCGTATAACCAATACTAAAGCATCCAGACCATTGGCGACGCCGATGCAGTGGCGGGTCCCACAGTAATCTGCAAAGCTGCTTTCGAAAGTCTGAAGTTCCGTACCGCTGATATACCAACCGGAGTCAATTACGCGAGTGCACGCGGCAACCAACTCGTCACGGCAGGTGTTGTTTACTTCTTTCAAGTCGAGAAAACTAATCATTTAGTCAGATACCTAATAACTTTCGCAGGATTGCCAACGACCACCGCTTGGTCCGGCACATCAGAAACCACGACCGCCCCGGCGCCGACCATTGCTTCTATGCCAATAGTGATCCCTGGCAAGATAGTCGCATTAGCACCGATACTGGCGCCCTTGTTGACAGTAATCCCTGCGAACTTTTCGGGATAAACTTTCGAGCGGGGCATTGCATCGTTGGTAAACGTAGCGTTAGGGCCGATAAATACATCATCTGCAATTACAGTACCTTCCCACAGATACACACCGGACTTAACGGTCACATTGTTGCCGAGCGTCACGCCGTTTTCTATCAGTGTGTGAGCACAGATATTGCAGTTTTCGCCAATTACTGCTCCATCGAAAACTACTGCATATTGCCAGACACGAGTGTCCTTTCCGATCTGAGCACTCTTGACATCAGAAAGCGGGTGAATTTTAGGCATATTTAATCGACTCCATAAACTTAGAGTAGTCACGTATATAATCGGCTTCGTCATAGAAGTCGCTTGCCAATACGAGCAATACACAATTCTGGCTAAAGTGATGCATCTCATGCCAAACCATCTTATCGATGACAACAGCTTTATTCGGAGCGTCTAGCCAGACTTCTTCCTTAGTAACTCCGTCATCCAACTTCATGAGACATTTACCCGCCACACAGACTGCCACCTGCACGAGCTCCTTGTGTGCGTGGAAACCGCGAGGGACGCCCTGCTGCGTGTCCGTCAGGTAATAAACTCGCTTGACGTCGAATGGGACACTCTTGCTGTTCTCTAACGCAATCAGATGGCCTCGCTCGTCACCCAGTGTCTTTAGATCGAGAAAATTGATCAGACTCATAGTGGAGACACCAACAGGTTATCCACCGTAGGGGCATCGTTGTCTTTCTCGCTAATGATCAAAGCGTTGGCTTCAGGCCAGACAATAGCCAATTTTGCGTCATTCCATAGCAACGCCCCTTCGGACGCCTTGTCGTAATAATCTGTAGTCTTATACATAAAATGCGTATCGTCCTGCAGTGCCGCAAACCCGTGAGCGAACCCTTCGGGTATCCAGAGCATGCGGTTGTTTTCAGCGCTCAACTCAACGCCCACCCATTGAAGGTACGTGGACGAATCGGGGCGAATATCCACGGCCACATCGTAGGCCGCGCCGCGAACCACGCGGACCAGCTTGCCTTGAGCATGAGGGGCGCGCTGATAGTGCAGGCCGCGCAACACACCTTTGGCTGAACAGGAATGATTGTCCTGGACGAAAGGACGCGGCGTCGGTAGTCCCAACGCCTGCAGCGCTGTATGGAATTTCGCCTCGTTGAAGCTCTCCATGAACCACCCACGGTCATCGCTGAACACTGCAGGCTCAACGATAACAACGTCAGGCAGATCAGTCTGAATCAGTTTCATGCCTTTTCAGCCTCAGCCAACAGTTTCAGCAAGTACTGGCCGTAGCCGGTTTTCTTGAGCTTCTCTCCCTGCTCTTTAAGCTGCGCAGGCGTGATCCATCCTTGAGCGAACGCGATCTCCTCGAGGCATGCCACCTTTAAACCCTGGCGATGTTCGATGGTATGGACGAACTGACTCGCTTCGAGCAACGACTCATGAGTGCCGGTATCGAGCCAGGCAAAGCCTCGTCCAAGCATCTCGACGGTGAGCGACTTGTCGTCAAGATACGCACGGTTGACGTCGGTGATTTCAAGCTCGCCACGTTCGGACGGCTTGATGTTCTTGGCGATTTCCACAACCCGGTTGTCGTAGAAATACAAGCCGGTAACGGCGTAATTCGATTTCGGCGTCGAAGGTTTTTCTTCGATGCTCAGCGCCCGTCCGGTGCTGTCGAACTCAACCACACCAAAACGCTCAGGATCAGACACGTGGTAACCAAATACAGTGGCACCTGAGGTCTGGGACATGGCCGCACTCAGATTCTCCGAGAAGTGATGGCCGTAGAAAATGTTGTCGCCGAGGATCAGGCAGCAAGGGTCTTCGCCAATGAACTCTTCACCGATGATGAACGCCTGAGCTAGGCCATCCGGGCTGGGTTGCACAGCGTAGGACAGCTCGATGCCGTATTGACTGCCATCACCCAGCAGCTTCTGGAAGGACGGCAAATCTTCAGGCGTGGAGATGATCAGCACCTCACGCATGCCCGCCAGCATCAGCACAGACAGCGGGTAGAAAATCATCGGCTTATCGAAAATCGGAAGCATCTGCTTCGACACGCCAAGTGTTAGGGGGTGCAAGCGAGTGCCTGAACCGCCGGCGAGAATGATGCCTTTGCGTTTGATGACCGTCATCTGACTAACACTTCCTTCAACATCCGGGTTACTCCACTCTGCCAATCGGGCAGGTGGATAGAAAAAGTCCTGCACAGCTTAGCCGTATCCAGCCGTGAGTTCAGCGGCCGACGCGCAGGCGTCGGGTATTGCTCGGTTGGAATCGGCGTAATGCGCTCAACCGCCAGCGACTCCCCAAGGCTACGACCCAAATCAATGACCAATGTCGCGTATTCGTGCCACGAGGTGAAGCCTGAAGCCGCCAGATGATAGATGCCAGAGACCTTGTCGTCACCCCATGCGTGACGTATCGCTATCGCAGTCACGTCGGCGATCAGGTCGGCGCCGGTCGGCGCTCCAACCTGGTCGGCGATCACGTTCAACTGCGCACGGTCTTTCGCGAGTCTCAGCATGGTTTTCGCGAAGTTATTGCCCAGTGCCCCGTACACCCAACTGGTGCGAAAGATAAGGTGCTTGCAACCCGAATTCAGGATGGCTTGCTCACCGGCCAGCTTGGTGGATCCATAAGCATTGACCGGAGCGACTTCATCCAGCTCCCGCCAAGGCTGTGAGCCCGAGCCATCAAACACGTAGTCTGTCGAGTAGTGGACCAACAGGCAGCCCAGCCTGGCTGACTCGTCGGCCAGCAATGCAACAGCCTCCGCATTGATCAAATGCGCCATCTCCGCATCTGACTCAGCACCATCTACTGCGGTATAGGCTGCCGCGTTCACAATGACGTCAGGCGCAACTTGACGAACAGTCTGACGCAGGCTTTGGAGATCCGCGAGATCACCCGAAAGCCCATTTTCGCCGTGTCGATCCAGCGACACCAGTTCACCCAGCGTCGCGAGGGAGCGTTGCAGCTCCCAACCGACCTGGCCACCTTTGCCGAGCAATAATATTTTCATGTCAGTTTGAGCGCTTGGCGTAATTCTGATCGATCCAGGTCTGGTAGCTGCCGCTTTTCACGTGTTCTACCCAAGACTCATTGCTCAGATACCATTCGACCGTCTTGCGGATGCCGGAATCAAATGTCTCGGCGGGCACCCAGCCCAATTCGCGCTGAACCTTGCTGGCGTCGATGGCATAGCGTTGGTCATGGCCAGGACGGTCTTGCACGTAGGTGATCAATTGGGCGTGGGGCACGAACTTCGAGTCCGGGCGCAGCTCGTCCAGCAATTGGCAAAGTGTCATGACAACTTCGAGGTTCTTCTTCTCGTTATGGCCGCCAATGTTGTAGGTCTCGTCCACTACGCCTTCAGTCACGACGAGGTACAGCGCGCGGGCGTGGTCTTCAACGTACAGCCAATCGCGCACCTGATCGCCTTTACCGTAGATAGGCAACGGCTTGCCTTCCAGCGCATTGAGAATGACCAGCGGAATGAGCTTTTCGGGAAAATGGAACGGGCCATAGTTGTTCGAACAGTTGGTGACGATCGTAGGCAGCCCATACGTGCGGCTCCAGGCGCGGACCAAGTGGTCGGAGCTGGCCTTGCTGGCCGAATAAGGCGAGCTCGGCTGGTAGGGTGTCTGTTCTGTGAACAGATCCTCCGGCCCTTCAAGGTCGCCGTACACTTCATCGGTCGAGATGTGGTGAAAGCGAAAGGATGTCTTCTGATGTTCGCCCAAACTTGTCCAGTAAGCGCGAGTGGCTTCCAGCAACGTGTACGTGCCGACAATATTGGTTTGAATGAAGTCAGACGGACCGGTAATTGACCGATCTACGTGGGATTCTGCCGCCAAGTGCATGACCGCATCCGGACGATGATCCTTGAAGACCCTGTCAAGTGCTTCCCTGTCGCAGATATCGACCCGCTCGAAAGCGTAGCGCTCATTGTCGGCCACTTCGAGCAACGACTCTAGGTTTCCCGCATACGTCAGCTTGTCCACGTTAACGACCGAATCGCCGGTGTTGGCGATGATGTGACGCACGACCGCCGAACCAATGAAACCTGCACCGCCAGTTACTAAAATCTTCAAAGCACTCTTCCTGGTAGCAATACGGATCTTTCTTCATCCGTCGTTATTTTTCTGCGCGATTCGTCACGACATCCCGGACGCGTGTTCGGCAGTATCTATGGCATTCCCCAAGCCCGAACGTTCAGGGTTACAGCCAGTCTCGAATCAAGTTGCAAAAAAGCAAACCCGCAGCTACGCGTTCAGAAGCAATAAACGCCTGACCGGGTAGCCGAAAAGGACGCCATTATGCCTGTTGTATTCAGACATGGCTTTCAGGGAGTTGAAGATACGACCACTGGAACGCGAACATTGGCGATCAACTGCTCTTATGGCAGCCGACCGGGTGCGCTTGGCGTCCTGATCGGCAATAGCGGCTTACGCCTTTGTCAGACCTTTCCCGTTGGAGACCGAGCGCTCTTCCACAATGACTGGGCTCGGGGACGGCGCTTCAAGATGGATGACTTCCAGCCGGCGGCTCAGCACCAAGTATCTGATTATCGCAACCAGCAGCCCGACTAACCCGCCCAGAAACAAAGCCAACAGTGTCACCAGTGGCTTATTGGGCTTGATGGGGCTTGTTGACTCAAGCGCACGACGGTCAATGGTCACGAGCTTCAGGCGCTTCATATCGATGTTGAGATTGCGCAACCGCACGATCTCTTCGCGAAGAGGCTCGACACCTTTCAGGAAGATGTCTTCGTTCTCGCGCCGCTGCATCACTTCAATTTGACGATTGTTCTGGAGCATTTGCAGCTCCTTCTCAATCTGAGTGATCCGATCCGACGCGAAGTCATCGGTCTTGCGTTGCTGCAACGCCGTTCGCTCTGCCTCAAGCGCTTCGGAGCCCATGAAATACAGCGGAATCTGTTGATTGTTGACCTCGGTGCGCATCACGCTCGCAGAGCCCGACCGGTCAGCGTCACCCAAGGACGATGGCGTTGACGGGCGCTTGATACCCAGGGACTTGGCAATACTGATGGCTTCGGCCAACTGCGCCATGCGATCGGTACGCTGCGCTTTCAACTGTACGCGCAGTGCCTTGAGTTCATCTTGCAACTGCGCACGTTTCACATTATCCACTTCCTGGAGAGACGCGATATGCGCTTGCTTCTGCGTCTCATAACTGGAGCGAGCAGCGTCTATTCTGCCGTCGAGCTCATTGAGCCGGTTATGGATGATGACCTCCAGATCCGACGCAATCTGCTGCACCTCTGCCTGAATAGCGTAATCGACCAGCCCGTTCATGATAGCGGGGCCGTTGACGCCTTTCGGATAACTCATCTCCAGACCAATGAACGCGCTCAGCAAATCAGCGCGCTTAGGATCAGGGAGTACCAGATCGATGGAATTGCGGTTGAACTCCTCGAAACTCTGCTCAAGCGTCTGCCCTTCACGTTCAAACCGCTTGAACAGGTCTTGATGGCTTCGAAAAAAACCAAGCCTGGTCTCATACGAATCCAGCGAAGCGCCGACCTTCAACAGCGCGTCGGGGGGAGAGAGTGTGTAGATTTCGGAGCGATTCAGAGCGTCTAGCTCATTGATCGCGGCGGGACGGAGCACGCTACTCACCTGATAAACAGGGCGGCTTGCAAACGCGTAGACGATGGCGATCAGGCCAAACAAGGCAGCGACTGCGCAGATCATAAGCTTCTGGCGCCAGAGCGAACGAAACAGTGCGAGTAGATCAATTTCATCGTGGGGAATGTGAGGGGGTACGCGGGTGATACTGGTCACAAACAATGCCTGCTTTCTAGAAGAAACTGCGGGCTCGTCATGCAGGCAGACGCTAGTAATTCAGGCGATCCGACGGGTCAAGGCATCATGCCCAGCCCGTCGACACCTAGCGCAAGCTGACTAATCGAGAACAGGTCGCATTCTGCCAACAACCAGCCTCTTTTCAAGTCTTGCCGCGTAGGACATTTCTCGGCCGACAACCCGCAAATTAGACGCGTTGCATGGTCAGTCTTCTTTTGGTGACGAAGAAACGCACCAATCCAATCAGTATCCCCAGAATACCGCCACCTATCAGGCCAGCGATGATGATCATGGCCTTCTTAGGCTTGATCGGACGATCCGGGACTTCGATAGGGCCGTCTAGACGATAGACCGACACCTCTTCTGGATTGACCTGAAGCGACTGAAAAAAACTGCGCTTGATCTGCAAGGCACGGAGGTTTGAAATAAACGGATCGTCCGTTTGCCGTTCTTCCAGATTTTTGATCTCGGCAATCAGGGCCTTGCTGCCTCTCATGTACGTTAACTGCCCGTCCATGGTCGCTGAGACTTCGGCTGCAACGTTACCGGTGATGATCGGTGGGTTTTCCAGGCCGATGGCGTGGGCCACACTCAGCGCCTCTTTCAGGCGGGTAATGGAGTCTGTTCGGACCTTGCCTTCAGTTTCCTGCAAAATACTGATCTGCTGCGCAAGGTTGCGGGCCCGCACGCTAGCCTCACGCGTAACGTTTGTGATCATTTCCTTTTCGGATGCAGCGCCTGCAAGTGCGGCGAACGCTTTTACCCAATCAGTGGCCTGAGCCGGGTCATCGCCTTGCACGACAACCGAATACCGCTCTGGCAGTTCTTTAGTGGGTGTTCCGATTGTGAGCGTGTTCAGGTAGTTGGAATACAGCGCGTCTTGGGATCCTGCCCGCTCGGCCTCAGTCAGGGAAGGCAAGTAAACGTCGTTAAAGAATGACCGCCGCAAGGATTCACCCTGAAGATTTCGCGTGAAAACGCTGTAAACATCACTGATCGTATACGGAGTGAGCTCTGCGTCCCGAGTACGGCCATAGTTGAAGTCGGCGATGCCGTTCAACGTTGGCGGCTGCAAATACACTCTTGCTTCGTAGACCGGCTTACTTAGAAATGCAAATGCTGCGGCACCTATGCCGACGATCAAGGCAGTGCTGATTATTAATACTTTCTGCGCCCAAAGTGCAGCGACGAGTTCGAACAAATCTATCTCGTCGGATGCTTGTGTCGACATTGGGGGATTCGCCATTCAGGTAGACCTTTAAATTGTTGTGGACGATTGCAGAATACTTGCAGGTAAAGCGCTTACCCTGAGTTCGGCCGTTGGCGCTGACAGGGCCTTTCACTGAAGTGTGGCCCACGTAGACGTGGCAGATCGCATGTTTTCCAAATGGAACTGGTTACGGATGGCTGGCTAATCAGACAGACTTGGGCTTCCTGCGCAAGCTAACAATCCAGCCGAGAAACGGCCCGATTATCATACCTGTGAGCAGCGCCAGAATCACCGGCACAGCTATCGAAAGCTGCGGTGCAGTCCAGCCGAAAAATACCAGCGATACATGCTGCTGGTTTTCAAGCATGAATACTACCGTCGCCAATACGATCAGCAGGATCACTACGAAGAATATCAAGCGTTTCACGTTTCGCATTTGCTGCTCCTTTAACGGCCTATTGGAGCCCCTCTTCTTCCTCTTCGTTCACCCGGTCACGCAATTCTTTTCCGGGTTTGAAGTGAGGAACGAACTTGCCGTCGAGACTGACGGATTGTCCGGTTTTAGGGTTACGACCTACGCGAGGAGCGCGGTAGTGCAGGGAAAAGCTGCCAAAGCCCCGGATCTCGATGCGGTCGCCCGTCGCCAGGCATTGGGACATTTGCTCAAGCATGGTCTTGATAGCTAGCTCGACATCCTTGGATGAGAGAAGCCCTTGATGGGTGACAATTCGTTCGATCAACTCCGACTTCGTCATATTTTTCCCTTCTTTTTCAAGCAGCTAGGAAACGCGCTCCGAAGGTTTTAGCATGACCAGATCATTTTGAACAGCCCAGGCTTTGAGTTAGATGCATCAGTTAATCTGGCACAGGCGCCAAGCAGCAACCACCTAAATCGCAGGCACAAAAAAGGGCGACCGAAATCGCCCTTTTTCTATGGTAGAGCTGAACTTAGTTCTGCTTTTCCATTTGTGCGCGCAACAGGTCACCCAAGGTGGTTGGACCTGTATTTTCAGCGGTTTCAGGCTTGCTACGCAGGCTCTGAATCGCTTCTTTCTCGTCTTCAACGTCTTTCGACTTGATGGACAAGCTGATTACGCGGCTCTTGCGGTCAACGCTGATGATCTTGGCTTCGATCTCTTCGCCTTCCTTCAGAACGTTACGCGCGTCTTCTACGCGGTCACGGCTGATTTCGGAAGCCTTCAGGGTAGCTTCGATGTCGTCGGCCAGAGTGATGATGGCGCCTTTGGCGTCAACTTCTTTAACGATACCGCGGACGATTGCGCCTTTGTCATTGACAGTGACGTACTCGGAGAACGGATCGCTTTCCAGCTGCTTGATACCCAGCGAGATGCGCTCGCGCTCTGGATCAACCGACAGGATGACGGTGTCGAGCTCGTCGCCCTTCTTGAAGCGACGTACGGCTTCTTCGCCCACTTCGTTCCAGGAGATATCGGACAGGTGAACCAGACCGTCGATGCCGCCGTCCAGACCAATGAAGATACCGAAATCGGTGATCGACTTGATGGTGCCGGAGATTTTATCGCCCTTGTTGAACTGGCCAGAGAAATCTTCCCATGGGTTAGATTTGCACTGCTTGATGCCGAGGGAGATACGACGACGCTCTTCGTCGATGTCCAGAACCATAACTTCCACTTCGTCGCCAACCTGAACGACTTTCGAAGGGTGGATGTTTTTGTTGGTCCAGTCCATTTCGGAGACGTGCACCAGGCCTTCCACGCCTTCTTCCAGCTCTGCAAAGCAGCCGTAGTCGGTCAGGTTGGTAACACGCGCGGTTACGCGAGTGCCTTCCGGGTAACGTGCTTTGATAGCGACCCAAGGATCTTCGCCCAATTGCTTGAGGCCCAGGGAGACACGATTGCGCTCGCGATCGTACTTCAGAACCTTCACATCGATCTCGTCGCCAACATTGACGATTTCCGATGGATGCTTGATGCGCTTCCAGGCCATGTCGGTAATGTGCAGCAAGCCATCGACGCCACCCAGATCGACGAATGCGCCGTAATCGGTGAGGTTCTTGACGATACCTTTGACCTGTTGGCCTTCCTGCAAGGATTCCAGCAGAGCTTCGCGCTCGGCGCTGTTTTCGGCTTCCAGGACGCTACGACGGGAAACGACAACGTTGTTGCGCTTCTGGTCGAGCTTGATAACCTTGAACTCGAGCTCTTTGCCTTCCAGGTGAGTCGTGTCACGCACAGGGCGCACGTCAACCAAAGAACCAGGCAAGAACGCACGGATGCCGTTAACGTCGACAGTGAAGCCGCCTTTAACCTTACCGTTAATAACGCCCTTGACCACTTCTTCAGCAGCGAAAGCCGCTTCCAGAACGATCCAGCACTCAGCACGCTTGGCTTTCTCGCGGGACAGTTTGGTCTCGCCAAAGCCGTCTTCGACCGCGTCAAGAGCAACGTGAACTTCGTCGCCGATCTTGATGGTCAGCTCGCCAGCGTCGTTGTGGAACTGCTCCAGCGGGATGAGGCCTTCAGATTTCAGACCGGCATGAACCGTTACCCAACCAGCCTGGTAGTCGATATCAACGATGATAGCGGTGATGATCGAACCGGCCTGAAGGTTAAGGGTCTTTAGGCTTTCTTCGAAAAGTTCAGCAAAGCTTTCGCTCATTTTAATTCCTGTTGATAAGGGCGAAGAATACGCCCATCTGCCACATCCCAGTCGACGTGGGTTTCGTTCATATGAGAGAAAGCCTGCGGACTATGACTGGTCTCCCGCATGGCTTTCTGGTCATCCGGCGAGGTCACGTAGCGCGACTTCACTCAAGATGCGATCCAACACCTGCTCGATGGATAATTCCGTGGAATCCAGCTGTATAGCGTCATGCGCTGGCTTGAGCGGGGCTACCGCTCGCTGGGTGTCACGTTCATCACGTGCACATATCTCATCTAGCAGACTCGACAGATTAACATCATCACCTTTGGCCTTCAACTGCAAGTAACGACGCCGGGCACGCTCCTCGGGACTGGCCGTCAGGAAAACCTTGAGCGGCGCTGCCGGAAAGACCACTGTGCCCATGTCGCGACCGTCGGCCACCAACCCTGGAAACTCCTGAAACGCCCGCTGGCGCTGCAGCAGTGCTTCGCGCACAGCCGGCAACGACGCCACCTGCGATGCGCCGCTGCCTACGTATTCATTGCGAATGGCAAGGGTCACCTCCTCGCCTTCGAGAATGATGCGCTGCCCATGATCATCGGTCGCCGCCTCGAACTGCACGTCGAGATGCGCGGCCAGCAGCTTCAACGCTTCTTCGTTGGTCAAATCGACGCCATGATTGCGCGCAGCAAATGCCAGCAAACGATAGAGCGCGCCAGAATCGAGCAAGCACCACCCCAGACGCTTGGCAAGCATGCCCGCCACCGTGCCCTTCCCTGAACCGCTTGGTCCGTCGATCGTAATGACCGGAGCTTGAGCTTTCACGATTGCCCCTCTTGCGCTACACGAATACCCACCTGCGCGCAGAGCGCCAGGAAATGGGGGAAAGAAGTTGCGAACCCGGCGTCGTCATGAAGGCGAACAGATGCCGTTGCTCGCAACGATGCGATGCTCAACGCCATGGCGATACGGTCATCACCCAGCGCATGAATTTCACCACCCTTGATCGGGCCGCCATTGATCGAGGCGCTATCGAGGGTCAATTCAACCTGCACACCCAATAGCGACAACGCCTCGCCCATGGCTTGAATCTGGCCGGACGGCTCGCCCGTCAGGTCTTGCGTATTCTGCAGCACGGTACGCCCCTGAGCGCACGCCGCTGCGACGAAGAGCGCCGGGAGTTCATCGATAGCCGCCTGCGCAAGTGCGTCCGGAATCATGATGCCTTTGAGTGCAGCGTGACGCACGCGCACATCGACAACGGCCTCGCCCTCGACGGCGCATTGATTCTCAAGGCTGATGTCCGCACCCATCAAGCGCAGAATTTCGATGACACCGTGAATCGCTGGCGTAATAACAACGTGCTCCAGCACCAGATCCGAACCCGCACTGATGGATGCGGCCACCAGAAAAGGCACTGCATATCGGCCGTTATCCGTGGCGTCAATACGACCCTGTACGCTGCCGCCCGGACCGGCGACGAGGATCAGACCACTGGCGTCCTGATCCCGCGCATTAGCGCGACGGGCCAGGATTTCACCGAAATGTTCGCGCGCCGAACGGGCTTGGGTGAACACGCCCATCAGTTGCGGCCCGTCCCCGGCACACACCGCATCACGCAGCGCGTCCAGATCACTGCGAAACGTATCCAGAGTGCGCAAGACGGCTTCGCGGTTCGCGAGAAAGATGTCGTGCCACATCACGGGATCGCTACCGGCAATCCGGGTGAAATCACGAAATCCGCCCGCCGCATAGCGGAAGATTTCCAGGTTTTCGTTGCGCTTGGCTAACGAGTCCACCAATCCAAAAGCCAGCAAATGCGGCAAATGGCTGGTCGCTGCCAAAACCTCATCGTGGCGCTCAACGTCCATGTGCTCGACATCCGCCCCCAGCGCCGACCAGAGCTGATCAACCAGCCTCAGGGCGGCCGGATCAGTGCCTTCCTGCGGCGTCAATATCACTTTGTGACGCCGGAAGAGCCTGGCGTCGGCCGCCTCGACCCCGCTCCGTTCCGAGCCCGCGATCGGGTGCCCCGGAACAAAACGCGCCGGCATGGTACCGAACGCCCGACACGCAGCACGCACGACATTGCCTTTTGCGCTGCCGACGTCGGTCAACACCGCATTGCCCAGGTCCAGCGTGGCCAACACGCCCAGCAGTTTTTCCATCGACAGGATCGGAACGGCGAGCTGGATGACATCCGCCCCGACACAGGCGGCCGCCAGACTCTCTTCACAGCGATCAACGACGCCCAGTTCGACCGCCAGCTTGCGCGACTGCGGGTCAAGATCGACCCCGACCACTTCACGGCACAGCCCGCTTTGACGCACACCTTTGGCAAAAGACCCGCCAATCAAACCCAATCCCACCACCACCAGGCGGCCAATGATCGGTTGCGCAGAACGCCCAGCAGTGACATCAACCACGCGCCAGCACCTTGCTCAGTGCGTCAAGGAAACGGCTGTTTTCGGAAGGCAAACCAATGCTCACCCGCAGGTGATTGGGCATGCCGTAGCCACCAATCGGGCGAACGATCACGCCTTCGCGCAGCAGGCCTTCATAAATGGAAGCCGCTTCGCGCCCCAGGTCGACGGCCAGGAAATTGGCCCTGGACGGGATCCAGGTCAAACCCTGCTCCCGCAGGCCGTCCTGCAACTGGCGCATTCCGGCCTCATTCAGGCGGCGGCTTTGGGCGACGTATTCAATATCGTCCAGCGCTGCAGTGGCCGCGACCAGGGCCAGGCTGTTGACGTTGAACGGCTGCCGCACCCGGTTCAAAACGTCCGCGACAACCGGCGAGGAAAGCGCATAGCCAACGCGCAACGAGGCGAGGCCGTAGGCCTTGGAGAACGTGCGCGATACCAGCAGATTCGGGTAAGCGGCGAGAAATTTGAGGCCGTCGGGCAAATCAGTGCCCTCGGCGTACTCGATGTAGGCCTCGTCCAATACCACCAGCACGTCTTCCGGGACATCGGCGAGGAAATCCGCCAGCGCCTGCGGACCGAACCAGGTGCCGGTCGGGTTGTTGGGGTTGGCGATGAAGACCACACGGGTGTTGCTGTCGATCAGCGCCAGCATTGCCGGGAGGTCGTGACCCCAATCCTTGGCCGCAGCCACTCGCGCGTCAGCGCCGACCGCCTGAGTGACAATCGGATAGATGGCAAAGGCGTGCTGGCTGAACACGGCATTGAGCCCCGGCGCCAGGTAGGCGCGCGCGACGATCTCGAGAATGTCGTTGGAGCCGTTACCCAGCGTGACCTGGCTGGCCTGAACACCGCACCGCTCGGCCAGACGTTTCTTCAGGTCAAACCCGTTGCCGTCGGGATAGCGGGTCAGCTCCGCCAGTTCGGCATGAATCGCCGCCAATGCCTTGGGGCTCGCACCTGACGGGTTCTCGTTGCTGGCCAGCTTGACGATGTGCGCAGGATCGATATTCAGTTCGCGCGCCAGTTCGTCCACCGGCTTACCGGGAACGTAAGGCGATAGTTTTTGCACGCCGGGTTGTGCCCGCGCGAGGAAGTCGCCACTCATGAATCACTTACCTCGTCAGAGAACCGCTTTCGGGTAGGAGCCCAGCACCTTGAGTGCCACGGCTTCCTGACTGATCCGCTCCAGCACCGCTTTGATCAATGGATCGCGGTGATGACCGACGAAGTCGATAAAGAACACGTAGGTCCATTTACCGCTGCGCGAAGGCCGGGTCTCAATACGGGTCAGGTCGATGCCGTTCTCATGGAAAGGCACCAGCAGTTCATGCAGCGCGCCAGGCTTGTTGCTCATCGAGACGATGATCGAGGTCTTGTCGTCGCCGGTGGGGGGCACTTCCTGACTGCCGATCATCAAAAACCGCGTCGAGTTGTCCGGACGGTCTTCGATCTTTTCGGCAATGCGGGTCAGGCCATACAGCCCGGCCGCCATGTCGCCGGCGATGGCCGCAGAGTTCCATTCGCCCTTGACCCGCTTGGCGGCTTCGGCGTTGCTGGACACGGCGACGCGTTCGACGTTGGGGTAGTGCGCGTCCAGCCACTTGCGGCATTGCGCCAGCGACTGGGCGTGGGAATAGATCCGGCTGATGCTGTCGGTCTTGGTGTTTTCGCCCACCAGCAGATGGTGGTGAATGCGCAGCTCGACCTCGCCACAGATGACCATGTCATGCTCAAGGAAACTGTCGAGGGTGTGGTTGACCGCACCTTCGGTGGAGTTTTCCACCGGGACCACGCCGAAGTTGACCGCACCGGCGGCCACTTCGCGGAACACTTCGTCAATGGCCGCCATGGGCAAGCTGATGACGGCGTGACCGAAGTGTTTCATCGCGGCAGCCTGGGTGAACGTGCCTTCAGGACCGAGATACGCGACTTTCAGCGGCTGCTCGAGCGCCAGGCACGAGGACATGATTTCGCGGAACAGACGCGCCATGTCTTCATTGCTCAGCGGACCGCGATTGCGGTCCATCACACGCTTGAGCACCTGGGCTTCACGCTCCGGGCGATAGAACACCGGCACTTCGCCTTCGGCCAGTGTCGACATCTTTACCCGCGCCACTTCCTGCGCACAGCGCGCGCGCTCGCTGATCAGCTCAAGTACTTTCTCGTCGAGACTGTCGATGCGCACACGCAGTGCCTTGAGTTCTTGCTCAGACATTAACCGTGTTCCTTCTCGAACGCTGCCATGTACGTGATCAATGCATTGACTGCGTTGATGTCGATGGCGTTGTAGATGGAGGCGCGCATGCCGCCGACCGAGCGATGGCCCTTGAGGTTGAGCAGGCCATGCTCCTGAGCGCCTGCCAGGAACGGTTTATCCAGGCGGTCATCGGCCAATCGAAAGGGCACGTTCATCCACGAGCGGTCGGATTTATTGATCGGGTTACTGTACAAGCCGCTGGCGTCGATGAAGTCATACAGCGTGCGCTGCTTGATTTCATTGCGCTGGGCGATCGCTTCAACGCCGCCCTGCTCTTTGAGCCATTCGAACACCAGACCGGACAAATACCAGGACAGCGTCGGCGGCGTGTTGTACATCGAGCCGTTGTCTGCAGCGACCTTGTAGTTGAGCATGGTCGGGCATACCGAACGTGCCCGGCCCAGCAGGTCTTCGCGGATGATCGCGACGACAATACCGCTTGGCCCGATGTTTTTCTGGGCCCCCGCGAAGATCATGCCGAAACGCGAGACATCCACCGGCCGCGACAGGATGTCCGAGGACATGTCGGCAACCAGCGGAACGTCGCCGGTGTCAGGAATCCAGTTGAATTGCAGGCCGCCGATGGTTTCGTTCGGGACATAGTGGACGTAGGAAGCGTCTTTGCTCAGCTTCCAGTCGTTCTGCCCGGGGATCGCGAAATAGTCGTAGGCCTTGGCACTCGCGGCAACGTTGATGTGGCCGTAGCGCGACGCTTCTTCAATCGCCTTCTGCGACCAGATGCCGGTGTCGATGTAGTCGGCAGTGCCGTCTTCGGGCAGCAGGTTCAGCGGGACCTGAGCGAACTGCTGGCTGGCGCCGCCCTGCAGGAACAGCACCTTGTAATTGGAGGGAATGGACAGAAGATCGCGCAGGTCCTGCTCGGCCTTGGTGGCGATGGAGACGAACTCGTCGCTGCGGTGGCTCATTTCCATGACGGAAAGGCCCTTGCCGTGCCAATCGAGGAGTTCCGCCTGGGCGCGCAGCAGAACAGCTTCAGGAAGCGCGGCAGGGCCGGCGCAGAAGTTAAAGGCTCGCTTGCTCATATCCACTCTCGTCATGCAATTCGTTGAATTCTTAACTGGTGAAGCGTATCGAAGCGCCCGAAGGCTGCGATGCAGTGTCAGTTAAACCGCATCGCAGCCTTCGTACCTCGGCAGCTCCTACAGGGGAGCTTTGTTGACAGCCCCGCGTCAGTCTTTGGACTCTTCGTCGGAGTCAGCGTCGGCCTGCAGGTCAGTGCCGGACTCGTCAGCATCAACGCCACCGAGCACATCGCCGTCCACGATCTCGCCGTCGACTTCATCGCCTTCAAAGCCTTCGCCTTCAAGCTCCTCACCTTCGATTTCCGAAGGCTCCTGGACGCGTTCCAGGCCGACGAGCTTCTCGTCCTTGGCCAGCTTGATCAGCGTCACGCCCTGGGTATTTCGACCCAGGCTCGAGACTTCATCAACGCGGGTACGCACCAGTGTGCCCTGATCGGAAATCAACATGATTTCCTCGCCGTTCTGCACCTGTACTGCACCGACCAGACGGCCGTTACGCTCGTTGCTGACCATGGCAATAACGCCCTGACCGCCACGCTTGTATTCAGGGAACTCGGTGATCGCCGTGCGCTTGCCGAAACCGCGCTCGGAAGCAGTGAGGATCTCGCTGCCCTCCTCCGGGATCAGCATGGAAATCAGTTTCTGACCTTCCTGCAGACGCATGCCGCGCACACCGCGCGCCGTACGGCCCATGGCGCGCACGTCGGATTCCTTGAAGCGCGTGACCTTTCCGCCGTCGGAGAACAGCATGATCTCCTGCTCGCCATCGGTGATAGCCGCAGAGATCAGAATGTCGCCTTCGTCCAGTTCAAGAGCAATGAGACCCACGCTACGCTGACGACTGAAAGCCACCAGCGGAGTCTTCTTGACCGTACCGTTGGCCGTGGACATGAAGATGAACGGCGCCTTCTTCTTGTCGGCAGCCTTGATGCGCGCTTTGCGCTCTTCTTCGGTTTCGTTGCTCGCTTCACCGGCGTCGTCGATTTCGCCTTCGAGAGCGTCGTCGCCTTCCTCGTCCGCCCGCTTGCGCATGGCTTCAAGGTCAACCGGCAGCATGGTGGTGATGTACTCGCCTTCGCTCAGCGGCAGCAGGTTGACCAACGGACGACCACGGGCAGCGCGGGACGCTTCCGGAATCTCGTAGGTCTTGAGCCAGTACACCTTGCCCTTGCTGGAGAACATCAACAGTGTGGTGTGGCTGTTGGCGACCAGCAGATGAGCGATGTAGTCCTCATCCTTGATGCCGGTAGCCGATTTGCCTTTACCGCCACGACGCTGCGCCTGATACACCGCCAGAGGCTGGGTCTTGGCATAGCCGCTGTGGGAAATGGTAACGACCCGCTCTTCTTCGGTGATCAAGTCGCCCAGCGTCAGGTCAAGGCGCGCATCGAGGATCTCGGTGCGGCGCACGTCGCCGTATTCAGCGCGAATCAGTTCCAGCTCTTCGCGGATGATTTCCATCAGACGCACAGCACTGTTGAGGATGCGCAGCAGCTCGCCGATCTGAATCAGGATTTCCTGATATTCGGTGAGCAGCTTTTCGTGTTCCAGGCCGGTCAGGCGGTGCAGACGCAATTCAAGAATGGCCTGGGCCTGTTCCGGCGACAGGAAATATTTGCCATCGCGCAGGCCGTACTGCGGATCGAGGTTGTCCGGACGAGACGACTCGGCGCCCGCGCGCTCGACCATGTCCATCACGGCACTCGATTCCCAACCGGTGGTGATCAGGCCTTCCTTGGCTTCTGCCGGCGTCGGCGATGCCTTGATCAGCGCGATGACCGGGTCGATGTTCGACAAGGCGACCGCCTGGCCTTCCAGGATGTGACCGCGCTCGCGCGCCTTGCGCAGCTCGAACACCGTACGGCGGGTGACCACTTCACGGCGGTGACGAATGAACGCTTCCAGCAGGTCCTTGAGGTTAAGGATCCGTGGGCGGCCATCGATCAGGGCAACGATGTTGATGCCGAAAACGGTCTGCAGTTGAGTCTGGGCGTAGAGGTTGTTGAGCACGACCTCCGGCACTTCGCCGCGGCGCAGCTCGATCACGACGCGCATGCCGTCCTTGTCGGACTCGTCACGCAGCTCGGTGATGCCTTCGAGTTTTTTCTCTTTGACCAGCTCGGCGATCTTCTCGATCAAGCGCGCCTTGTTGAGCTGGTACGGCAGTTCGCTGATGACGATCTGCTGGCGGCCGCCGACCTTGTCGATGTCTTCGACGAAGGAGCGCGCACGCATGTAAATACGGCCACGGCCGGTGCGGTAGGCTTCGACGATACCGGCGCGGCCGTTGATGATGGCGGCAGTCGGGAAGTCAGGGCCGGGGATGTACTGCATCAACTCGTCGACGGTCAGCTCGGCGTTGTCGATGAGTGCCAGGCAGCCGTCGATGACTTCGCCCAGGTTGTGCGGCGGGATGTTGGTGGCCATGCCGACCGCGATACCGCTGGAACCGTTGACCAGCAGGGTCGGGATGCGCGTCGGCATCACCGCCGGGATCATCTCGGTGCCGTCGTAGTTCGGCACCCAGTCCACGGTTTCCTTGTGCAGGTCAGCCAGCAGCTCGTGGGCCAGCTTGGTCATGCGCACTTCGGTGTATCGCATCGCAGCGGCGTTGTCGCCGTCCACCGAACCGAAGTTGCCCTGGCCGTCTACCAGCAGGTAGCGCATCGAGAAGGGTTGTGCCATGCGGACGATGGTGTCGTAGACAGCCGTGTCACCGTGGGGGTGATACTTACCGATCACGTCACCGACCACACGAGCGGATTTCTTGTACGGCTTGTTCCAGTCGTTGCTCAGTTCGCTCATCGCGAACAGTACACGCCGGTGCACGGGCTTCAAGCCATCGCGCGCATCCGGCAGAGCTCGTCCGACGATGACGCTCATCGCGTAGTCGAGGTAGGACTGTTTGAGCTCGTCTTCGATATTGACCGGGAGGATTTCTTTGGCCAGTTCGCCCATGAAGCCTGATTCCTTTTTCTGGTGAAACTTCGCCACATCCAAGCGGGATAAACGAAGCTTGCCGCCGCCGGCTTTTGCCTGACAGCGACTTACGACAAATCAGCGAGTTATGCCATGGATTTGCGCAGTAGAGAGGGCTGCGTCGAGCCCTCCCGGAAACCGCCGGATGTTACCACAATCGCCGTCAGGCACGAAGACTTTGAAAGCGCTGATTACGGGCCATTTCGCCACCAGACGCCTGAGAAGCGCTTACAGGGCCCAATAGACGGTTGAGGATTGCGCGCACGCATCCCGATCAAGGAATTAATGCAAGCGCTTTCGGCACATCAATTGGGTCATTTTTGCGGTGTCCGGGCGCTCGACGATGCCCTTCTCGGTGACGATGACGTCGATCAGGTCGGCGGGCGTGACATCGAACACCGGATTGAAGGCGTCGACCTCTGCGCCCACCCGATGTCCGCCGACTTCCAGCAGTTCGCGGCCGTCGCGCTCTTCGAGGGGTATGTCATCACCGGAAGCCAGCGCCATGTCGATGGTGGAGCTGGGCGCCACCACCATAAAGCGCACGCCGTGGTGCATGGCCGCGACCGCCAACTGGTAGGTGCCGATCTTGTTAGCCACGTCGCCATTGGCAGTGATGCGGTCGGCGCCGACGATGACCCAGGTGATGCCTTTGGTCTTCATCAAGTGCGCGGCGGCGGAGTCGGCATTCAGCGTGACCGGGATGCCTTCGTTGGCCAGCTCCCACGCCGTCAGCCGCGAGCCCTGCAACCACGGCCTGGTTTCATCGGCGTAGACGCGTTCGATCATGCCTTCTATATGAGCAGCGCGAATAACGCCAAGCGCGGTGCCAAACCCGCCGGTCGCCAGTGCGCCGGTGTTGCAATGGGTGAGCACGGCTTGCAGATTGCCCTGGTGCTTGCGAATCAGCTCGACGCCCAATTGGGCCATGGTCAGGTTGGCTTCGCGATCACTGAGATGGATGGCCACGGCCTCCGCTTCCACTGCAGCACGGGGGTCTTCGTGGTCTTTGAGGCGCTGCAGGCGTTCGCGCACGCGGTTCAGCGCCCAGGACAGATTGACCGCCGTCGGCCGCGCGCTGGCCAACAGGGTAAAGTCCTGCTCCAGCGCCGCGCGCCAGTCGCCACCGGCCGCAAAACGCTCGGATACCGCCAGGGCCATGCCGAACGCTGCACTGATGCCGATGGCCGGGGCACCGCGCACCACCATCGTACGGATTGCATCGGCCACACCTGCCGCGGTGTTAAATGGCAGCCAGGTCTCCTCGAAGGGCAAGATCCGCTGATCCAGCAGATACAGCGTGCCGTCCCGCCAATCGATGGCCTTCACCTTCTCCGCAGCCAATAGTCGATCGCGCATCGCACACCCCACATGATGATTTGAAAAAAAACACAACGCCAAGCGCTGTATGCCGCGGATCTGAACCGAGAAGCACATTGCCAGCCATGCAAAAAGCCGCGGATTATAGCGAGCCGCCCGCGAAGACGCTCGGGTATACTGCGCCGTCCCCGTATCAAGCCAATGGATGCTCCCGCCATGCCGGATTCCGCCGCCCCGCTCGACCTCCTGCTCCTGCCCACCTGGCTGGTCCCGGTCGAGCCGGCAGGCGTGGTGCTTCAGGACCATGCGCTGGGCATCCGCGACGGCGTCATCGCGTATATCGGCCCTGCCTCCGAGGCATGGCGGCTCAAGGCCACAGAGATTCGCGAGTTGCCCGGCATGCTGCTCAGCCCTGGCCTGATCAACGCCCACGGCCATGCGGCAATGACGCTGTTTCGCGGGCTGGCGGACGATCTGCCGCTGATGTCCTGGCTTGAAAACCATATCTGGCCGGCCGAGGCGAAGTGGGTGGACGAGGCCTTTGTCAGCGACGGCACGGACCTCGCAATCGCCGAGCAGCTCAAGGGCGGCATCACCTGTTTCTCCGACATGTACTTTTTCCCGAAGATTGCCTGCGACCGGGTGCACACCAGTGGCATCCGCGCACAGATCAGCGTGCCCGTGCTGGATTTCCCGATCCCGGGTGCGCGCAATGCCGATGAGTCACTGCACATCGGTGTCGAGCTGTTCAACGACCTCGCCCACCACCCCCGCATCAAGATCGCCCTCGGGCCTCACGCACCGTACACCGTCAGCGACGAGAACCTGGTGAAGATTCGCGTCATCGCCGACGAACTCGACGCGGTGATCCACATGCATGTGCACGAAACCGCATTCGAAGTGCAGCAGGCCGTTGAGCAGACCGGCGAGCGGCCTCTGGCGCGCCTCAACCGCCTGGGCCTGCTGGGGCCGCGTTTCCAGGCCGTGCACATGACGCAGATCAGCGACGACGATGTGGCGCTGCTGGTGGAAAGCAACTCCAGCGTGATTCATTGCCCGGAATCGAACCTGAAACTGGCCAGCGGCTTCTGCCCGGTGGAGCGTCTCTGGCAGGCCGGCGTCAACGTCGCCATCGGGACCGATGGCGCGGCCAGCAACAATGATTTGGACCTGCTCGGCGAAACCCGAACCGCTGCACTGCTGGCCAAAGCCGTTGCCGGTTCCGCCACTGCGCTGGACGCTCATCGCGCATTACGCATGGCTACATTGAACGGTGCGCGCGCGATGGGGATCGAAGCAGAAACCGGCTCGCTGGAGGTCGGCAAGGCCGCCGACATGGTGGCCTTCGATCTGTCCGGCCTGGCGCAGCAACCCATCTACGACCCAGTGTCTCAACTGATCTACGCCACGGGCCGCGACTGCGTGACCCATGTATGGGTCGCCGGCAAGCCACTGCTTGAAGACAAACGCCTGACCCGGATGGATGAACAGGCGCTGACCGAAACTGCCAAGGCCTGGGGCCGGCGCATTGCCGGCCAGCCTGAACTCAATTAGTGCCGCCTTGGGCCTTTGCGCCGGAGCGGACACGTGCTTTTCAAGATTTTAGAGGGATTACACATGAGCAACGTCGACCACGCGGAAATCGCCAAATTCGAAGCCCTGGCCCATCGCTGGTGGGACCGCAACAGCGAGTTCAAGCCCCTTCACGACATCAACCCGTTGCGCGTCAACTGGATCGATGAGCGGGTCAATCTGGCCGGTAAAAAGGTGCTGGACGTCGGCTGCGGCGGCGGCATCCTGAGCGAGGCGATGGCCTTGCGCGGCGCGACCGTCACGGGCATCGACATGGGCGAAGCACCGCTGGCGGTGGCCCAATTGCATCAGCTGGAATCCGGGGTCACGGTCGAGTATCGGCAGATCACCGCCGAGGCGCTGGCCGAAGAAATGTCCGAGCAGTTCGACGTCGTCACCTGCCTGGAAATGCTGGAGCACGTGCCCGATCCGTCGTCGGTCATTCGCGCCTGCTACAAGATGGTCAAGCCGGGCGGCCAGGTGTTCTTCTCCACCATCAACCGCAACCCCAAGGCCTACCTGTTCGCGATCATCGGCGCCGAATACATCATGAACCTGCTGCCGCCCGGCACTCATGATTTCAAGAAATTCATTCGGCCGTCCGAGCTGGGTGCCTGGAGCCGCAGTGCGGGGCTCAACGTCAAGGACATCATCGGCCTGACGTACAACCCGCTGACCAAGCACTACAAACTGGCTTCGGACGTTGACGTCAATTACATGATCCAGACCCTGCGGGAGGCCTGATCATGCGCTTGAGAGCCGTACTTTTCGACATGGACGGCACGCTGCTCGACACCGCGCCGGACTTCATCGCGATCTGTCAGGCGATGCTCGCCGAACGCGGCTTCGCGCCGGTGGCAGACAAGCTGATCCGCGACGAGATCTCCGGCGGCGCCAAGGCGATGATTGCGGCAGCGTTTGCGCTCTCCCCCTCCGCGCCGGAATTCGAACCCCTGCGGCTGGAATTCCTGGAGCGTTATCAGACGGATTGCGCGGTTCACAGCCGCTTGTTCGACGGCATGCCCGAACTGTTGGCCGACATCGAAAACGCGAAACTGATCTGGGGCGTGGTCACCAACAAACCGGTGCGCTTTGCCCAGCCGATCATGGAGCAACTGGGGCTTGCCGAGCGCTCGGCGGTGTTGATCTGTCCTGACCACGTGACCAGGAGCAAGCCTGATCCCGAGCCATTGCTCCTGGCGTGCAAGATGCTGGACCTGGACCCCGCCAGCGTACTGTTCGTGGGCGATGACCTGCGCGACATCGAGTCAGGCCGAGACGCCGGCACCAAAACCGCCGCCGTGCGCTATGGCTATATCCACCCACACGACAACCCCGACCACTGGGGCGCCGACGTGGTGGTGGACCACCCGCTCGACCTGCGCAAGGTGCTGGACAGTGCGTTGTGTGGGTGTTGATTGGCTGACAAAGCATTTGTAGGAGCGCGCTTGCCCGCGGTGACGTCGGCAGATCCGACGTTAATGTTGACTGACACACCCTAATCGCGGGCAAGCGCGCTCCTACAGACTCCGGAGTTTTCTCATGTTTTCTTATTCCGCTCGCCCCGACCTGCTCAAGGATCGGGTGATCCTCGTCACCGGTGCAGGCCGCGGCATCGGCGCCGCAGCTGCGAAGACCTATGCAGCCCATGGCGCGACAGTCCTGCTGCTGGGCAAGACTGAAGCGAATCTGATTGAGGTCTACGACGAAATCCATGCGGCGGGTCATGCCAGGCCTGCTGTTATCCCCTTCGACCTCGAGACGGCCCAGCCTCACCAATACGATGAGCTGGCGGCGCTGCTCGAAGGTGAATTCGGCCACTTGGACGGATTGCTGCATAACGCCTCGATCATCGGCCCGCGCACGCCCATCGAGCAATTGTCCGGCGAGCAGTTCATGCGCGTGATGCACATCAACGTGAACGCAATGTTCATGCTGACCTCGACCCTGATGCCCTTGCTCAAGCTGTCTCTGGACGCATCGGTGGTGTTCACCTCCAGCAGCGTCGGACGCAAAGGCCGCGCGTATTGGGGCGCTTATGGGGTGTCCAAATTCGCTACCGAAGGGCTGATGCAGACCCTGGCCGATGAGCTGGACGGCGTCGCGCCCGTACGTGCCAATAGCATCAATCCGGGCGCTACACGCACTCAAATGCGTGCACAGGCGTATCCCGCAGAGAATCCGTTGAACAATCCGACCCCTGACGAAATCATGCCGGTTTATCTGTATTTGATGGGACCGGACAGCACCGGCGTCAATGGTCAGGCGTTTGATGCGCAAAAGTGAGGCGTCTTTAAGGGCGTGGCGTGTGAGGTATGGTAGGCTCGACAGATTCCCGTCACAGGCGTGAAGAATACGCCGTCTTCATCGATTAGAGCGTCAACAAAGCGTCGCCTGAATCGCCACGTTTCAGCTGCTCGCTCTGTTTCAATGCTTCTAATAACGATGGACGGCGGGAACGCGTCGGCACGCGTTTCACTCAAAGACTGCCAAGCCCTGCAGCGATGCATAGGAGGAGAGAAAACTTGAGTTTTCCTACCCGTACCAACGCCATTGATTTTGACAGCGCCAAATTACAGCGCCTGGGTTTTGCCCCACCGCTGCATGCAGTGGACGAACCCATTGATCTTGAAACACTGCGGCAACAACTCGGATTGCAGCTTCAAACCAGCCTGGAGGCCGACAAGATACTCGGCCTTTTCTACCGTTGCGTGCAACGCCTCGTACCCATGAATGCCCTGCAATTCAAGCACAAGGAGACCGACCTGCGCCTTGAGTTGGGCAGCCGTGCCTTGCACCACGCCAGCTATGACATGAGCCTTAAAGGCGAACACATGGGCGAGGTGTCGTTCCAGCGTGAGTACCGTTTCACTGATGAAGAACTGCTGCAGCTCGAATCGTTGCTGGCGTGCCTGCTGCACCCCATGCGCAATGCCCTCCTTTACCGGGCCGCCATGCTCAGTGCGCTACGCGACCCGTTGACCGGCGCAGGCAATCGCGTGGCCATGGAGCAGACGCTGGCGCGGGAAACA
This sequence comes from Xanthomonas sp. WHRI 1810A, assembly GCF_040202885.1. Lineage (NCBI taxonomy): Bacteria > Pseudomonadati > Pseudomonadota > Gammaproteobacteria > Lysobacterales > Lysobacteraceae > Xanthomonas > Xanthomonas sp. WHRI 1810A. The sequence continues at coordinate 174,212 of NZ_JBEGED010000004.1, forward strand.
GAAATTGCTCGACGCCAGCAACTGCCACTGTCCGTGCTGATGCTCGACATCGACCACTTCAAGGTCATCAATGACACCCATGGCCACGCCACCGGTGATCAGGTGCTCAGAGCCATCGCGGACGGCATCAAAACCCGCATGCGCAACATCGATCAGGTGTTCAGGTTCGGCGGCGAAGAGTTCCTGATCGTGCTGTCCAACACCGGTCGTGAGCCTGCCGCGCTGGTGGGCGAGCGCCTTCGCACCGCGGCACTGCTGCTCACTTATCCCGTAGACGGCCCGCCTGTAGGTCTGACCGTCAGCATCGGCTGCTCGACCCTGATGCCGGGGGAAACCGCCGACAGCCTGATCCGGCGCGCCGATGCCGCGCTGTATGCGGCCAAGCGCCAGGGTCGAAATCGCCTTGAAATGGCGAGCTGAGCCTTACTCCACCGCCTCGAACCGACGCTCCCGAGCGAGCGTGTCCCGCCCCTGCTGCGAGTGCTCCAGCGCCATGCACCGCTCCAGAAACAGGTGCATGTATTCATAGCTTTTGCAGACTGCCGTTCGCAGTTCGGCCTGCAACTGCATACTGGGGTTATTGCCCGCCAATGTGCAGATGATTTCCAGGGCTTCCCATGGGTGGGCGTCGTCATACTGCGCGTGCATCTTGAGCCACTTCATCGCCCGCTTTCGCTGGTCCGCCGGAAACAGGTCTGCGTAGGTGTCCTGGGAACACACCACCGCCGACCACTCACCGGTTGCGCCTTCGATCGCGTAGTTGGTCGCGGCAATCGCCACCACCAGCGATTCCGACGTACAGGCCTGCCAGCACCAATGACTCAGAGCGTGCAGCTCGGAAGGCACCCGCTGGGCTTGCAGGTCGTCGAGTGTGACGCCGTGCGCCGCACTCCAATTGACCCAATAATCGGCATGGTTGAGTTCGACCCGAATATTACGCATCAACCAGCGACGCGCCATGTCTTCACCCGGATGCCGGGCAAAACGAGTCTTGGTCAGGTTATGGGCCATATAGACCGCGAACTGTTCCACCACCGGCCAGCCGCCAATCAAATATTGGCGCATGACGTTGGAGCTCAGTGTTCCATCTCTCATTCGTTGATAAAGTTCATGCCCTACCACCTTGGACTTGGCGCCGCTGCAATCTTCAATCAATTGCTGCGCCCAGGAGGGGTAACTGCTGGCGTCCATCAGCGGACCGGTCCGAACGAACATATCGATCACTGTAAAGCTCCTTATTGAGTGTTGCGCATCGGTGTCATTCAGCGAAAGGTTCCAGGGGCGCTGAATAACATGGGAGTCTGCCTCGCGGGTCGCGCATGCAGACGTTCACAGGTGAATAATTGCGGTCGCTCAATAACGTAACCCTGAGCGTAGTCCACACCGATTTCCATTAGCGCCTGCTCTATCTGGGGGCTTTCGACGAACTCGGCGATGGTCTTTTTGCCCATTACATGACCGATATGGTTAATCACTTCCACCATGGCCCGATTGATCGGGTCGTCGAGCATGTCTTTTACGAAACTGCCATCAATCTTCAAGAAATCCACAGGCAAATGTTTCAAGTAAGCGAATGACGACATGCCTGCACAGAAGTCATCCAGGGAAAACCGGCAACCCAGACTTTTCAATTCGTTGATGAATCGAATAGCGCTGCCCAGATTGGAAATCGCACTGGTTTCAGTGATTTCAAAACAGATGAGTTCTGGCGGAATGGCGTACATCTGAAACTGCTGGCGCAAGTATTGGAGAAACGCATCATCGCCAATGCTGGTACCGGAGAGGTTGATGGCACAGACCGCCAACGGCCCCTGGCGATGTTCATCGGCCAGGCAATTGGAAATAACCTTGAAGACGTTTTGCACCACCCAGCGATCCAGCGTGGTCATCATCCCATAACGCTCGGCGGCGGGAATGAAACTGTCCGGCAGGATCATGCGGCCTGATTCATCGCGCAGCCGCAACAGGATCTCCACATGCCCGCTGCTGCCGTCCGGGACGCGTCCCAGCGCGGCGATTTCCTGGGAGTACAGGCAGAACCGGTTTTCGTCCAGGGCCATGTGCAGGCGCTGAATCCACGCCATTTCACCAAACCGCGTCGACAGCTCCGAATCATCGTCGTGGTAGACCTGAACCCGGTTGCGGCCTTTTTCCTTGGCCATGTAGCAGGCCATGTCGGCGGCGCGCAGCGAAGACTCCAGATTAACCGGCGCATTGGACAGATGCACCAGCCCGATGCTGACAGTGGTCACGGAGGGGCGGCCCTTCCACACGAAATGCAGGCTTTCGACGGTCTGACGCAACCCCTCGGCGATTTTTTCCGCCGAGTCCGCCGTGCAGTGCCGCAGCAGAACCCCGAACTCGTCCCCGCCCAGCCGCGCCAGGGTATCGCCTTCGCGGATGCCTTGCTGCAACAGCGCGCAGATATGACGCAGCAGCTCATCGCCGGCCGCGTGGCCATTGGTGTCGTTGACCAGTTTGAATTGGTCCAGGTCCAGAAACATCAGTGCGTGATTGCCGGGCTGATGGGACAGGCTGGCAAGCGCCTGCTCCAGCCGATACTCGAATTCACGCCGGTTGGCCAGACCGGTCAGGGCGTCGTGGGACGCTTGCCAGGACAGATTGGCGAGGTATTGCCGCTCCTGGGTCATGTCATGCAGCACCAGCACCGCGCCGCTGACGTGGCCGTCGGTCCTGATCGGCGCGCCGGTCAAGGCGACAGAGACGGTGGTGCCGTCAAGCCGCTGGATCAGCTTGGAGTGCTCGCTGCAGCCGATTAACTTGCCGGCCAGAATGTGTTCGATCAGCGTCGAGCTGTCCTTCTGATCGTTCTCGTCCAGCAGGCTGAACAGCGACGCCAGCGGCAACCCGGCCGCCTGCTCCGACGTCCAGTGAGTCAACTGCTCGGCGGCGGGGTTCATGTAGGCAATCGCCCCGTCGACATCGGTGGCAATGACGCCATCGCCGATGGACTCAAGGGTGATCTGCGCGCGCTCTTTCTCCTCCTCCAGGGCGCTGGCAAAGGCATGCCGCTGTTTGAGCAGTTTGTGCGTGCGCAGCAACGCCAGGAGGATCAGGCACAGGGCGGTTGCCAGGTTGGTGACCAGCAGGATCCGCAGAATCACCCGGGAGCCTTCGCCCAGCGCGTTACTGAACGCCATGGCCGCCGGTGTCACGGATTCGTTGATGGCGTTTATCTCGGCGCGCCAGCTCAGCACATCGCCCGGGGTGGAGGTGCCGGCAAGGACTGCGGCATGAATGTCCCGGGCGACGGCGTCCAGTTGCAGCAGGTAGTCGTCACCGACCTTCCACAGGTCGATGGCCCGTTCCAGGTAACTGAAATGGCGGAAGTTGAGGTACAACCAAATGATGCTTGCTGCATCGTCGGGATCGTTACCACCCTGCAGGATGCCTGCAGTGGCCCGTGGGATATCCGGCACAGGCTGTTCCAGCGCCACCCGCAATTCGTGCCCACCCTGGGGAATGGCAATCGCCTGCTGGTACCTCAGGTAATTGATCTCGTCACGGCTGTTGGCGTAGAGATTGAGGTAATAGATCGCGTCCTTCTGGCCCTTGGACCACAGGCTTTCGCCGCCTACATAACTGCGCACCGCCGACATCATGTACAGGCTCACGCACCCCAGTAATGCCTGCAACAGCACCACGGCGATAAATGGCCACACGATACCCAGAAGACGAGGCTTCTCGAGAATACGCTTTTGCTTCATGGTGTCCCTTTCATCAGCACTGCCAGATACTTACTCCCCATGCAGGCTCTCCATTTTGAGCCTGAGGGAATTCGGCCAATTTCCACGATGCAAGTGTTCTCATCCATCCAGCGTTCGAGCGTCCGCTGTCATGCGCACACGCGATGTGAAAAAAGCGCGGTCGATTCAATGGAGGTTGCAGCGCAAGCATAGTTCAACAAATCGCCCGGTCCAGTGGCGATGCGCCATTTACCGGTATTCACGCAAAAAACCGATAAACAGCGTCAAACTCCCTGCAAATGACCATAAAGACGCGCGTACAACCCCCCATCTGCAATCAATTGGGAATGCCCGCCATCTTCCGCCACGCTGCCGCCGTCGAACACCAGCACACGATCGGCTTGCTTTACTGCGGACAGCCGGTGCGCAACGATCAGGGTCGTTCGCCCGCTGAGAAACTGCGCCAGGGCCTGATGCAGGTTGTATTCGGTAGCGGCGTCCAGCGCAGACGTGGCCTCATCGAGGATCACCACTTTCGGGTCGGACAACACCATGCGCGCAATGGCCAGCCGTTGGCGCTGGCCGCCGGACAAGCGCACGCCGGAACGGCCGACCACGCTGTCCAGGCCTTGCGGCAATTGGCGGATGGTGGCGTCCAGCTGAGCGATGTGAAGCGCCTGCCAGCAGGCGTCGTCGCCCCGCTCGCGGCCCATGGTCAGGTTGGCGCGGACCGTGTCGTTGAACAGCGCAGGATGTTGCAAGACCACCGCGACGTTTTCCCGCACGGCTTCCAGGCCGATGGCCTGCAGCGTAGCGCCGCCGTAACGAATGCTGCCGGCTTCGGCGGTGTATAAACCCAGCAGCAGCTGCACCAGAGTGCTCTTGCCGCCGCCGCTGGCGCCGACGATGGCCACCTTTTCACCCGGCGCGATCAACAGGTCCAGTTGATCGAGCACCGGTTCGTCGCCGTAGCCGAACCGCAGGCCGCGCACCTCGATGCCCACGGTCTTCTGGCCGGCGAACGGATCCGTGCCACCCGGGTACTGGGGCTCGTCCGCGCGGGACAGCAGCTCGTTGATACGGGTCAACGCGCCACCCGCTGCGTAGAACGCGTACTGCAGATTCAGCAGCTGCTCCACGGGCCCGATCATGAACCACAGGTAACTGAACACCGCGAGCATGTGCCCGATGGACAAGTCCGAGAACAGCACGGTGAGCATCGCCGCCGCACGAAAGATATCGATCCCGAACTGGAATAACAGCCCACTGGCCCGGTTGGACGCGTCGCTCTTCCATTGAGACGCCACGGCATAGTCACGCACCTCCTGCGCCCGCAACCCCAGACGACCGAGGAAGTAGCCCTGTCGATTGCCCGCCCGCACTTCCTGAATCGCATCCAGGGTTTCAGTCAGCGCCTGGGTGAAACGCGAGGTGCTGTCGTTCTCCAGTTTTTTGAGGGTTTTGACCCGCTTGCCCAACTGCACCGTGGCAAAAATCACCAGCGGGTTGAACAGCAGAATCAACAGCGCCAACTGCCAGTGCATCCACAGCAAAATGGCCGAAGTGCCGGCCAGCGTCAGGACGGCGACCAGGAATTTGCTCAGGGTTTCGCCGACGAACTTATCGACCGTGTCCAGATCGGTCACCAGATGCGCCGTCACCGTGCCGCTGCCCAGGCTTTCATATTCCCCCAGGGAAATGCGCTTGAGGCGGTCGATCAGACGCAGCCGAATCCGGTACACGATGTCCTTGGCCAGCCGGGCGAACAGCCGCGCCTGCAACACGTTGAACACCAGTGCCCCCACACGCAGGGTCAAGGTGAACAGCAGCATCAGACCGATATAGCCCGCCGCCTTGTGCAGGCTGTCGGGCAGGAACTGGTTCATGAAGGTGAGCGCGCGGTCGCCATGCCCGAGCAGCACTTCGTCCACCAACAGCGGCAGCAGCAACGGAATGGGCACCGAACACAGCACAGCCAGGGCGGCGACGATGTTGGCGATCCACAGCGACTTTCTATGATGCAGGGCCAGACGCCGGATTTCTGCCCAGCTCAGGCGATCAACAGGCGGTGACGGCTCGGCGGTTGGCGGGGCATTGAGCGGATCAGGCACTGGCGGCACGCTCCAGCCAACGGCTGAGCAAGGGCGACAATTGCTCCAGCGGTTGATAACCGTTGGTGAGCAGCGCCAGCTGGCCGTTGCGTTCGGCCAGCAGGGTCGGAAAGCCGGCAAGGCCCAGGTCCTGAACCCAACTGAAATCAGACGCCGTTGCGGCCTGTTGTTCAGCGCTGTCGAACGCCTCGGCGAACTCGATTCTCGGCAAGCCGGCGCGCTCCGCCAGCTCGGCCAGCACCGACCCCTGGGTCACGTCGCGGCCTTCGAGATAGAACGCCTGCTGAATCTCTTTCACCAATCGCCAGGCGATGTCCGGATCCAGGCTGCGGGCCGCGACCACGGCGCGGCAGGCAGGCTCGGTGTCGTAGACGAAGCCGTCCGGCAGCGCGCCGTCGAGCCGAAACGACTGGCCGGTGGTGTCTTTGACCGCCTGCCAGTGCTCGAGGATGTAGCGCCGGGTGGCCGGTTCCAGCGCGGCGCCGCTGCCGGTGCGCAAACCGCCTACCACCAGATGCAGCGGCAAACCCGCCACCCTCGCCTGCTCGACCAACGCGTCGGCGACCGGGGCAAACCCCCAGCACCACGAACACATTGGGTCCATCACGTAGAGCAGGCGGGTGCGCATCGGTCAGGCCTCGTTGGATGGGTTTTCGTGTTTGGCGTCGGCGTCCAGCGCCCGGTAGTTACGACCGATAGGATGGGGCTGGTTGCGCGCTTTCGCCAGTTCGATCTGCTTTTGCCGGTCGATGGCGCTGCGGCGGGTCTTCTCACTCAGCGTGTCCCAGCAATGAGGGCAACTGACGCCGGGGGTGTAATGCTCGCTGGCACGGTCTTCGACGCTGATCGGCGTGCGGCAGGCATGGCACTGGTCATAGTCGCCTTCGGTCAGGTCGTGGCGCACAGTCACGCGGTTGTCGAAGACAAAGCAGTCGCCACGCCACTGGGTCTCTTCCTGGGGCACTTGCTCCAGGTATTTGAGAATCCCGCCCTTGAGGTGATACACCTCTTCAAACCCCTCGCCGAGCATGTAGCTGGAGGCTTTTTCGCAACGAATACCCCCGGTGCAGAACATGGCCACCTTCTTGTGAACCGACGGGTCGAAGTGCGCTTTGATGTAGTCCGGGAACTCACGGAAGCTGGTGGTCTTGGGGTCGATAGCGCCTTCGAAGGTGCCGATGGACACCTCGTAGTCGTTGCGGGTGTCGATCAACAAGACTTCGGGATCGGCAATCAGCGCGTTCCAGTCTTTGGGATCAACGTAGGTGCCCACGGTTTTGTTCGGGTCCACGCCTTCAACACCCAGGGTCACGATCTCTTTCTTGAGCTTGACCTTGGTGCGATAGAAGGGCTGTTCGTCGCAGTAGGATTCCTTGTGATCGATATCGACCATGCGCGGGTCTTTTTTCAACCAGGCCATCAGCCCGTCGATGCCTTCACGGCTGCCGGAAACGGTGCCGTTGATGCCTTCGTCGGCGATCAGCAAGGTGCCTTTGACGCCATTGTCGACCATCGCCTGAAGCAGCGGCTCGCGCAGCGCGACGTAATCGGAAAGGGTGACGAATTTGTACAACGCCGCGACGACGACAGGGGCGGTTTGGGTCATGGTGCGTCTCCAGGTGGCGACCCTCGCAAAGGGCCTACCGGATAAAAATTCAGGTGATAGCGTGCCGACCGGGGCAACGCGGCGGGGATTCTAGCAAAAAGGCAGGGTGTTCAGACAGGAGGGTGATGGGTGGAACAGACAGGTAGGAGCGCGCTTGCCCGCGATGGCGTCGGTGCGTCCGATAAACATTCATCGGTCATCCGGCATCTTCGCGGGCAAGCGCGCTCCTGCATCATCACCGCCATTACCGCCGTTTACGCATGTCCACCCGCGCAAGTCGGTGAAGCCGGCACAAGGCCCTGCTTCGACCATTCTTCCGGGGTGTAGGTGTGCAACGCCAAGGCGTGGAACTCGCCCATCAGGCCGCCCAGAATGCCGTAGACCTTCTGGTGCCGCTTGACCGCATTGAGCCCCGCAAACTGGTCACTGACCAGAATCGCCTTGTAGTGAGTTTCCTCACCGCGACTGTGCATGTGGCTTTCGTTCAACACCTCAAGGTGCTGAGGCTGAAAGACCGTCAACGCCGATTCGATTCGCTGTTGCATGCTCATGGGGGGCTTCGCTGCTTATGGCTTTTTAGGTGCTGGAACTGCGGCAGGTTTGCCGGCAGGTGTCAGTTCAGCGGTCATGTCGGCCAACAGCTTGTTGACGACAGGCACTGCGCTTTCCAGTTTGCTCTGGGTCAACTGAGCCGATTGCTGAGTCAGCTCAGGCATCTTGGTCAGCACTTTCTTGCCCAGTGGCGACTCGTAGAACGCGACCAGATCTTTCAGCTCTTTTTCGGTGAAGCTTGCGGTGTAGAGCTTGACCATGTCCGGCTGCAGCTTGTTCCAGCCAATGGCCTGGTCCAGTGCGGCGTTGGCCTTGGCCTGGTAAGTCTCAAGCGTGGCTTGCTTGGCAGCAGGCGCTTTGGTCTCGGCAAAACGCTGAGCAAACATTTGCTGCACTTGCATGTAGACCGGTGTGCCCAACTTGTCGGCATGAGCCAGTTTGAGGAATGTCATAGCGCTGGCTTCGTGGCTGGCGGTATCGGCGAGAACCTGGCCGCTGGCACATACCAGAGCAACCGCAGCACAGATGGCACGAATACGGGTCATCGAGTTTCCTTTCTAACAAGCGAGGCAGAACCCCAAGACCGAACATTCTGCGCCCCTTTTTGCATTGCGCTCAACCCCCGACCCTACGAGTGGTTAATTCCGCTGCCGACGCCGATGCGTTTTCATCCCCCCTTGAGCAACATTTTGACGCACTATGTCGGTTCGCGTTCTTTTCGCGCAATAAGGCGGGAACCCGACCGGGTTCTCAGGGCCTAAACAGCGCCATCGACCTTGAGGAGACAGTCCAGTGAGCCGTACCGAAACCGACAGCATAGGTCCGATCGAAGTCCCCGAAGACGCTTACTGGGGAGCACAAACTCAACGCTCGTTGATCAATTTCGCCATTGGCCAGGAGCACATGCCGCTGCCCGTCCTGCACGCACTGGCCCTGATCAAGAAAGCTGCCGCCCGGGTCAACGACCGCAACGGCGACCTGCCCGCCGACATCGCCCGACTGATCGAACAGTCCGCCGACGAAGTGCTCAGTGGCAAACTCGACGACCAATTCCCCCTGGTGGTCTGGCAGACCGGCAGCGGCACCCAAAGCAACATGAACGCCAACGAAGTGATCGCCGGTCGCGCCAATGAGCTCGCGGGCCAGGGCCGAGGCGGCAAGAGCCCGGTCCACCCCAACGATCACGTCAACCGCTCGCAAAGCTCCAACGACTGCTTCCCCACCGCGATGCACATCGCCGCCGCCCAAGCGGTCAAGGAACAGCTGCTGCCTGCCATTACCGAGCTGTCGGCCGGTATCGCCGAACAATCCTCGCGCTACATGAAGCTGGTGAAAACCGGCCGCACGCACATGATGGACGCGACGCCGATCACCTTCGGCCAGGAGCTGTCAGCCTACGTGGCGCAACTCGATTACGCCGAAAAGGCCATCCGCGCCGCCCTGCCCGCCGTGTACGAACTGGCGCAAGGCGGGACCGCCGTGGGCACCGGCCTCAATTCCCCCCATGGCTTTGCTGAAGCGATCGCGGCCGAACTGGCGGCGCTCTCGGGCTTGCCATTCGTGACCGCGCCCAACAAGTTCGCCGCACTGGCCGGGCATGAGCCGCTGACTGCGTTGTCGGGCGCGCTGAAAACCCTGGCCGTGACCCTCATGAAAATCGCCAACGACCTGCGCTTGCTGGGATCGGGCCCGCGCGCCGGTCTGGCCGAAGTCAAGCTGCCGGCCAACGAGCCAGGCAGTTCGATCATGCCGGGCAAGGTCAACCCGACCCAGTGCGAAGCGCTGTCGATGCTGGCCTGTCAGGTCATGGGCAACGACGTCACCATCGGCTTCGCCGCCAGCCAGGGCCACCTGCAACTGAACGTCTACAAACCGGTGATCATCCACAACATCCTGCAGTCGATTCGTCTGCTGGGTGACGGCTGCCGCAACTTCAATGAGCACTGCATCGCCGGCATGGAGCCGGACGCGGAAAAAATGGCCGAGCACCTGGAGCGTGGTTTGATGCTGGTGACAGCCCTCAACCCGCACATCGGCTACGACAAGTCCGCGCAGATCGCCAAAAAGGCGTACAGCGAAGGCCTGACGTTGCGTGAAGCGGCGCTGGCGCTGGGCTTCCTGACCGATGAAGAGTTCGACAACTGGGTCCGCCCCGAGAAGATGTTAGAGGCGGGAAGCAATGGTTGATGCCATCAGCGGCGCCACCCCACTGGAAGGGTACGGCAAACGCATCTTGATGATTGTCGGCACGCCGAAAAGCATCAGCCTCTGCCACGCACTGGGCGAAGCGTATGCCCAGGGCGCGCGCAGCAAAGGCCATGTGGTGCGGATGCTCAAGCTTGAAGAAATGGAGTTCGATCCGGTGCTGCATGGCGGCTACGACTCAAGCCAGACCCTGGAGCACGATTTGCTCGAAGCCCAGCGCGAAATTCACTGGGCCGAGCACCTGGTGTTCGTGTACCCGGTCTGGTGGGGCGGCCTTCCGGCGGTCCTCAGCGGATTCATCGACCGGGTGTTCATGCCCGGCTTCGCGTTCAAGGCCCACGGTCGCAAGCACCCGTCCAACGAACTGCTGCGCGGCCGCACTGCAGAGCTGCTGGTGACCCTGGACACGCCGTCACGGTATTTCCGCTGGATCTACGGGGCTCCGGCGCATCATCAGATGACTCGCACGATCCTGGAGTTCTGCGGGATCAAGACCAAGCGTCTGACGGAGTTCGCGCCAGTGCGCACATCGACCGAGGAACAGCGTCAGCAGTGGATTCGGCAGGCAGAATCGCTGGGCAAGAAGTAACATCCACTTAACGCGGCATTTTTCGGGGAAGGTTATGTTAGGCAAACGTGAACAAGACGCCAGGGCAACCGTGCATTTCCGGGCTGATCGGGTATCGCTGGTCAACGGCTCGTATTTCTTCAGCACGCGGGAAAACACCCTCGAAGGCCCGTTCCCCAGCCGCAACGAAGCGGTCAAGGAAACCGAGGCCTACATCAAGCGCATGCAAGGCTACAACTCCGAGCAGTCCTCTGAACTGAACGGCTGACCGCGCCCCGGCCTGACAGGCGCGACGATCACAGGTGGTTGCGCTGATACGTCTGCTCGCCCATGGCTGCAATCTGCCCATCGATCAGGGCATCGAAGGGTGTGAGTAACGCCTGGAACGAAATGTCAGGCTCCAGCGTGTGCAGGGCGTGAACGATCGCTTCCAGCGTCGACAGCGCATCCGGCCCCGGCGCCTTGCGCAGGCGATAGCGTGAACCCGGAGCATCCTCCAGCGTCACCCTCGGCAGCGCCGCCAGCAGCGGATTAAGGTGCAGCAATTTGCGCGCCTTGCGCCATGTACCGTCCGGCACCACCAGCAAGACGGGCAACGACCCGGCGGTTGATGCGCTCAGCGGCGTTGCACCCTCCCCCGGAAACAACAGGCACGGCTGATAACCCGGCACGTGGATCAATTGCTCCAGTCCCTCGAACACCTCGCCCACCACCAACAGGGCATTGCGCAAACCCAGGGCCGCCAGCCGCGCGGTGTTCAGCGCGTGATTGACCTCGCTGGGGTGCTGCAGAATCAACACCCGCGTGCGGCTGTCGAGCATCGGGATCAGCGCGCACAGGCAGTGAAGTTCGGGTCGCAGGCAGCGTTCGCAGCGGGCACGGGCCATGGCGTCATTGCTCGTCAGAGTGGATTGAGTTGGGCCTTGAGCAGGTCACGGAAGGTCTGGATCAACGGCTCACGGCTGCGACCCCGGCGCAGGATCATGGAGAACGGCGCCTGATAACCGAACGTCGCCGGCAACAGCACCCGTAACTGACCCGAATCGACCCACGACTGCGCGTAATGCTCCGGCAGATAACCGATGTAGGCGCCGGACAGCACCAGAATCAGCTGCGCCTCCATGCTTTCCACCGTCGCCGCGCTGTGTTTGAAGCCGTGGCGCGCCAGCTCTGCCTGGCTCCAATAGCCACGCCCCACCATGCGCTGTTGAGTGATGACCGGCTCGGGGATGCGCCGTTCGTTGAACAACGGGTGGCGGCTGCTGCAATACAGCCAGTGCTGCTCGCGGTACAGCGGCTGGTACAACAAACCATTCATTCGGGTTGAAAACGAACCGATGGCCAGGTCCAGCCGGTTGTCGAGGACGCCGAGTTGCAGTTCGTACGGGCTCATGACGGACAGGTGCAGATGCACCGCCGGATGTTCCGCGCTGTAGGCGCCGATGACTTCGGCGAACGGCAGGGCCGGATCGCTGACGGTGGAGTCGAGCACCCCCAGGTTCAGCGTGCCACGCAGTTCGCCCTTGAGCGCGGCGGCGTACAGCTCGAAGCCTTCGAGTTCACCCAGAAGGCGCAGGGTTTCCTGATGGAACAGTTCGCCCTTGCTGGTCAGGCTGAAGCCGCCACGCCCGCGATGACACAGCACGATGCCCAAGGCTGCTTCCAGCTGACTCATGTAGGTGCTGATGGCCGAAGTCGACAGGTTGAGGTCTTGCTGCGCGCTGGCGAAACCCTGGTGCCGCACCACACAGACAAAGATGCGCAGCAGTTTCAAGTCGGGTAACGCACTGGCCATGGTCATACCGCAAATGTCTGAGACTGAGGAGAACTGTAGGAGCCAGCTTGTTGGCGAACCAGACAGCACGATGTGTCAGGCAAGACGCTTCGCGAACAAGTTCGCTCCTACAGCTAGCCGCGTTTTCGCGCAGCTTACCCGATACTTCAGAATTCTCTGAACTAAGTATTTTGCCTCAGCGATTGTTCCCCTCCCCCGCTCTTCGCAAAATCCGCCCATCGCTTTACACCCATCACGCAACCGATGAGGCAATCCCGTGGACAAGATTTTCCACCAACCACTGGGCGGCAACGAAATGCCGCGCTTCGCCGGCATCGCCACCATGATGCGCCTGCCACACCTGCAGACCGCCGAAGGGCTGGACGCCGCGTTCGTCGGCGTGCCGCTGGACATCGGCACTTCGCTGCGCGCCGGCACCCGGTTCGGCCCTCGGGAAATCCGTGCCGAATCGGTGATGATTCGCCCATACAACATGGCCACGGGCGCTGCGCCGTTCGACTCGTTGTCGGTGGCGGACATCGGCGATGTGGCCATTAATACCTTCAATTTGCTGGACGCCGTGCGCATCATCGAAGAAGCCTACGACGGGTTCCTCGAGCACGGCATCATTCCGCTGACCCTGGGCGGCGACCACACCATCACCCTGCCGATCCTGCGTGCGATCCACAAGAAGCACGGCAAGGTAGGGTTGGTGCATGTCGACGCCCACGCTGACGTCAACGATCACATGTTCGGCGAGAAAATCGCCCACGGCACCACGTTCCGGCGCGCGGTGGAAGAAGGCCTGCTGGACTGTGATCGCGTCGTGCAGATCGGGCTGCGCGCGCAGGGCTACACCGCCGAAGACTTCAACTGGAGCCGCAAACAGGGCTTCCGCGTGGTTCAGGCCGAAGAGTGCTGGCACAAATCCCTGGCCCCGCTGATGGCCGAAGTGCGCGAAAAAGTCGGGGGTGGTCCGGTGTACTTGAGCTTTGATATCGATGGCATCGACCCTGCCTGGGCACCGGGGACCGGCACACCGGAAATTGGCGGCCTGACGACGATTCAGGCGATTGAGATTATCCGTGGCTGCCAGGGGCTGGACCTGATCGGGTGCGATCTGGTCGAGGTCTCGCCGCCCTACGACACCACCGGCAACACCTCGTTGCTGGGGGCCAACCTGCTCTACGAAATGCTCTGTGTGCTGCCGGGCGTGGCGCATCGCTGATCTTCAGCGCCGTACTGTACAAGGGTGCTTCGAGCACCCTTTTTCACGCCTTGGAAAAAGTCCGTCATGGATACCCGCTCTGGCACCGAACTTCAGCTAGCCTGAAGCTAGAGCGGCTGATCAAGGTGTAAACGGGCGACTTATCAGGGAACGCTGAGTGCCTGGGCTGGCTCACATAACCCTCTGTATTCGGAAGTTGAGGTCACGCTCCACCACGTAAAAGCAGAGGCTTTCATGGACCGTCAACAGGTACATCAGCGTGTAATAGACGAGTTGGGACGAATACTCGTCGACAAGGACCCGATCAAGGACGATGCCCTCATGACCACACTGATCCTGGACAAGCAGGATTTCGATAAATTTTTCAGCGATTTACAGTCAGAATTCGGGATCGTTGTGCCCCAGCGTCTGCAATCCAAACTGTCGGACATCCCTGACAGCGACGATTACCGGGAGCTGACCCTGAAAGGTTTCGTGGACGTTATCGTTTCGGAAATGAGAGACCAGAGCGCACTCAAACGTTGATGCGTTCGATTACCGATTGAGAAGAGATTGAGCGAGTGCACGCTGCGAGCAGTACAGCGGCGTTATAGGGATAAGCGGGCTATCGAGCGATAGCGCCGCATGTCTTGGTGGCGAATGCCTGGTTTGCTGTTTCAGCGCCGCGGCTGGCGACGCTTGTCATCGTTGGTGCGCACGGGGATAGGTTGCAGTTTAGGCCGTTCGATCAGGCCAAGGGCAACGCCCACGTCGTGAAGCCATTCTTGCAGTTTGCTGTTCATGCTTGACGCCCCCTTCAGGGAAATTCTCCGCAACCAAACTCTGAGCCGCTTAACGCAGATCATAGTGCGTGATTGCACTTTACGCCTGCTACGGAGTGTCGCGGCAGATATTTTTTCCGGCCGCGACAATTCTGACCCTCCGAACAGCAAATCGACAGGTAGCACACGACCAACGGCATGGGCTCAGCCCGTCACAGCGGGCGTCAAGGCGACGCCCCCGGGAGCCTGACGGTGTGAGACGCAGCCTGAATACAGCGTCCCGCTCAGGAAACATTTTGTAAATCATGAGGGTCCCGTCTCGGCTGCTTCGCCACTCCTTCGCGTTTAGAGGATCAACGGTTATTCCTGCAACTGAGGCAGTCCATCTTCATCGGTCATGGCCCGCTCGAGTAAATCAGCCGGCAGCGATTTGCTGGCCCGAGCGCCCAGCAGCTTAAGCTGCTCGCTGCGGCTGACCAGATTGCCGCGCCCTTCGGTCAGCTTGTTTCGCGCCGCGCCGTAGGCTTTATCCAGCTGCTGCAGGCGGTTACCCACCTCGTCAAGGTCCTGGATGAACAGCACGAACTTGTCGTACAGCCACCCCGCTCGCTCGGCGATTTCCCGGGCGTTCTGGCTTTGCCGCTCCTGCTTCCACAAGCTGTCGATCACCCGCAGCGTCGCCAGCAACGTCGTGGGGCTGACAATGACGATGTTACGGTCGAACGCTTCTTGGAACATGTTCGGCTCAGCTTGCAGCGCTGCCGAAAACGCCGCCTCGATCGGCACGAACAGCAACACGAAATCCAGGCTGTGCAGCCCTTCCAGACGCTTGTAATCCTTGCCCGACAAGCCTTTCACGTGATTGCGCAGCGACAAGACATGCTGCTTGAGGGCTACTTGCGCGATCACATCGTCATCAGCAGACACGTATTGCTGATACGCCGTCAGGCTGACTTTTGCATCGACCACCACTTGCTTGTCGCCGGGCAGCATGATCAGCACATCCGGCTGGAACCGTTCGCCGTCAGGGCCTTTTAGATTGACCTGGGTCTGGTACTCGCGCCCCTTTTCCAGGCCGGCGTGCTCGAGCACCCGCTCCAGAATCAACTCGCCCCAGTTGCCTTGGGTCTTCTGGCCCTTGAGCGCACGGGTCAGGTTGGTCGCTTCATCGCTCAAGCGCTGGTTGAGTTGCTGCAGACGCTCCAGCTCCTTGCTCAGGGAGAACCGTTCACGCGCTTCCTGTTGATAACTCTCCTCCACCCGTTTTTCGAACGACTGGATGCGCTCTTTGAGCGGATTGAGCAACTGACCTAGTTGCTGCTGACTGGTCTCGGCAAAGCGTTGTTCGCGCTCATCGAAAATCTTGCTGGCCAGCTCCGCAAACTGGGCGCGCAACTCATCACGGGACCCCTGCAGATCGTCCAGCCGTTGCTGATGGCTTTCCTGCTGCTCACGCAACTCGGCATTCAACGAAGCGCACTGCGAGTCCAGTCGGCGTAATTCCGCTTCTTTATCCGCGCGTTCGTGACTCCAGGCCTCCACCGCGTGCCGAGCGTCATCATGCTGCTGGCGCAGCAACTCGACCTCTCTGCGCAACGCCGCCAGATCGGCCTGCTTGACCGCATTGGCCTGGCTCAGGTCACTGATTTCATCGCGGCTGGCGTCGAGCTGGGCATTAAGCCCTTCCTGCGCCATCTGTGCGTTACTCAAGCGCTCGTCCATCAACGCGGCGTCCGCGTGATGACGCGCCAGCTTTCGTTGCATATGCCACACCAGCGCCAGCAACGGCAGCGCCGCTACACCAAGACCCAGCAACAGGCTGGTCAGGTCCAAAGCCATACATTTTCCCCACGTGCCAATTCATGCTGGCGGCATTATGCGCAGAACGGGCCGGGGCGTCAGATTCCGATTAATGGTCCGGGATTGAATTCGAGGATGGAGCGCTTGCCATTAGAGGCGGGCTAAACACGCGTAAAGACTTGGGACAATCCACAGAAGCTGTGGATAACTCAGTGGACAACGCCCCGTGAACCTTCGCAAACGCAGGCAGAATGGGGCCTGCGTTCAAACTGACGATTTTTTCACCAGTAAAAAAAGCGATGGTTTTCATTGACTTAATAAATCACCACGTTAAATCAAGCTGTTAGCGACGCATGTGACAGTGAGATGGCAACTACCTGCGCTAATGTGCACAAGTCGAATTTCGGTTCACAAAATGATGGCCATCCAACGCCCCTGTCGAGCGCCTGATCCGTCGCGGACTCAGGAAAATCATGGCGCACAGCCGTAATGACGCGTACGGCCACAATGCACCCGCTTCGCTGAACACGCGCTGAATGTAACAATATTTGAAATGAGTGCTTCCATCGTCATGCCAACTGAGTTAGCATCGCCGCCGTTAGTACCAAGCTGAAAGTCAATTCTGGTCGAACAAATCCCCCAGCCAAGCTCATCCAACGATAGCGGGCTGAAAAAAGGGATCGACCACCTCGATGGTTTCCAGACATTACTCACAGACATGGCCTTCCCTACGACTGGAAGGATGTTCTTGAGATCCATGCCCTGCCAAAACCAGCCTGCAAATTGATCAGGATCTTCACCCCGAGCCTCGAACCTTCGCTCCTGTTGTGATGCCTGCCCTCCTAAGTACCTACCGGTCAGCCCAGCGCTACACGATAACTGCGCTTTAACTGGCTGCTTTTGTTCCAGACAGGTTCTTCGCCCTGCCCCTGACTCGCAATCGAGCGGTGGCCCGCGTTTTCTGGAACGTTTTAATTTTGCACGGCTCTATTCCGTGTCGTTTTAGGAACACCATCATCATGACTCACCAAATGCACACTCAGGATGCCATCCGCACCCTCACCAACGCCTTCGCACCAATGAACTGCCTGATCATGGCCGCTCGCAAAGGCTGCTTCAGCTTCACCATCGTCAACGAACACGGCATTGCGCGTCACAGCGAACGTTTGTACCCGGATCAGTACTCCAGCGCCGAGCCGCTGCAGGCCATTATCGACCGGACGCGTCAGGCCCTCACCGCCTGATACCATTCGTCGCGTAACACGATTGACACAACCAGGCCTCGCCCTTTAACGGCGGGGCTTTTTTGTGCCTGTTTTTCTTATGAAATTTGGTTCTGCGTCAGGAACGCCCGCTATATAGGGCGGCGAGATGAACAGGAAAGATCTTAAAAACAGCCCTTTACACTGCAAATATGACACTACACTTGAACTCAAGCGGCCTGCGCCGCTTCCGGTGAGCCCATCCGATTCACTGCTGCCAAGCGCCGGGCTCACCGGACCACCTACTTCCGAGGGTGTTATGGGCATCGCCGCCAGTGAATTGTGCCGATACGTGATCCGCCCGACGCTGATCTACCTCGGGCGCGACAATCCCAATGCCGAACTGTTCCTGGTGGGCGTTGCCGCCATCCAGTCTGCATTGGGTGCGGAACTGAACAGCCAGCGCGGTCATGGGCTTTACAGCATCACCGATACCCTGCACTGGCGCGTCTGGGACGAATATCTGGCCAAGGACCCTGACCTGGCGAGCCTGGTCCGGGGTCTGGCCAGCCAGCATGCCTTTCTGACCGGTCCCGATCTGGAGCTCACGGTCAACCTGCGCTACGCCACCGCCATTGCCTGGCTGATGGTCGAAGCCAGTCGGCTGCCACTGCCTGCCGAGCATGATTTGCTGGGCATGGCGCGAATTTGGCGCCAGATATTTCAGCCCCACGGACAGCTAAAAGATTTCACCACTGCCTGGCAAACCTCGGTCAGCCCCTTGTACCGAGCCGCATCGGCCATTTAGTGACTTGGCAGTTTCGCTGGAGATGGCGGCATTTTTTTGGGATTGTCCTACAAAAAGAGCTCTAAAGCGGGTGATCCAGCCTATAGCGCGATGTGGAAAATGTTGGTAATTTTCGCGCGGTGATCAACAAGGAGTTCTAATAATGAAAAAAGTAATGATCAAAACCAGCCTCAGTCTTGCCGTAACACTTGCCTCCACCCAACTCTTCGCTTCCGGCTTCGCCCTCAACGAACAAAGTATCAGCGGCATGGGCACCGGTTTCGCCGGCCGCTCCTCTTCCGTCGATGATGCCAGCATCGTGTTCGGCAACCCTGCCGGCATGTCCCGCATCAAGCGCCAACAAGTCACCGTTGGCGTCGCCGCCATTGATGCCAAAACCGATATTTCCGATGCCAGCGGCCGTGCCGCAGGTACCAACGACGGCGACATGGTGCCGTTTACGTCGGTGCCAATGGGTTTCTACGTCAACCCAATCGACGACCACTGGGCATTCGGCCTGGGCGTGTACGCGCCATTCGGGTTGATCACAGATTACGAAGACAGCTTCCAGGGCCGCAATTTCGGCAGCAAGAGCCAAGTGAAGGTCATCACCTTCCAGCCGACGGTCAGCTACGCCTTCAACGACAAGGTTTCCATCGGTTTTGGTCCTACCATCAACCGCATTTCGGGCGTGCTGGAATCTGCATTGAACGTAAGCGGCCTCACGCTGCCGATAACCGGCAGACCTTCCGGTGACGGACGCGTTCAGGTTAAGGGCGATGACGTTGGCTACGGCTACAACATCGGCCTGATGGTCCAGGCAACCGATACGACCAATTTAGGCCTTACTTACCATTCCAAAGTGACCTACAAGCTCGAAGGACACACTGAAGTTAGACCGGGCGCAGGCGTTCCCGCGCCTCTCTTAGGTGCTGGCCGCTACGACGCCAAGCTCAGTATCGATACACCTGAATCCGTAGATTTCTCGGTCACTCAAAAGGTGACTGACGATTGGAAGCTGTATGCAGGCAGCACCTGGACCCGCTGGAGCCGCTTGAAAGCTATTACGGTCGAAAACTCTGGTTTTACCGCAGGTGGCGGCGCAGCGGCGCCACAACTGGTCGGCACCATCAACGAAGAACAAAACTGGCACGACACCTGGGCCTACGCCATCGGCACCTCTTACCAGCTCAACAAGCAGTGGGTATTGCGTACCGGTCTGACCTGGGACCAGTCGCCGACCAACAACACCGATCGTTCGCCACGCATTCCAACGGGTGACCGCACGATCTTCAGCATCGGCGCTGGCTGGAGTCCAACGGAAGACATGACTGTCGACCTGGCCTACTCCTACCTGGACGAAGAGAAGGTCAACGTCAACCGTGTCAACGCTTTGGGCAACACCTATAACGCCAAGTATGACAACAGCGCCAACGGCTTCGGCCTGGGCCTGACCTACCGCTTCTGATGCGGTGGGCGGGGCGGGCTGAAACCCCGTTCGCCAGACGCGAAAAACCCCGCAGCCAGCGATGGCTGCGGGGTTTTTTTATGTCAGCCATCCTCTATGTAGGAGCGCGCTTGCCCGCGATTGCGTCGTGTCATTCAACGAATCTGGTGCAGGCAGAACGCAATCGCGGGCGAGCGCGCTCCTACAGGGTTGCATTCCACTCGATCAAGGCTTCGAAGCAATCGCCTTTTCCACCGCCGCAATCAACTCAGGATCATCCGGCGTGGTGATGCTGCCGAAACTGGCGATGACGTTGCCCTTGCGGTCCACCACGTATTTATAGAAATTCCAGCGCGGCGGGTTGCTCTGTTCCGCCAGCACTTTGAACAGGTGCGTGGCGTCATCACCCCGAACCGGCTGCGGCTCGGTCATGGTGAAGGTCACCCCATAATTGACGTAGCAGACCTTGGCAGTCTCGGCCGCATCGTTGGACTCCTGCTTGAAGTCATCCGATGGCACGCCGAGGACTTCCAGCCCCTGCCCCTTGAAACGCTGATTCAACGCTTCGAGCCCTTTGAATTGGGGCGCGAAGCCGCAGAAGCTTGCGGTATTGACCACCACCAGCGGCTTGCCGGCGAACTGCTTGCACAGGTCGATGTTCTGTTTGGCGCGCAATTTTTGCAACTCGCCCTGCAACAACGGCGGGCAATCGGCAGCCAGGGCTGCACCACTCATGGCTAGCAACAGCAACGGCCCAGCAATCCAGCGAACTCTCATGGCAGCCTCCCTCGCAATTAGTGTCTGACGACACGCTACTCCATGGGGCTGCCGATGCCTAGACACACCGCTGCGGCGGTTTCAGCAGGCACCCATGCCAAGTTGCAAGGCCGGCAGGCCGACGTGTTGCCAGCCCCACCACGCAGCCGCAAGCAAAGCGGCGCCAATAACGGCGCCTCCTACCCACGGCACAAGCCTGATCACAACGCCCCCTGCGCAACCTGCAACCGCGCAACGGGCCGCTCACGCACCGGCCAGTTCAGGGCCGCCGCCATAAGGCTGAGCAGGATCGAGACCTGCCAGATCAGGTCGTAATTGCCAGTGCGGTCATACACGACGCCACCCAGCCATCCGCCCAGAAACGCGCCCAACTGATGAAACAGGAACACAATCCCGCCGAGCATCGACAGGTTGCGCACGCCGAACAGCGTCGCGACGGTGCCATTGGTGAGCGGCACGGTGGACAGCCACAACAGCCCCATGGTCACGCCGAACAGGTAGGCCGTGGTTTCGGTCAACGGTATCCACAGGAACAGCGCGATCACCACCGCGCGCAACAGGTACAGGGCCGTGAGCAGCCGCGGTTTGGACATCCGCCCGCCCAGCCAGCCCGCGATGTAAGTGCCGAAGATGTTGAACAGGCCAATCAGCGCCAGCACCGTGGTGCCGACTTTGGCGGGCAGGTGCTGGTCCACCAGGTAGGCCGGCAGGTGGATACCGATGAACACCACCTGGAACCCGCACACGAAAAAGCCGAAGGCAAGCAACCAGAAACCGGAATGGGTGCAGGCCTCATGCAGGGCTTCGCGCAGGGTTTGCTGGCCCTCGACCATGGGCAGCGGTGTGTCCTTGAGCATGGCCACCAGCGGCAGGATTAACGCCACCAGCAGACCCAGCGCCAGCAGCGCCATGGACCAGCCCAACCAGCCGATCAGCCCGAGGGTACCGGGCAGCATCGCAAACTGCCCGAACGAGCCCGCCGCACTGGCGATCCCCATGCCCATGCTGCGTTTTTCCGCCGGCAACGCACGACCGACCACCCCGAGAATGACCGAAAACGAGGTGCCCGACAGGCCGATGCCGATCAACAACCCGGCGCTGAGGGACAGGCTCAATGGCGAATCCGCCAGGCTCATGCACATCAGGCCGGCGGCATACAGAACCCCGCCGACAAACACCACTTTTGCTGCGCCGAAGCGGTCCGCCAATGCCCCTGCGAAAGGTTGCGCCAAGCCCCAGATCAGGTTCTGGAAGGCAATGGCGAACGCAAACACCTCGCGCCCCCAGCCGAACTGGGCACTCATGGGCGGCAGGAACAGCCCGAAACCGTGGCGTGTGCCGAGGGACAGCGCCAGGATCAATGCGCTGCCGAAAAGAATCCACCCACTGGTGCGCCATACCGACGTCATTATTGTTCTCCCGGCACACAGACCGTAGAAGGAATAGGCGGATATACCCGCAGTTCAGAAGTTTCGGAAAATTACGCCTTGCGTGTTGAACATGTCAATGAATGCGACAAACGAAAAACCGGCAGGAGCCAACGTGTTGGCGAAGGCACTATCCGGAGTTGCCTCACAGGACGCTTCGCGAACACGTTCGCGCCTACAGGGGTGGGGTCAGATAAGGGCGAGCGCAATAAGCACAGCCACTTCCAGCAACTCCAGCATCGCGCCGGCAGTGTCGCCGGTGGTGCCGCCTAACCGACGCATCATCACCTGCCGCAGCCAGACATAACCCACAACGGCCACCAGCAATGCCACCAGCCCTGAAGACCCGCCCACCAACAGCGAACCCATCGCTACCGCCAACAACACCTGCTGACTCACACGCCGGGGCAGATGATCGGCCAGCGCCTGACCCAATCCGCCTTTGCGCACGTAAGGCGTGTGCAGGAACAACCCCAGCAGCGCGGCCCGTCCGATCACCGGCGCCAGCAGCAATCCGATGCTGTGCTGCTGTTGGATCAGCGCAACAAGGGCGGCGAATTTCAGCAACAGCACCACCACCAGCGTGACCACCGCTATCGGTCCACTGCGTGGGTCTTTCATGATCGTCAGGGTGCGCTCGCGATCACCGAAACCGCCGAGCCAGGCATCCGCGCTGTCGGCCAGCCCATCAAGATGCAAACCGCCGCTGAGCATGACCCACGCCGCCAGCACCAAGGCGGCATGCAACAGCAATGGCGCGCCGTGCAACAGTGCGCTGAACGCCATCAGCACTATGCCGAACACCAGGCCCACCACCGGATAAAACAGCAGCGAGCGCCCGGTTTGCTCAGGGGTTGGCATCCCCGGCAAGCGGATGGGAAAGCTTGAGAGAAACTGCAGGGCAATCCAGAACGGCAACATGTTAAACCTCCGTCAACTGGCAGTCGGCCGCCACCTCTAGCGTGAACACGCTGCCATGGCCGGCCTCGACCTGCAGCAACTGCTCGCGTGGCAAGCCGCGCGCCTGGGCCAGCAGCAATCGCATCACGCCGCCGTGGCTGACCAGCAGCAATCGCTCGCCGTTGTGAGCCCGCTGCAAACGGTCGATAGCACCGAGCACCCGGTGGGAAAACGCCGTTACCGGCTCCCCGTTGGGCGGCGTAAACGCGTAAGGATCGGCCCAGAACAGACCAAGCCCGTCGGCGTCGGTCTCCATCAACTGCGCCGCGCTGTGCCCTTCCCAGTCACCAAAATGCAGCTCTTGCAACGCCGGCTCAAGCTGCAAGGGCAGATTCAGGCGGGTCGCCAGCTCTTCGGAAAATCGGGCGCAACGCTGCAACGGCGAGCTGATGATCCGGTCCCACGGCCCGGCCTCACTGACTGCCGAACGCATTTGCTGCCAGCCGGTGTCGGTCAGCGCATCGTCGAGACTGCCACGCAAGCCGCCGCCCAGTTCGGTTTCACCGTGGCGCAGCAGATCCAGGCGCAGGCTCATGCCGGACGGTCGGCCACGGCCGCTTCCTCGAAGGTCGCCATGCCGTTATGCAGCTCGCAGGCCAGGCGCAACAGCGGCACCGCCAACGCCGCGCCACTGCCCTCGCCCAGGCGCAGGCCCAGATCCAGCAAGGGTTCGGCGTCCAGCGCTTCCAGCACATGGCGATGGCCGGGCTCGGCGCCGCGATGGGCAAAGAACAACCACGGGCGACAGGCCGGGTTCAGGTGCACCGCCACCAGGGCCGCCACCGTGCAGATAAAACCGTCCACCAGCACCGCAATGCCTTCCTGGGCGCTGGCCAGATAAGCACCCACCAATGCCGCGATCTCGAACCCGCCCAGACAAAACAGAATGCCCAGCGGATCACCCGCCTGATCGGCATGCAGCGCCAGGGCGCGTTCGATCACCTGCGCCTTGTGGCTGATGCCGTGGGGATCAAGGCCGGTGCCGGGGCCGACCATCTGCACCGCCGGACACCCCAGCAACGCGCAGGCCATGGCGCTTGCGGCGGTGGTATTGCCGATGCCCATCTCGCCGCCGATGAACAACTGCGCCCCCGCTGCTTTGGCGCGCAGCACGCTGTCACGGCCGCCTTGCAGGGCCAGCAGACCTTGTTCGTGGGTCATGGCCGGGCCCTTGGCAAAATTCGCCGTGCCCGCGCCGATGTTCAGGTGCACCACGCCGGGCAGGTTCAACGGCGACACGGTGCCCAGGTCCACCACATCCAGCTGCGCGGACAACTGCCGGGCGAGCACGCTGATGGCGGCGCCGCCCATGACAAAGTTGTGCAGCATCTGCCCGGTGACGGCCTGCGGATAGGCCGACACACCTTCGGCCACCACCCCGTGATCGCCGGCAAAAATCGCGATCCAGATGCTGTCGACGTGGGGCTTGATCCGCCCTTGCAACCCGGCGAGCTGCACCGCCACGCGTTCCAGCTGGCCCAGTGAGCCGGTGGGTTTGGTCAGTTGCTGTTGCCGGGCGAGTGCTTCTTCGCGGCTGTGGGCGTCCACTTCCAGGGCAGGCGCCAGCCACCAGACATTACTCATAACGCGGGTCCTTTCAGGGTCATCGGCAATCCGGCAACGGTCAGCACCACGCGCTGGCATTGCTCAGCCAGCGCTTGATGCAGCCAACCGGCTTCATCGACGTAACGGCGGGTCAGCTCACCGAGGGGCACGACGCCCATCCCGGTCTCGTTGCTGACAAAAATGATCTCGCCCGGCAGTGTCGCCAGGCTGTCCAGCAGCGCGTCGCGCGCCTGGCTCAGGTGTTGGGGGTCGTCGAGCATCAGCAGGTTGGTCAGCCACAGGGTCAGGCAATCGACCAACAGACAACGGCCGTCGTGCGCGTTGTCTTTCAGCACCCGGGCGAGTTCGAGGGGTTCTTCGATCAGGCCCCAATGCAAGGGACGTCGCTGACGATGAAGGGCCACGCGCTGGTTCATCTCGCCATCCAGCGGCTGGCTGGTGGCTATATAAATGACATCAAGACCGGTGTCGTTCGCCAGTCTTTCCGCCAGACGGCTTTTACCGGAGCGTGCGCCGCCCAGAATCAATTGCAGCATCAGTGAGCATCCAGTCCACAGAGTGAGCGCAGCAGCGCAAGGTCCAGATGATTTTCCACCAGATCAGCCAGGCGCTCGATGTCGCGTTCGCGCAGCGCGTGGTAATCCACCGCCTGCACGTCCGACAGCCCGGCCCAACGCAGCAACGCGCTGCAAGCGGCGGGGGTTTCGAACAGGCCGTGCAGGTAGGTGCCGAGAATCTGCCCGTCCGCACTCTGCGCGCCATCGCATCGGCCGTCGTCGAGCAGCACCGCAGGCGTTTCCAGCGCCGGGCCGGAGGTGACGCCCGCATGAATTTCGTAGCCGCTGACTTCGGCACCTTCAAGGGTTAGACGGCCCCGCACATTGCGCAGCTGCTTCTCTTCCTCCAGCACCGTGTTCAGGTCCAGCAGACCCAGGCCCGGGCTTGAACCGGCGTCACCTTCCAGCCCTAGCGGATCGTGCAACTGCGCGCCGAGCATTTGCAGGCCGCCACAGATGCCCATGACGTTGCCGCCGTAGCGCAGGTGCCGGCTGATGGCAGTGTCCCAGCCGTTCTTGCGTAGAAACGCCAGGTCGCTGCGCACGCTTTTCGAGCCCGGCAGAATGATCAGATCGGCGGCCGGAATGGCCTGGCCCGGCCCGATGAATTGCAGATTCACCTGCGGATGCAGGCGCAGCGGATCGAAATCGGTGTGGTTGCTGATGCGCGGCAACACCGGAACGATGACGTCCAGCACGCGCTCCGCCTTGTCGGTCTGGCGCTGGTCGAGGCCGTCTTCGGCCTCCAGGTGCAGGTCCATCACGTACGGCAGCACGCCCACCACCGGTTTGCCGGTGCGCTGTTCGAGCCAGTCCAGCCCCGGTTGCAGCAACGCAATGTCGCCGCGAAACCGGTTGATGATGAAGCCCTTGACCCGCGCCTGCTCGCTGGGCGACAGCAATTCAAGGGTCCCGACCAGATGCGCAAACACCCCGCCGCGATTGATGTCGGCCACCAGCAACACGGGGCAATCCACCGCTTCGGCAAAGCCCATGTTGGCGATGTCACCGGCGCGCAGGTTGATCTCGGCCGGCGACCCCGCGCCTTCGACCATAACCACCGAATACGCGTCGCTCAGCCGTTGATGGGATTCAAGCACCGCTTGCATGGCGATGGCTTTGTAGTCGTGATACGCGACGGCGTTCATGGTGGTGACGGCGCGGCCATGAATGATCACTTGCGAGCCGGTGTCGCTGTTGGGTTTGAGCAACACCGGGTTCATGTCCGTGTGCGGCACCAGCCCACAGGCCTGGGCCTGCACCGCCTGCGCCCGGCCGATCTCGCCGCCGTCTGCGGTGACGGCGCTGTTGAGCGCCATGTTCTGCGGTTTGAACGGCACGGTGTTGACGCCTTGCCGGGTCAGCCAGCGGCACAAAGCCGTCACCAGTGTGCTTTTGCCCGCGTCGGACGTGGTGCCCTGCACCATCAGCGTTTTGCCGGTCATGGGGCTTGCCTCGAAAACGCGTGAAGCGCCGTTTCAAGTCGCTGCCAGTCGGCTTCTTCCCGGGGCAGGCCGAAACGCAGGCTGTTGTTGTGCGGGCCTTCGTTCTGGAACAGCCGCAGCAAAATCCCGCGCCGGGCGCAACATTCGTACAACGCCACGGCGTCGGGGGTTATCAGCCACTGAAACAGCGCGCATCCGCCCTGCGGCGCCAGGCCGTATCGGGTCAATAGCGCAACCAGACGCTGACTGGCGTTGCCCGTGCGTTCCTGTTGCCGACGATGACCTTCAACGTCGTTGAGGCAGACTTGTCCCAGCCATCGCGTAGGACCGTTCACCGCCCAAGGCCCGATCTGTTTGGCGAGAACCTTGAGAAACCGTTCCTCGGCCAGCACGAAGCCGAGGCGCACCCCGGCCAGTCCGAAGAATTTGCCGAACGAACGCAGGATGATCAGCCCGACCCGATCCGACTTGCCCGCCAGGCTCAGCGCCGGCGTGTTGTCCATGAACGCTTCGTCCACTACCAGCCAGCCGCCGTGCTCGGCCAGCTTGGCGTGCCAGTCCAGCAGACGTTCGGGGGACAGGCTCAAACCCGTGGGGTTGTTGGGGTTGACCACCACCAGCACGTCGAGGGAATCGATGAAGCGATCGACTTCGTGTTCCAGCACCTCGCGCACCAGGAATCCATTGTTGCGCCAGGCCTCGGCATGTTCGGCGTAACAGGGCGACAGCACGCCGACCTTGCCCGAATGACGCAGCCGCGGCAGGGCCTGGATCGCGGCCTGGGAACCGGGCACCGGCAAGGCGTGGGGTGCACCGTAGTAGTCGCAGGCCGCCAGCTCGAGACCGTCGTTGGTTTCCGGCAGACGCGCCCAGGCAGACGGCGCGATCTCCGGGATCGGCCACGCCCAGGGCGAAATGCCGCTGGAGAGGTCCAGCCAGTCGGCTTCGGCGATCCCGTAGGTAGCCACCGCGCCGCGTAATCGACCGCCGTGTTCAAGCATAAAAGTAAGCTCCTGCGCACAGCATCAACAGCCATAACCAGACACCACGCTGCACCAGCTGCCAACCACGATCAATCGAGTCGGCATCGGCCGGGGCGCCTTCGCCCAGTTGCGGCCGCTGGTGCAATTCGCCGTGATAGATCGCGGCACCGCCCAGTTCGACGCCCAGCGCGCCAGCGCCTGCGGCCATGACCGGCCCAGCATTGGGGCTGTCCCACTTGGGCGCCTGGGTTCGCCAGCAACGCAACGCCAGTCGGGTCTTGCCGAGCAGTGCGTAGGTCAGCGCCACCAGTCGTGCTGGAATGTAGTTAAGCAGATCGTCGATTTTTGCCGCTGCCCAGCCGAAGCGTTCGAAGCGCTCATTGCGGTAACCCCACATGGCGTCCAGCGTATTGCTCAGCCGGTACAACACCACGCCCGGGGCGCCGAACAGCACGAACCAGAAGATCGCGGCGAACACCGCGTCACTGCCGTTTTCCAGCACGGACTCGGTGGCCGCCCGGGCGACTTCGGTGCGGTCCAGTTCGGTGGTCTGGCGACTGACCAGATAACCGACCCGATGCCGTGCCTCATCCAAATCATCGGCGCGCAAGGCCTGGGCCACTGGTTCCACGTGTTCGCCCAGGCTGCGCAGGCCCAGCGCGCAATACAACGCGGCGACTTCCACGAACACGCCAATGTAAGGCAGCCCGCTTAGCAGCGTGGCCAACAGGGTGAGCGGGATCACGGCGATGAACCAGGCCGTGACGCCATGACTGCGCCAGCCTCGGCCGGCCGCATTCAACCGGCGCTCGATACGCTCGGCAAAACGTCCGAACGCCACCAGCGGATGGTGTCGCTTCGGCTCGCCCAGCAGCGCATCCAGCGCGACCCCGGCGATGCTCAACAACGCCACGCTCATGGATGCTCTCCCCAGCTGTTTTCGTAAATCAGTTCAGTGAGCGGCCGCGCCTGGGCCCAGCCTTCCATCACCAGCATCGGCTGTGGATAGAATTCGGCGACCGGGCCCAGGCACAGAATGGCCAGCGGCTTGGCACCGGCCGGCATGCCCAGCAGGTCAGCCAGGGCCTGCGGGTCGAACAGCGAGACCCAGCCCATGCCCAGCCCTTCGGCGCGGGCGGCGAGCCAGATGTTCTGGATCGCGCAGGACAGCGAAGCCATGTCCATTTCCGGCAGGGTGCGACGGCCGAAGATGTGTTTCTCGCGATCGTCCATCAGCGCCGCGACCAGCACCTCGGCGCAATCGCTGATGCCTTCGACCTTGAGCTTCATGAAGTTGTCCGCCCGCTCGCCCAGCGCTTCGGCGGTGCGAATGCGCTCTTGTTCGACCTGGGCCTGAATGCGTTGGCGCAGGTGCGGGTCGCTGATGCGAATGAAGCGCCACGGCTGCATCAGGCCCACGCTCGGCGCGTGGTGCCCCGCTTCCAGCAACCGCGCCAGCAATTCGGGTGCCACCGTGCCGCCGATGAAGTGACGCATGTCCCGGCGTTCGGCGATGGCGCGGTAGACCGCTGCGCGTTCGTCGGGGGTGAAGGCGTGGTCGGTCATGCTTGCCACCGAACCATGACCGTCCTTCGCAGGTTCAACTGCAGGCACGGACTCCTGTGGGAGCGGACCTGTCCGCGAAGAGGCCAGTCAATCCAATGCATTTGCAGCGTCTGAGCCTCAGTCTTCGCGGACAGGTCCGCTCCCACGGTAGTTGTCTTGCAGCTTGAATCGCTCATGGCAAAAACAGCGCCGCCACCGCCTGGGGGTTGGAGGGGAAATAGAAGTGCACGTAGGACGCGGTCATCCGGCCGACGCGGTACACCGCTTCGGCGCCGCGCCCGCCATTGGGGCTCACGCCTCGGGCAATGGGCTGCAGCTCGGTGCTGGTCAGGGAATGATGATAGGTATGGCCACGCAACGTGCCTTCGGGCAGGTCGACGTTTTGCAGGGCCAGGGCCGCCAGACGCTTTTGCATCACCGCCTCGCCGCCGAGCAAGCCGACCAGTTCAGCGCGCTGGCCGTCGACGTCGGTCAGGGCGTCGAGCAGGTACAACATCCCGCCGCATTCGGCCAACAGCGGCTTGCCGTCGGCATGGTGCTGGCGAATCGCTTCAATCATGGGGGTGTTTTCCCCCAGCGCCACGTGGTGCAGCTCGGGGTAGCCACCCGGCAGATACAGGCTGTCGGCATCCGGCAAGCGTTGATCGCGAATGGGCGAGAAAAACAACAACTCGGCGCCCATGGCCCGCAGCAGGTCGAGGCTGGCGCCGTACATGAACGCAAAGGCCTCGTCGTGGGCGATGGCGATGCGCACGCCTTCGAGCAAGCGTTCTGCGGCCACGAACTCAGGGGCTTCGAAGGTAACGGCGGGCGGCAACGCGACTTCGCAGGTGCTGGCCAGGGCATTAGCCGCCGAGTCGAGGCGCACATCGAGATCGTTCAATTCGCTGGCTTGCACCAGACCCAGATGGCGGCTCGGCAGTTCGATACCGGTTTCCCGGGACAACGCGCCGTACCAGCGCAGGCCTTCGGTAAGGCTGCCCTCCAATAGTTGCGCGTGACGTACGGTGCCGACCCGGTTGGCCAGCACGCCGGCAAACGGCAGATCCGGCTGATAGCGCGCCAGGCCCAACGCCAGCGCGCCGAAGGTCTGGGCCATGGCCGTGCCGTCGATAACGCCCAGCACCGGCACGCCGAAACGTCGGGCAAGGTCCGCGCTGGACGGCGTGCCGTCGAACAGCCCCATCACGCCCTCGATCAGAATCAGGTCAGCGTCCGCGGCGGCTTCCCACAACAGGCGTCGGCTTTCGTCCTCGCCCACCATCCACATGTCCAGCTGGTAAACCGGGTTGCCGCTGGCGCGTTCGAGGATCATCGGGTCAAGAAAATCCGGACCGCATTTGAACACACGGACCTTACGCCCCTGATTGCGGTGCAAACGGGCGAGCGCGGCGGTCACCGTGGTCTTGCCCTGCCCGGAGGCAGGCGCGGCAATCAGTACCGCCGGGCAGTGCCTGGCCTGACTCATGAACACTCACTCACAGTTCAATACCCTTCTGCGCGCGAATGCCGG
This sequence comes from Xanthomonas sp. WHRI 1810A, assembly GCF_040202885.1. Taxonomy (NCBI): domain Bacteria; kingdom Pseudomonadati; phylum Pseudomonadota; class Gammaproteobacteria; order Lysobacterales; family Lysobacteraceae; genus Xanthomonas; species Xanthomonas sp. WHRI 1810A. The sequence goes on from NZ_JBEGED010000004.1 coordinate 204,754, forward strand.
ACTGGAACGCGTGCTTGACCACGCTGATGTCCGACACCGTGTCCGACAGGTCGATCAGTTCCTGCTTGGCGCCACGGCCGGTGACCACCACGTGCTGCATCGGCGGACGCGCCTGCAGGTCGGCAAGCACTTGCTCCAGATCCAGGTAGCCGTGCTTGAGGGCGATGTTGAGTTCGTCGAGGATCACCAGGCCGATACCGGGGTCACGCAGCATGTCCTGGGTCACGCCCCACGCGGATTCGGCGGCGGCGATGTCGCGCTGGCGATCCTGGGTTTCCCAGGTAAAGCCCTCGCCCATGACGTGATAACGCACTTGCTCGGGGAAGCGGCGGAAAAACAGCTCCTCGCCGGTGCTGTTGCGGCCCTTGATGAACTGCACCACGCCGCACTGCATGCCGTGGCCCATGGCGCGGGCGAGCATGCCGAACGCCGAACTGCTTTTGCCTTTGCCGTTGCCGGTCAGCACCAGCAGCAGCCCGCATTCATTGGGGGCGCTGGCAATGCGCTCATCCATCACGGCCTTTTTGCGCAGCATCCGCGCCAGGTGGCGTTCGTCACGTTCGGGGGTTTCGCTCATCTCAGCTCTCCGCTTGAGGGCAGGTAAAACGCAGACGGAGCGCACGAGCAGGCACTGGCAACACGGCGCCCTTCAAGGCGGACCGCGGCGCAGAGCATCGCCCTCCGTGATGCTGTGGAATTGGATCAGGCCGGTCTCCGGACTCATGAGCGATACGTCGGGCCATGCGCCTTCCCATGCTCAGTGAGCACAGTGGCATCGTGCGTGGCTTTTTCTCATTTACCGTTGCGGAGGCAGCGCCGGGATCGAATTCAACGTTCTCACCGGCTTCCCTGTTTCACCCTGTCGAGACTGGTCCGAAGGGCACCTGAAACAAGGGGCGAAGGGTAGAGGGTTGAGGTATGAGCGTCAATCGACGCTGCGCCTGATCCGCGCATCCAGCCCGCACTTGGCCTATCGGTTGAAACTAAGCGGCGTAAGGTGTCTCTACCTAGGTACATAAAAATACCAACTGCCTACGAAATGGAGATCGACGATGTTCAAGCTCAGACCTCAAGTTGCTTTGGTTCTGCTGGTCGCCGGGGGCCTTGCCGCCTGCGGCGAATCCTCGAAACTGCAGGTCAGTGACGGCATGGGGACCTCCCCCAAGCTACCTGAACCCAACAAGACCCTGATCCCGACCGTGAACATCGCCCCTGCCGTGGGCTGGGCCGCCGGCGCCAAACCCACTGCCGCGCCGGGCACCCAGGTCGCCGCCTTCGCTGAAGGCCTGGACCACCCGCGCTGGCTGTACGTGCTGCCCAACGGTGACGTGCTGGTGGCCGAAACCAATTCCCCGCCCAAGCCCGATGATGGCAAAGGCATTCGCGGCTGGGTCATGGAAAAAGTCATGGGCCGTGCCGGTGCCGGCGTTCCCAGCCCGAACCGCATCACCCTGCTGCGCGACAAGGACCACGACGGTGTCGCTGAAACCCGCACGGTGTTTCTGCAAAACCTCAACTCGCCGTTCGGCATGGCGCTGGTGGGCAACAAGTTTTATGTGGCCGACACCGACCGCCTGATCAGCTTCAACTACGAGTCCGGCCAGACGTCCATCAGCGGCCAGCCCACCAAGGTTGTCGATCTGCCGGGTGGCACGCTCAACCATCACTGGACCAAGAACGTCATCGCCAGCAAGGACGGGACCAAGCTCTACGTCACCGTCGGTTCCAACAGTAACGTCGGCGAGAACGGCCTGGACAAGGAAGAAGGCCGCGCGGCGATTTGGGAAGTGGACCCGGCCACCGGCTCGCACCGGATTTTTGCCTCGGGCCTGCGCAATCCCAACGGGATGGCGTGGGAACCGAACACCGGCGCGTTGTGGACGGCCGTCAACGAGCGTGACGAGATTGGCAGCGATCTGGTCCCCGATTACGTGACGTCCGTGAAGGACGGTGCTTTCTATGGCTGGCCGTTCAGCTATTACGGCCAGCACGTGGACGTGCGCGTGACGCCACAAAATCCAGACCTGGTGGCCAAGGCCATCGCCCCGGATTTCGCCGTGGGTCCGCACACCGCCTCCCTGGGCCTGACGTTTGCTGACGGGAAAACCCTGCCGGCGCCGTTCACCGAAGGGCTGTTCATCGGTCAGCACGGCTCGTGGAACCGCAAACCGTACAGTGGCTACAAAGTGTTGTTCGTACCGTTCAAGAATGGCAAGCCGAGCGGCACACCGGTTGATCTGCTGACAGGCTTCCTGAGTTCGGACGAAAAAGCCCAGGGCCGCCCGGTCGGCGTGATCAACGACAACAACGGTGGTCTGCTGGTGGCGGATGATGTGGGGAACAAGATCTGGCGGGTGACGGCGGCGAAGACTGCGCAGGCAGCGGTCAAGCCGTAACTCGTTGAAGGGATCGTTCCCACGCTCTGCGTGGGAATGCATCTGCGGACGCTCCGCGTCCCATGACGCGGAGCGTCATCAACGGCGTTCCCACGCAGAGCATGGGAACGATCAATATGATCGCGAGCAAGCTCCCTCCCACTGCCCGACTGCCGCCGAGGCTACTGCCGCGCCAGGCTCGAAGGCTGGATCACACGCTTGGCGTTGAGCCAGGCTTTCTGCCAATAGGGTTTGTCCAGGCTGTCGAGCTTGACCGTGCCGCCGGTGGCCGGCGCATGCACGAACCGCCCTTCCCCCACGTAAATCCCCGCGTGACTGACATTGGAGCCACCGCCGGTGGCGAAGAACACCAGATCGCCGGTCTGCAACTGGCTGCGATTGATGTTCGGGCCACGCAACGTAATCATTTCGCGGGTCGAACGCGGCAAACTGATGCCCGTCGCGTTGCGGTAGACGTACGCAATCAAGCCACTGCAATCAAAACCGGAATCAGGGGTATTGCCGCCCCAGCGATAGGGCGTGCCCACCAGCCCGATAGCGCGGACCAGCACGTCATCAGCCATCGGCGAAGGAAAATCGGAGGGAACGGAAACCACAACAGGCCGGGGAGCAACCCGTTTAGGCGCAGGCGGCGGATTGCTGGCGCATGCAGCCAGCAACGCAGCCAAAGAAATGACAATCAGGCGTACCGTAAACGACATAAACACAACAACCTGTGACGGGATGCGGCCTAAGTCCCTGCCAACGCCGGGACCCGGAAATGCGCATGAGCCCGGGTTTCCCCGCCATGCGCCCGGTATTAACGGTGTTGGCGCTTGAGTGTAGTCGAGGTCATCGCGGTCGTGGTGGTAGGCCCCTGAGCAGGTGCCATGGCCAGCGCGCGCTTGGCTTCGATGAACGTTCTGGACCAGTACGCATCGTCCAGGCTGTCTACCCGGACACCGCCACTGCGCCGGCTGCTGGAGTGGATGAACTGGTCATCACCCAGGTAAATGCCGGCGTGACTGACCCGACCCCGGCCGGCGGTGCTGAAGAACAGCAGATCGCCCGGCTTGAGATCGTTGCGTTTGATCAGTGGCGCATCGACGTTGATCATTTCGCGCGTGGAACGCGGCAGGCTCATGCCAGCCTCTTCGCGAAAGAGGTAACCGATAAAGCCGCTGCAATCAAAGCCTGAAGAAGTCGAGGTGCCACCGAAACGGTAGCGGGTGCCGATCAAGGATTTGCCGCGTTCGAGGATGCTGTCGGCCAAGGCCGGCAAACGGTACGGTTTGCTGTCGGCAAACTGGGCGAGTTCATCTTCGGTTGCGATTTCGTCTTGCAGCACGGAGGCGTAATCGGCGCGTTGAACGGCGGATTGCGCAGTGATCGAATTCTGGAGGTTCTGGTGTTGAACCTGTTGTTGCGACGCTGGCATCTGAGCCGCGCAGCCGAACAAGAGGGTAACGAGTGCGAGAGGCACGAGGGGTGCTAAGCGATTGAGCATGAACACGACCGTGGGAAATAAGGTAAAGAAGCCGAGACTATGCCTTCTATCAAACCCATTTGCAAATTCAATCGAATCAAATGTGACTTACGATGTCGCTCATCACATCTAAGGCCCGGCACTTCAGGAACACGTCCATTTGTGCGGAATGATCGGTTTGCGAGGGGTTTATCTCGGCAGTAAAGCCCCCGGATACCCTCGTGCGCAGCATCGGCTCGTGAATATACGGAAAGCTGGCAGTGGTGCCAATGCTTATAACCGCATCGAAGCCCTTCGCCATCTCTTCGTTGAGCATTTTCAGTGCCATTTCTGGCAAGATTTCCTCGAAAAGCACCACCGGTGGTCGCAAAATCCCATGGCATATTGCGCACAGAGGGGGCAGAGGCCCCTGTAAATGCTGGCTCAAGTGCGGATCCTTGACGCCACAAGTCTGACAGTACAGCGGCGACAGCTGTCCGTGAATCTCAATCAAACGATCCGACGAACTGCCTGCCGCCCTGTGGTAACCATCGACGTTTTGCGTCAGTACCCAGCAATCGGGCTTACGCTGCTGCAGTTGTGCGATGGCATAGTGCGCCTCATTGGGCCGTCCGCCGAGGCAAGCGCTGCCTAATTGGGCAATGTACTTCCAGCACAGGGCCGGGTCGCGGCGCAGCATGGGCCCGGACAGCGCCATTTCGATGGGCAGTCCGTCGCCGGTGTGACCGTTGTAGAGCCCGCCCACACCGCGATAGGTGGGCAGCCCCGAATCTGCCGACAGCCCGGCACCGGTGATGATCAGAATCCGGTCGGCATGACGCAGCGCTGCCGCCGTCTGCAGCACCAACGCAGGATCGACGCCGGCAATCACCAGCCGAGGGTCTCTTTCAGGAAAGGAATGGTCAGCTTGCGCTGGGCCTGCAAGGAGGCCTGGTCGAGCTGCTCGAGCAAATCGAACAACGCGCTCATGCTGCGGGTGCCACGGGTCAGGATGAAGTGGCCGACCTCATCGGTAAGGTGCAGGCCACGGCGCGAGGCGCGCAACTGCAGGGCCCGCAGTTTTTCTTCGTCCGACAGCAGCCGCATCTGGAACACCAGCGCCATGGTCAGGCGGGATTTCAGGTCCGCCAGTTTCACCGGCAGTTCACGGGGCGAACAGGACGCGGCAATCAACAGGCGACGACCGCTGTCTCGCAGCCGGTTGAACAAGTGGAACAAGGCCTCTTCCCATTCCGGCTTGCCGACGATGACCTGGAGGTCGTCCAGGCAGACCAGCTCGTATTGCTCAAGGTGATCGAACAGCTCGACGCCTTCATCAAGCACTTCAGCCAGCGGGAGATAGACAGCGGGCTCGCCCAGTTGCTCAAAACGCAGGCAGGCGGCTTGCAGCAGGTGGGTGCGCCCTACGCCGTTCTTGCCCCAGAGGTAGATCAGGCTTTCGGTCCACCCGGCGTCGGCTTCGCACAGCCGCTCGACATAGCCGAGTGCTGCGGCATTGGCGCCTGGATAGTAATTGACGAAGGTGGCGTCATCACGCAGACGCACACTCAGGGGCAGCTGAATTGGTTTCATGCTGGCTGAACGGCTCATGATGAGCCGCCAAGGGGCCTCTGTGAAAAGTGCGCAAAGTTTATACCCGTGGGCCGGACCGCACAATGCGGCACACTGCCTGCAAAATCAAAGGCTTGCGCGGGTCACGCGGCAGGGTTGGATTTCAGGCGGATTAGCAGCCATAAAAAAGGCGCATGGATTGAATATCCAGGCGCCCGTGGGCGGGTGAAAGGTCGCGGCCCGATCAGCCGCTACAACTTCGGATCTTCCATGCCGCCGTAGATATCCGAATCCTTGTAGACGTCGTGAATATGGCGCACCAGCACCATGATCACCGCCGCCACCGGCAGCGCCAGCAGGATGCCGGTGAAGCCGAACAGCTCGCCCCCCGCCAGAATCGCGAAGATCACCGCCACCGGGTGCAGACCGATCCGGTCGCCCACCAGCAATGGCGTCAGGACCATGCCTTCCAGGGCCTGACCGACCATGAACACCGCGACAATTCCCAGCATCGGGTACAAATCGCCACCGAACTGGAAGAAGCCGGCGATGATCGCCGAACCGATGCCGATCACGAAGCCCATGTACGGCACGATCGCGGCCAGGCCGGCAATCACGCCGATCAGCAGCCCCAGTTCAAGCCCCACCAGCATCAGGCCGGCGGCATATATGAAGCCCAGCGCAACCATCACCAGCAACTGGCCACGGATGAAGGCGCCCAGTACCTCGTGGCATTCCGCTGCCAGGGCGACGATTTTGCTTTCCTTGTGACGCGGCAACAGGCTACGCACCTTGGCCATCATCACGTCCCAGTCCCGCAGCAGGTAGAAGCACACCACCGGGATCAGCACCAGGTTGGTCAACCAGCCGATCAACGCCAGGGTCGAGGTGGTGGCTTGCGCCAGGATGATGCCGACGATGTCGCCCGTCTGGCCCATGTGTTCGGAGATGGCCGCCTTGACCTTGTCGAACTTCCAGAAACCGTCCGCCAGGCCGAGTTTTGCCTGCGTCCAGGGCAGCGCCGTGTGCTGCAACCAGTCAAGAATCTGCGGCGCCAGTTCATACAGTCGATACAACTGCTTGGCGAGCATCGGGACCAGCACCAGCAGCAGACCCATCATGATCAGGGTGAACACCACGAACACCGAGACCACGCTGAGGGTGCGCGACAACCCGAGTTTTTCCAGGCGGTCGGCCAGCGGGTCACCCATGTACGCCAGCAGCAGCGCCACCAGAAACGGCGTAAGGATCGCATGCAGCAAGAATATAAACAGACACAGCAGGACAACCCCACCGATCCAGAACCAACGACGCGTATCAGTCATTACCGCCCCTAGCGCCACATAATGCGTGGCCTGAAATAAATGCTCTTTTTTACAACGTCGTTATGAACACCGCTACCAGCGAAAGTGCAGTTGCGGCGCAGAAACCGGCTGAATCACGGGTGCAGGCTGAGCGGCGGGTGTCGCGCCCGGTGCCGGTGCCTGTTCTGGCGTGACCGGCGCGGGTGGCACCTGGTCAGCCGGGACTTCCTGCAATTTGGCCAGCGCCAGTTGCGAGCGCAACTGATCCGGACTGCCTGTCACGTCGAAGACCACGCGATCACCGGTCACCGACTTCAGGCGCCCACCAAACGGTTCCAGCAAGCGTCCAAGCTGCGCGTAATGCTCAAGGGTCATGCCCTGCACTTCCAGAGCGAGGCCGGACGATGCGCCCGGCTTGACCACAAACTTGGGCGCCAGGCGCTGAGTCACGGCCAGCAACACGGCGTCGGCCAGGGAGTCGGCGCTGGTGCCGGTGGCGGTGCCCTGCTCACGCTGATCGCCCAGCCACAGGTGCCATTTGCCTTGCCACTGCCCGCCGTTTTCCACAGCGTGCACCGCCAGAATCGCATCAGACCCGTAACGTTCGGACGCGCCTTTGAGCGGCCCGACGTCGTTGCTTTCCAGCGCCTTGGCGTTGCCCATGCCTTGCTCGCTCAAATCCGCCAACGGCAGACGCAGTGGCAGACCCCGATGCTGGGCGGCCCGGCGCAGCGGCTCGGCAGCACCCTGACCGTCACCCACCAGGTTGGAGCCGTCGGTGGTGTCGTTCAACCACCACGCCAGGATCACCGGGCGGTTGCTGCCCCAGAGCGACAAGCCGGCGCCGCGCAACGTGCGGTCGGTGCTGACCGGATCGAAATCCACCAGCAACGACTCAAGCGGACCGGCCTCGTAACCGTACTGGCTGATGATTTGCTGCGGATCACTGCGCACGGCGGCCAGCCCCGAACCTTGCGCGGCCTTGGCGTCGCCGGTCAGGCGAATCACCAGGGTTTCCAGCGCGGCCTGGGTGGCGCGGGTTTTCTCATCGGGGGTTTGTCCGCTGACGGGTTCACGGACCTGATACAGATTGTTCACCGTCTCGGCGAAGCTCGGCAGACTGGTCAACGACAGGCAGCCTGCGAACAGGCAGCTGGTCAGACGCATGACAGGGGGTAGACGCATAAAAATTCCCGGAGAACAAACAGCCCTGAAAAGGCTGCATAAAGATGATTGGCGAGATTCAGACCGCACCACGGCCCGAATCGCTCCCTGTGGCGGTGAAGTTACACCTTATATAGCTGTCGACGAACGGGTCAGCCGGGTAATCACGGGTTATTTTTTCTTCACGGTGTCCTGCCCGTCGGCCCAAGGATGGCCGCTGCGGCCCAAGCCTGATAAAATCGCGCGCCTTCGCAGACCGGCTGTGACCGCGGCCACGCGCCGTACCCTCTCGGTCGTTATCCCGAATCCCCCCTAAAGGCCTGGATCATGAGCAAGCAACCCTCCCTGAGCTACAAAGACGCCGGTGTAGACATCGACGCCGGTGAAGCACTGGTCGAACGCATCAAGAGCGTCGCCAAGCGCACCAAACGCCCGGAAGTGATGGGCGGCCTGGGGGGCTTCGGTGCTCTCTGCGAAATCCCGGCCGGTTACAAGCAGCCCGTGCTGGTCTCCGGCACTGACGGCGTCGGCACCAAGCTGCGTCTGGCGCTGAACCTCAACAAGCACGACACCATCGGCATCGACCTGGTCGCCATGTGCGTCAACGACCTGATCGTGTGCGGCGCCGAGCCGCTGTTTTTCCTCGATTACTACGCCACCGGCAAACTGAACGTCGAGACCGCCACCCAGGTCGTCACCGGCATCGGCGCTGGCTGCGAACTGGCAGGCTGCTCGCTGGTCGGTGGTGAAACCGCTGAAATGCCGGGCATGTACGAAGGCGAAGACTACGACCTGGCCGGTTTCTGCGTCGGTGTCGTGGAAAAAGCCGACATCATCGACGGCACCAAAGTCGCGGCCGGCGATGCCCTGATCGCCCTGCCGTCCTCCGGCCCGCACTCCAACGGCTACTCGCTTATCCGCAAGATCATCGAAGTCTCCGGCGCCGACATCGAAACCATCCAGCTCGACGGCAAGCCGTTGACCGACCTGCTGATGGCGCCGACCCGCATTTACGTCAAGCAAGTGCTGCAACTGATCAAGAATACCGGCGCGGTCAAGGCCATGGCCCACATCACCGGCGGCGGCCTGCTGGACAACATTCCTCGCGTACTGCCCGAAGGCGCCCAGGCGGTGGTCGACGTGGCCAGCTGGACCCGTCCGGCGGTCTTCGACTGGCTGCAGGAACAAGGCAACGTCGACGAGCACGAGATGCACCGCGTCCTGAACTGCGGCGTCGGCATGGTCATTTGCGTGGCGCAGGAGCACGTCGAGGTGTCGCTCAAGGCTTTGCGTGACGCTGGCGAGCAGCCATGGGTCATCGGCCAGATCGGCACCGCTGCGGCGGGCGCGGCCCAAGTCGAGCTGAAAAACCTCAAGGCTCATTGATGCCTGAAGCGATGTCTCGGCCGATGCACGACACCTGCGATGTCGTGGTGCTGTTGTCGGGCGCCGGCGGTAACCTGCAAGCCATAATCGACAGCTTTCAGGACAGCGGCGGCCCGGCCCGGATCCGTGCAGTGATTTCCAACCGCGCCGAGGCCTTTGGCCTTGAGCGTGCGCGGCAGGCCGGTATCGAAACCCGCGTGCTGGATCACAACGCGTACGAGGGCCGCGAATCCTTCGATGCGGCGTTGATCGCGCAGATCGACGCGTTCAAACCCAGGCTCGTGGTACTGGCCGGTTTCATGCGCATCCTGACGCCGAACTTCGTGCGTCACTACCATGGCCGCCTGCTGAACATCCACCCTTCCCTGCTTCCGCTGTATAAAGGCTTGCACACGCACCAGCGGGTGCTGGAAGCTGGCGACGCTGAACACGGCTGCAGCGTGCACTTTGTGACCGAGGAACTCGATGGGGGGCCTCTGGTCGTACAGGCTGTCGTTTCGGTAGCGTCAGGCGATTCACCCGCCACACTGGCGCAACGGGTTCACGCCCGGGAACATCAGATTTATCCACTGGCCATCCGCTGGTTCGCCGAAGGCCGATTGAGTCTTGGCGAACAAGGTGCATTATTGGATGGGCAGCGACTGGGGCCCAACGGCCACTTGATTCCGGCTATTTAATTTAAAACGGGAGATATTATGCGTCGCGCTTTGCTCTTCGCTTTCGCTCTGCTCGCACTACCTGCGGTCAACGCGGCAGACCTTCAACCCTTCTCCGCCAGCTACACCGCCGACTGGAAGCAGCTGCCCATGAGCGGCGGCAGCGCTTCGCGCAGTCTCGAGAAAAACGCCAACGGCAGCTGGACCCTGAGCTTCAAGGCATCGATGATGATCGCCAGCCTGACCGAAGTCAGCACCCTCAAGGTCGACAAGGAAGCCTTATTGCCACAGACCTACCACTTTGAACGTGGCGGTCTGGGCAAGAGCAAGGTGGTGGACCTGACCTTCGACTGGGCCACCAAATCCGTCACCGGCAGCGACCGTGGCGACGCGGTCAAACTCCCGCTGAACGCCGGTCTTCTCGACAAATCCACCTATCAGCTCGCGCTGCAGCACGATGTGGCGGCCGGCAAAAAGAGCATGACGTATCAGGTGGTGGACGGCGACGAGGTCGACACCTATGACTTCCGCGTCCTCGGTCCCGAGAAAGTCGAGACCAAAGTCGGTTCGGTGGACGCCATCAAAGTAGAGCGCGTGCGTGACCCGACGCAGAACAAACGCATCACCGTGATGTGGTTCGCCAAGGACTACGATTACCTGCTGGTTCGCCTGCAACAGGTCGAAACCGACGGCAAGGAATACAACATCATGCTGCAGGACGGTACTGTTAACGGTAAGTCGGTGAAGGGCAGCTGATTCGCCTTTAACATGTAGCCTCACAATAACCCCGCCACTTGGCGGGGTTTTTTATGCCCGACGAACTGTAGGAGCGCGCTTGCCCGCGAAATCATGCAACGCGGTGTACCTGACACACCGAGACGTTAATATCGCGGGCAAGCGCGCTCCTACAGATCATTTCAATGTTCCCCAATCCAACATGAAAATATCTTCATCGCCCCTCAGCAACTGCGACAAAACGCCGCACACGCACAAGCACGAGGCTTTCAGCGATTGTTGCAAGAACGCGAACAGACCTTTACCGATCCGGACCGTATACGTAGGCAGCTACCTAATTCTATAAAAGAGGCCTGCGACGCCCTGCCGCAGATTTCAAAAGAGTCAGGAGTTTTCAATATGACGGTTACTGTAAGTGAACGCGACGACGCCCATATCTCCCATGAAAGCATTGCAGATGGCATTCAAATCTGGGATGTACGCCAACAAGACCAGCTGGTAGGGATGTTCCATCAAGAATCGGACGCACAGCGCTATGCTGCAGAGTTGGAAGAGCAGGAAAAGAAACGCCTGTCCGTGTAAGACGACTTTCGGAATTGCTGCCCAAACAAAACCCGCCTCGGCGGGTTTTGTTTTTGGATGCGATGCATTGCGCGCAACCCCTGTAGGAGCGCGCTTGCCGGCGAAACAGGCGACTCGGTGTATCAGGCACACCGCGTTGAATTAATTCGCGGGCAAGCGCGCTCCTACAGTTGCGTTGTTGTCACCACATCAAATCATCCGGAATCTTGTACGCCGCATACGGATCGTCGCCATCCACTTCTTCGGTCGGCGCACTGAGCATGACGATCCGGCGTGGGTCGCGTTCCTGGATCTTCAGCGCCGCTTCGCGCGGGATCACTTCGTAGCCACCGCCGTGGTGCACGATGGCCAGGGAACCGTTGCTCAGCTTGCTGCGCATCAGCGAATTGACCGACAGGCGCTTGACCTTCTTGTCGTCCACGAAGTTGTAGTAGTCCTCGGTGGTCAGCTTGGGCAGGCGCGTGGCCTCGATCAGCTGCTTGACCTGCGCAGTGCGGGCCTTGAGCTCGGCCTTTTCCTGCAACTGGCGGTTGAGCTCCTGGTCACGCCGGGCCTTCTCGGCGGCGGCTTCCTGCGCTGCGCGCTTTTGCGAGTCGTCGACCACGGCCTGACCCTTGTGCACCAGCCGCTGCTCTTTCTGTTTGCTCTTGGAGACCTGTTTGGCCTGCTTTTCGTTGACCAAACCTGCCTTGAGCAACTGGTCGCGAAGTGAAATACCCGCCATCTTTTCTCTCTCTCTTTAGCAACCACTCAGCCGCAACTGGGCGTGTTCTTTTCCTGACGTTTGGCTTCGCCCCACAGGGCGTCCATTTCTTCGAGGGTGCAATCTTCAATGGGACGCTGGGTGTCGCGCAATGCCTGTTCGATGAATCGGAAGCGACGCTCGAATTTGCCGTTGGCCGCGCGCAAGGCGTTTTCCGGGTCGACTTTCAAATGACGGGCCAGATTGATTACCACGAACAGCAAGTCACCCACCTCCTCGGCGATGCCCTCGCGGTCGTTATCGGCCATGGCTTCAAGGACTTCGTCCAGCTCCTCGCGCACCTTGTCCACCACCGGCAACGCATCAGGCCAGTCGAAACCGACCTGTGCCGCGCGCTTCTGCAGCTTCGCGGCCCGGGACAGCGCCGGCAGCACGGCGGGCACATCATCCAGCAATGACAGCTGCTGGGGAACAGGGGCTTTCGCCGCGCGCTCCTCGGCCTTGATCTGCTCCCAGCGCTGCTTGACCTGCTCTTCACTCAGGCGCGGGGTTTCCAGTGGCGCGTACAAATCGCCGGTGGGAAATACGTGGGGATGGCGGCGGATCAGTTTGCGGGTGATGCCATCGACCACGCTGTCGAACTCGAACCGCCCTTCTTCGCGGGCCAACTGGCTGTAATACACCACCTGAAACAGCAGGTCGCCTAACTCGCCGCGCAGGTCATCGAAATCGCCACGCTCAATGGCATCGGCCACTTCATAAGCCTCTTCCAGCGTGTGCGGCACGATGCTGGCGTAAGTCTGCTTCACGTCCCACGGGCAACCGAATGCCGGATCGCGCAGGCGGGCCATGAGGTGGAGCAGGTCTTGGAGTGTGTGCATCAGAGCGTTTCCAAATCAGTCGAGTCTTACGCAAAGCCCCTGTAGGAGCTGACGACCAGCGGGAGGCTGCGATGGTGGTGTGTCAGCCAATGAAGTTTCAGCTGAAAGACCGCATCGCAGCCTCGCTGGAGCTCGTCAGCTCCTACAGGGATCGCGTGTTCATCAAGGTGTGCGATTACGCCGCGTCTCGATGATGTTCGGCAACTGCGAGATCCGCCCCAGCAGACGCCCCAGCGCATCCAGCCCGGGAATCTCGATGGTCAGCGACATCAGCGCGGTGTTGTCTTCCTTGTTGGAACGGGTGTTGACCGCCAGCACGTTGATCCGCTCGTTGAGCAGGATCTGCGAGACGTCACGCAGCAGCCCGGACCGGTCGTAGGCGCGGATGATGATGTCCACCGGATAGGTGAGCACCGGCACCGGGCCCCAGCTGACCTGAATGATCCGCTCCGGCTCGCGCCCGCCCAGTTGCAGCACCGAGGCGCAGTCCTGACGGTGGATGCTCACGCCGCGTCCCTGGGTGATGTAGCCGACAATCGCGTCGCCCGGCAGCGGCTGGCAGCAGCCGGCCATTTGCGTCATCAGGTTGCCCACGCCCTGAATCTGGATGTCGCCGCGCTTGCCCGGCTTGTAGCCCGTGGCCTTGCGCGGGATCAGTTCCAGCTGTTCGTTGCCGCGTTCCGGTTCAACCAGTTGCTGCGCCAGATTGACCAGCTGCGCCAGACGCAAATCGCCGGCGCCCAACGCCGCGAACATGTCCTCGGCGACCTTGAAGTTGGCCTTGTCCGCCAGCTTCTCGAAGTCGACCTGGGGCAACGCCAGCCGGGCCAGTTCGCGCTCGATCAGGGTTTTACCGGCGGCGACGTTCTGATCCCGGGCCTGCAATTTGAACCAGTGAACAATCTTGGCCCGGGCCCGGGACGTGGTGATGTAACCCAGGTTCGAGTTCAGCCAGTCCCGGCTCGGCGTGCCGTGCTTGCTGGTGATGATCTCGACCTGCTCACCGGTCTGCAGGCTGTAGTTGAGCGGCACGATGCGCCCGTTGATCTTGGCGCCTCGGCAGTTGTGGCCGATTTCGGTGTGGACGCGGTAGGCGAAATCCAGCGGCGTCGAACCCTTGGGCAAGTCGATGGCGTGACCGTCCGGGGTGAACACGTACACCCGGTCCGGCTCGATATCGACGCGCAACTGTTCCGCCAGGCCACCGATGTCGCCCAGCTCTTCGTGCCATTCGAGGACCTGGCGCAGCCACGAAATCTTCTCTTCGTAGTGACTGGAGCTGGCCTTGACGTCGGTGCCCTTGTAACGCCAGTGCGCGCACACGCCCAGTTCGGCTTCTTCGTGCATGGCGTGGGTGCGGATCTGCACTTCCAGCACCTTGCCTTCCGGCCCGATAACCGCGGTGTGCAGCGAGCGATAGCCGTTTTCCTTGGGGTTGGCGATGTAGTCGTCGAACTCCTTGGGAATGTGCCGCCACAGGGTGTGGACGATCCCCAGCGCGGTGTAGCAGTCGCGCATTTCCGGGACCAGCACGCGCACGGCGCGAACGTCGTAGATCTGGCTGAATTCCAGACCCTTGCGTTGCATTTTCCGCCAGATCGAATAGATGTGTTTCGCCCGACCGCTGATGTCGGCCTTGACGCCGGTGGCCAGCAGTTCGTTTTCCAGCTGGCACATCACGTCGGTGATAAAGCGCTCGCGATCAAGACGACGCTCGTGCAGCAGCTTGGCGATCTGTTTGTATTGGTCGGGCTCCAGGTAACGGAAGGACAGGTCCTCCAGCTCCCATTTGATGTGGCCGATGCCGAGGCGGTGGGCCAGTGGCGCATAGATGTCGAAGACTTCCCGGGCGACGCGGTTGCGTTTTTCGTCGTCGTCGTTCTTCACGGCGCGAATGGCGCAGGTCCGCTCGGCCAGCTTGATCAGCGCCACGCGGACGTCATCGACCATGGCCACCAGCATCTTGCGCAGGTTTTCGACCTGGGCCTGGGTGCCCAGCACCAGTGACTGGCGCGGGCTGAGGCTGGCGCTGATCGCCGCCATGCGCAGCACGCCGTCGATCAGTTTGCTCACCGTAGGGCCGAAGCGCTGACTGACGTCGGGCAACGGAATCTTGCCCTCGCGGACGCTGCGGTAAATCACGCCGGCGATCAATGAGTCCTGATCGAGCTTGAGATCGGCGAGGATTTCAGCGATTTCCAGGCCCGTCTGAAAGCTAGACGTGCCTTCCGCCCAGAGATTCTTGGCGGCGTTATCCTGTTGCTCGGCCTGTCGGACGAATTCGCAAGCCTCCTTCAAGGCCTGTCGATCCACTGCGAGATCGACGCTGACCACGTGATCGAGCCACGCGTCGAGATTGATACTGCCGTCTGTGTTTATCGGCTGGTGTGCTCTCACCTGTACCATGCTGCTTACCTTCCCTAAGGCGCGATGAAATGCGCCATCAGTCGCTGACCTTGTAAAGCGCACGTTGCCTGCCGGGCAAAGCAGGCGCTGACATGCGCGGTCAGTCGGATTAAACGAGACTCCGTGTGAGGTTCGGCTCAAATCCAGGAGCCGCCGACCTCACTTACTCGCTTCAAATAAAGCCATTGCCTCGATATGCGCTGTCTGCGGGAACATATCGAGGATTCCGGCGCGTGTTAATCGGTAGCCCTGTTGAATCAGTTCGACACTGTCGCGCGCCAAAGTTGCCGGGTTGCACGACACATAAAGCAACCGTTCGGCGCCCAGCGACTTGAGCGTGCGCACCACCTCGAACGCACCGTCGCGCGGTGGATCCAGGAGCACGGCGCTGAACCCCTCTGCCGCCCATGACGCCTTGTTCAGCGGCTCGGACAAATCCGCCTGGTAAAACCGTACGTTGTGCAGATTATTGCTCGCGGCGTTCTCAGCCGCACGTTCGACCATGGTCGCAACGCCCTCGACGGCCACCACTTCGCGCGCTTTTTGCGCCAGTGGCAAGGCGAAGTTACCCAGCCCGCAGAACAGGTCCAGCACCCGCTCATCCTCGCGCGGCGCCAGCCAGTCCATTGCCTGCTGGATCATCGCGGTGTTGACCGCTTCGTTGACCTGGACGAAATCGCCGGGGCGATAGGCCAGGTGCAGATCCCAGGGTGCCAGGCGATAACCCAGCGCTTGAGACGGGTCCACCGGCTGCGGCCCGTCTTCTCCATGCAGCCACAGCTGCGCATCGTGGGTGGTGCAGAACGCCTTCAGCAGCGCCATGTCGTTTTCCGACAACGGCGCCATGTGCCGCAGCAGCACTGCGGTGGCCAGGCCATGAAACAACTCCACATGACCCAACGCCTTCGGCGCGCTCAAGCGGCGGAGCATATCCGGCAATGCCGTGATGATCGGTTGCAAGGCCTGTACCAGCACCGGGCATTCTTCGATGGCGATGATGTCCTGACTGGAGGCGGCGCGAAATCCTACGTCCAGCCGTTTGGTCTTCACGTCCCAGCGGACGGCGACCCGGGCCCTGCGACGGTAGGCGAATTCAGGGCCACTCAGAGGCAGCGCCCACGCTTCGGGTTCGATGCCTGCGACCCGGCTCAGTTGCTCGGCGAGCATGCGCTGTTTCAGGGCAAGTTGTTCGTCGTGGGGCATCTGCTGAACACTGCAGCCGCCGCAACGCCCGAAATGCACGCAGGGTGCCGGGCGACGCAGAGGGCTTGGGGTGAACACGCGTTCGGTGCGGGCTTCGACGACTTTGCCGTGGGCGCCCAGCACCCGGGCTTCGACCTCTTCGCCCGCCAGGCTGCCGGCGACAAACCAGGTCCGGCCTTCGATGAACGCGATGCCGCGCCCGTCGTTGGCCAGGCGCTCAATGGTCAGGCGCTGCTTTTTGCCGGTGGGGACCTGAACCGTCCTGGTCCCGCCCGCAGGCTGGAACCGCAGGCCTCGCTCATGCTTGGCCATCAGTTGGGCGCGTCGTAGACGCCGGTCGACAGGTAACGGTCGCCACGGTCACAAATGATCGCGACCATGACCGCATTTTCCACTTCCCGGGACAAACGCAACATGCCCGCCACAGAGCCACCAGAGGAGACGCCGCAGAAGATGCCTTCTTCACGGGCCAGTCGGCGCATGACGTTTTCGGCCTCATCCTGGGCCATGTCCAAAATGCGGTCGACGCGGTCGGCCTGATAGATCTTCGGCAGGTATTGCTGCGGCCAGCGACGGATGCCGGGGATCGACGAGCCGTCCATGGGCTGCAGGCCGATGATCTGGACCTCGGGGTTTTGCTCCTTGAGGTAACGCGAGGTGCCCATGATGGTCCCCGTGGTGCCCATGGAGCTGATGAAATGGGTGATGGTGCCTTCGGTCTGCCGCCAGATTTCCGGGCCGGTGCCGACGTAATGCGCTTCGGGGTTGTCGCCATTGGCGAACTGATCGAGCACCTTGCCGCGGCCTTCGGCCTGCATGCGCTCGGCCAGGTCACGGGCGCCTTCCATGCCGTCTTCCTTGCTGACCAGAATCAGCTCGGCACCGTAGGCGGTCATGGCCGCCTTGCGCTCGGCGCTGGAATTGTCCGGCATGATCAGGATCATCTTGTAGCCCTTGATCGCCGCAGCCATGGCCAGGGCGATGCCGGTGTTACCGGATGTGGCTTCGATCAGGGTGTCGCCCGCATGAATCTGACCGCGCAACTCGGCACGGGTGATCATCGACAACGCCGGACGGTCCTTCACGGAACCCGCCGGGTTATTGCCTTCGAGCTTCAACAGCAGCGTATTGGTGGTGTGCCCGGCAATGCGTTGCAGGCGCACCAGCGGTGTGTTGCCGACGCAATCGGCGATGGTTTGATACTGCAGGGTCATGGCGTCTTCGCAATCCAGACTGCGGGGGTCGCCTATCATACCGGCAATCGCCGCGAGGCCATATCACGCAAAGTGAGGTTCATAGCGCTGAATCGAATAAGGCAAGCACACGTTCATCAAACACCCTCCCACACATACAGCCGCGCCGCCCCGGCACTGATCGCTCCACACGCTCCGCGTGGGAATGCAGACCCGGACGGATTTGAGTCGGGCGCATGCGCTTTTGCATCTGCCCGAAGCGGATGGGTGTGGGACATACATGCTTTTGATCCTGCCCAAATCCCTTCAGGCAGCAGCGGACAGGCGTCGGGCACACGCGCTTTTGCTTCTGCCCGGAGGGCGTGGGAGCTGGCTTGCCTGCGATGGGCTGCGCAGCAGTCCTGAGATCAAACGCCTCGGTATTCCTGACAAGCCACACTCGGAGGTCTTGCTGCCGGTGCCCGGCAGATCGCAGGCAAGCCAGCTCCCACGCCCTTCGGGCAGAAGCGGATGGGGGGCGGACATGCATGCTTTTGATCCTGCCCAAATCCCTTCGGGCCGAAGCGGATGGGTGTCGGACATACATGCTTTGATCCTGCCCAAATACCTTCAGGCAGCAGTGGATCCGTCGGCTTGCGCTTTTGCTTCTGCCCAAATCCCTTCGGGCAGAAGCGGTACGGCGTGAGATGTGCGCGCTGCTGTCGGGTCAGCGGCGACACATCAAGAACCACTACCTCTCTGCACCACGCCGTCACCCGTCCTACCCTTTGTTTGAATCCACCAAGCAAGGGGCAAAGGAATGCCTGAAGCATCACCCCACTCCCGCGAACTTCGTACCGGCAGGTTTTCCGGCGAACACCAAATCTATCTCCTCACCACTATCGTCAATAATCGCGACCCCCTGTTTTCAGACTGGCGCCTTGGCCGATTAGTAGTCGATCAATTCAGATTGGCCGAAGAAGAAGGCGCGGCTAAATCATTATCGTGGGTGGTTATGCCTGACCATTTTCACTGGCTGGTCGAATTGAAACGCGGCTCGCTGTCCACGCTGATGCGCCGCGCGAAATCCAGAAGTGCGCACAGCATCAATCGAGCAAGAGGTACACCGTGTCAGGTCTGGCAGAAGGGTTACCACGATCGAGCATTACGCAGAGAAGAGAATTTGAAGGACGTCGCTCGCTACATCGTCGCAAATCCCATACGAGCCGGACTGGTCAACCGAATCGGCGATTACCCGCTCTGGGACGCCATATGGCTTTAGCGTATCGGCTGCCGGTGCCCGGCAGATCGCAGGCAAGCTAGCTCCCACGCCCTTCGGGCCGAAGCGGATAGGTGTCGGACATACATGCTTTTGATCCTGCCCAAATCCGGCAGCAGCGGATAGGCGTCGAGCACATGCGCTTTTGATTCTGCCCGCAGGGCGTGGGAGCTGGCTTGCCTGCGATGGGCTGCGCAGCAGTCCTGTGGGTGTCGGACATACATCCTGCCCAAATCCTTGTGGGCAGCAGCGGACAGGCGTCGGGCGCATGCGCTTTTGCTTCTGCCCGCAGGGCGTGGGAGCTGGCTTGCCTGCGATGGGCTGCGCAGCAGTCCTGAGAAGAACGCGGGCCATACGCTTAAACGCTTTGCGCACGCAACCGCATGTTCATCCGCAAGCCCCTCCCCCGGTTTTCCGCCCACATGTCGCCGCCCTGCAGGCGCAGGGAGTTGCGGGCGATGCTCAGGCCCAGGCCGAAGCCGCCGTTGCCGGGGCGGGCGCCGTCGAGGCGGATGAAGGGGGCGAAGATGCGTTCCAGGTCCTGCTCGGCCACGCCGCCGCCCTGGTCTTCCAGCCACAGCAGCCAGTCTTCGCCGTGTGGCTGACTGCTCAGGCACACGATGCCGTCGGGTGGGGAGTGGCGGATGGCGTTGCGCAGGATGTTTTCAAAGGCCTGGGCCAGGGTGTTGAGGTGGCCGCGCACCCAGCACGCGGTCGGCACGTCGCAGCGCAGTTGCTCGGGGGACCAGCCGCTTTCGAAGCAGGCGTTCTCCACCAGCATTTCCCACAAGGCGATGATCTGAATGTCCTCGGCGGGCAGCTTTTCGCGCTCGGTGTCGAGCCAGGCCAGGTGCAGGGTGTCGTCCACCAGCCGTTGCATCCCGTCCACTTCGCGGCTCAACCGTTCGCGCAATTCGCTCACGCCCTGCTCGCTGTCGCAGGCCACGCGCAGGCGGCTCAGGGGCGTGCGCAATTCGTGGGACAGGTCGCGCAGCAACTGTTGCTGGATGAGGACCGTGGACTGCAGGCGCTCGGCCATGTGGTCGAACGCTCGGTTCAGTTCGCCGAGCTCGTCCCGGCGCTCCGTCATCTGCGGCGACAGCCGGCTGGACAAACGATCCGCCCGCCAGGCGTTGGCCTGTTCGCGCAACTGATTGAGCGGGCGGATCAGCAGGCGATACAGCCCGACGCACAGCAGCAAGGTGAACAGCGCCGGCATCAGGACGTTGGTCAGCATCCGCCAGGCCACCAGATAGCGGCCGGGGGTGAAGCGCTCCGGCAGTTCGATCACCAGACTGCCGACGCCAGGGTGCTGAGGAAACGGGATCTTCAGCCAGGGGGCGCTTTTCTGACGACGACTCATGGGCCAGTCCAGGCCCCGCAAAAAGGTCAGGCGCTGAAACTGTTCGTCACTCAGCGGCGCGGTGCCCAGCGATTGCAGGTTGCGGCCGATGACCCCGACCCAACCGGGCTCATGGCGCCTGACCTCGCGCAGCCAGTCGTCGATGCCCTGCGCGCCCCCGGTTTGCCAGGCGTGCTCGGCGTCGGCGGCGTAACCGCCCAAGGTTTGGTGCGCCGCTTTGGACAGGTAGGCGTTCTGGTCCTCGACGTACCGCCCCCACGACCAACTGAGCCAGATCATCAGCAGGCAGAAGCCCACCAGCAACACCGCCAGTTTCCAGAACAGTGAATGCCTGCCCGGCAAGCCACTGCGCTTATGCA
The DNA here is from genome assembly GCF_040202885.1 of Xanthomonas sp. WHRI 1810A. Classification (NCBI taxonomy): domain Bacteria; kingdom Pseudomonadati; phylum Pseudomonadota; class Gammaproteobacteria; order Lysobacterales; family Lysobacteraceae; genus Xanthomonas; species Xanthomonas sp. WHRI 1810A. The sequence goes on from NZ_JBEGED010000004.1 coordinate 225,359, forward strand.
TCCTGATCGACTGCGGTCAGCACATAGCCCTTGCCCCACACCGTTCTCAACTGCCGCGCTTCGTAGCCGATGGCCTTGAGCTTACGACGGATCTGGCTGACGTGCATGTCCAGGCTGCGGTCGTGCTGGGAGTACCCGCGCTGCAGAACATGCTGATAAAGGAAGGCCTTGCTCTGCACTTCTTCGGCCGTGCGCCACAGGGTTTCCAGCAGACGGTATTCGCTGGGGGTCAGTTCGGCACGGCGGTCGGCGAAGCTTACGTCGCAGCGGGTTTCGTCGAACGACAGTTGATCGGCCGCGCGCTCGGGCAGCGATGGCGATGGCGCCGACGGCATAGTGAAGCGCCGCTCCAGTGCAACCCGTCGCAGGATCGCTTCGATGCGCACCCGCAGCTCGTCGACGCTGAAGGGCTTGGGCAGGTAATCGTCAGCGCCGTTGCGAAAGCCGGTGATGCGGTCCGCTTCAGCCCCCAGCGCCGACATCAGGATGATCGGCGTGGCCTGTTCACGGCGCAGGTGGGTGAGAATGTCCAGGCCGTTCATGCCCGGCAGCAGGATGTCCATTAGCACCACGTCGAAGGTCTCGCGTTGCGCATGGGCCAGACCGTCCACGCCGTTCTGACACCAGGTCACCCGAAAGCCGCAGCGATCCAGCTGGTCGTGGACGAACGCCCCGAGCACGGGATCGTCCTCGATGGCGAGCACGCTGGGGCGGTGAATAGTTTCGGGAGTCATTAGCTTCTGCGACTGATTCTCAGGTGGCGATTATTCAAGATTGCACGCCGCTGAGCAAGGCAGCCGGTCAAGGATCGCCGCACTGAACGCACCGCCCGATTGATTTGCCGGGATTCCCGACCGGCAACTGTCTACACTGCCCAGTGACGCAAACCTGCAGCGCACTGCAGGGCGCATGCATTTGTTAACTTGTGCCGGGTTGCTGGAGAGAACGTGTGCTGACCAAACTGGGCATCAAAAGCCGTGTAATGCTGCTGACCATCGTACCGGCCTGCCTGATGGCGGCGTTGCTGGGCGGCTATTTCACCTGGATGCAGCTGTCGGAGCTGCAGGCCCAGTTGCTCAAGCGCGGTGAGATGATCACCAATGAACTGGCCCCGCTGTCTGCCGCGGCCCTGGCGCACGCCGACAAGCCGATGCTGGAACGGATCGCCGGACAGACGCTGGAGCAGACTGATGTGCGGGCCGTGTCGTTTCTCGATGCCGACCGCAATCTGTTGGCGCACGCTGGGCCGAGCATGATTAATCAGGCCCCCATCGGCAACGCCACGCACCTGCTGCAGCGTTCGGAAAACGACGCCACGCGCTACCTGATGCCGGTCTTCGGGCGCCAGCGCCACCTCACCGGCGAGGTCATCCCGCAGGAAGCCGATCAGCTGCTGGGCTGGGTCGAACTGGAGCTTTCTCACAACGGGACCCTGCTGCGCGGCTATCGCAGCCTGTTCGCCAGCCTGCTGCTGATCGTCACCGGGCTGGTCCTGACCGCCATTCTCGCGCTGCGCATGAGCCGCACCATCAACGGCCCGATCGCCCAGATCAAACACGTGGTCGCCCAATTAAAGGACGGCAACCTCGAAGCGCGCCTGCCGCCCATGGGCAGTCACGAGCTGGACGAACTCGGCTCGGGCATCAACCGCATGGCCGCCACGTTGCAGAACGCCCAGGAAGAATTGCAGCACAGCATCGAACAGGCCACCGAAGACGTGCGCCAGAACCTGGAAACCATCGAGATCCAGAACATCGAGCTGGACCTGGCGCGCAAGGAAGCCCTGGAAGCGAGCCGCATCAAGTCCGAATTCCTGGCCAACATGAGCCATGAAATCCGCACCCCGCTCAACGGCATCCTGGGTTTCACCCATCTGCTGCAAAAAAGCGAACTGACGCCGCGTCAGCACGATTACCTGGGCACCATCGAAAAATCCGCCGACAGCCTGCTGAGCATCATCAACGAGATCCTCGATTTCTCGAAGATCGAGGCCGGCAAGCTGGTGCTCGACACCATTCCGTTCAACCTGCGTGACCTGTTGCAGGACACGCTGACCATCCTCGCCCCCGCCGCCCACGCCAAACAGCTGGAACTGGTGAGCCTGGTCTACCGCGACACGCCGCTGTCATTGGTGGGCGACCCGCTGCGGCTCAAGCAGATCCTGACCAATCTGGTGAGCAACGCCATCAAGTTCACCCGCGAAGGCACCATCGTTGCCCGGGCGATGATCGAAGACGATCAGGATTCCCACGTGCAACTGCGCATCAGCGTGCAGGACACCGGGATCGGCCTGTCGACCCAGGACGTGCGCGCGCTGTTTCAGGCGTTCAGCCAGGCCGACAATTCGCTGTCACGCCAGCCCGGCGGCACCGGCCTGGGGCTGGTGATTTCCAAGCGCCTGATCGAACAGATGGGCGGCGAAATTGGCGTCGAGAGCACGCCGGGGCAAGGTTCGGAATTCTGGATCAGCCTCAGCCTGCCCAAGACCCGCGACGACATCGAAGACCTGCCCGCCCCGCCATTGCTGGGGCGTCGGGTGGCGGTGCTGGAATACCACGACCTTGCGCGCCAGGCGCTGGAGCACCAGTTGGAGGACTGCGGCTTGCAGCCGATGGTGTTCAACAACCTGGAGAACCTGATCAACGGGGTGACGGTGGTGCACCAGACCCCGCACGCCATCGACATGGCCGTGCTTGGCGTTACCGCGCACGAATTGCCCCCCGAACGGCTACGCCAGCAGATCTGGGACCTGGAAAACCTCGACTGCAAAGTGCTGGTGCTGTGCCCGACCACTGAACAGTCGCTGTATCAGTTGTCGGTGCCCGACGCTTACAGCCAGTTGCAGGCCAAACCGGCGTGCACCCGCAAATTGCGGCGTGCCCTGGCGGAGTTGATCGCGCCCAAGCAGCAACGCAACGAAGTGGCCGAACCGCTGAACAGTCGCCCGCCGCGCCTGCTCTGTGTGGACGACAACCCGGCCAACCTGTTGCTGGTGCAAACCCTGCTGGAAGACATGGGGGCCAAGGTGATGGCGGTCGACAACGGTTATGCCGCCGTGCAGGCGGTGCAGGACGAGGCGTTCGATCTGGTGCTGATGGACGTGCAGATGCCGGGCATGGACGGGCGACAGGCCACCGAAGTGATTCGCGCGTGGGAAGCCGAGCGGCACAGCACGTCACTGCCCATCGTGGCGCTGACGGCCCACGCCATGGCCAACGAAAAACGCGCCCTGTTGCAAAGCGGTATGGACGACTACCTGACCAAACCCATCAGCGAACGGCAACTGGCGCAGGTGGTGCTCAAGTGGACCGGACTGGCGCTGCGCAATCAGGTGCCGGAGCGACACCCGGAAATTTCCCACGGCACCGGCAACCTGCAGGTGCTCGATCACGATGAAGGCTTGCGTCTGGCCGCGGGCAAAGCTGATCTGGCCGCTGACATGCTGGCCATGCTGCTGGCCTCGCTGGACACCGACCGTGAAGCGATCCGTGCGGCGCGTGCGCTCAATGACCACATCGCCCTGATCGAACGTGTCCACAGACTGCACGGCGCCACTCGCTATTGCGGGGTCCCGCAGCTGAGGGCGGCCTGTCAGCGCAGCGAGACCCTGCTCAAGCAAGATGCCCCCGAGGTCGACATCGCCCTGGATGAACTGGACAAAGCCATCATCCGCGTGGCGATGGAAGCGCGGGTGCATGCTTAGAGGGGAAATGCTCTGTAGGCGCCAACGTGTTGGCGAAGCAGGCACCTCCGTCGGCCTGACACACCGCTTTCGCGAACACGTTCACGCCTACAGGATTCACGCAAGCATCCCCTGTAGGAGCGCGCTTGCCCGCGATTGCGGTGTGCCTGTGACGGATGTGTTATCTGACACACCGCTTTCGCGAACAAGTTCGCTCCTACAGAGAAACCGCGGTGGCGCGGACAAGCGCCGCGATCACATTAAGGATGACTCATGCGCACACTGATCTTCAGCAGCCAGACCTACGACCAGGACAGTTTTCTTGCCGCGCGGATTCCGGAGGCGGTCGACCTGCATTTCCAGCCCGCGCGCCTGACGCTGGACACGGTGGCGCTGGCGGACGGGTTCGAGGTGGTCTGCGCGTTCATCAACGATGACCTTGGCGCGCCGGTGCTCGAACGCCTGGCTGCCGGGGGCACGCGGCTGATTGCCCTGCGCTCGGCGGGTTTCAACCACGTGAATCTCGCCACCGCCCAGCGCCTGGGCCTGACCGTGGTGCGCGTACCCGCCTACTCGCCCCACGCGGTGGCCGAACACGCGGTGGCGTTGATTCTGTCCCTCAACCGGCACCTGCACCGCGCCTGTAACCGCACCCGCGACGGCGATTTCAGCCTGCACGGCCTGACCGGTTTCGACCTGTTCGGCAAAACCGTGGGCGTGGTCGGCACCGGGCAGATCGGCGCGACGTTCGCCACCATCATGGCCGGTTTCGGTTGCAAGCTGCTGGCGTACGACCCCTTCCCCAATCCGGCGGTCGAAGCCCTGGGCGCGCGTTATCTGCCGCTGGACGAGCTGCTGACCGAAGCGCAAATCATCAGCCTGCACTGCCCGCTCAATGACCAGACCCGGCACCTGATCAACTTCAAGTCGCTGAACCACATGCAACGGGGCGCGATGCTGATCAACACCGGACGCGGCGCGCTGGTGGACACGCCGGCGCTGATCGAAGCGCTGAAAAGCGGGCAACTGGGTTATCTGGGGCTGGACGTGTACGAGGAAGAGGCCAAGCTGTTTTTCGAGGACCGCTCCGACCTGCCGCTGCAGGACGATGTGCTGGCGCGGTTGCTGACCTTTCCCAACGTGGTGATCACCGCGCACCAGGCGTTTCTGACCCGCGAGGCGCTGGGCGCGATTGCCCAGACCACGCTGGATAACATCACCGCGTGGGCGGCCGGCAGCCCGCAGAATCTGGTTTGACGTACTCAACACTGTAGGAGCGCGCTTGCCCGCGATGAGGCCGGTACATTCAATGCACCTCCGGCGCTTGGCGCTCAGCCTTCGCGGGCAAGCGCGCTCCTACCGTTTGATCGCGGTGTGTCAGGGTCAGCCGCCTCTAAAGTGTTAGCATGCGCGCCTATTTGGAGACCCCTATGGCCGAACACGATTTTCGCTACAGCATGCTCACCCCGCAACACACCCTGATCGAGTGCCGCAGCCTGGCCGTCGGTCGCTATCAAGTGACCGGCAACGGCGGTTCGATCAAGCCCGATGACGTGCTGCTGGTCACCGTCAAGGGCAGCAAGACCCTGCACATGCGCCTGAACGTTGAAAAAGTCCGGCACCTGATCAACCCGCCCGGCCAATGGGTCGCGGTGGCCAACGGTCCGGCGTTCACGGAACTGGCGATTCACACCTGGAAGGTCAACTGCAACGCTTGCGGTAAAACCCAGGACGTCGAGTTCATGGCAGAAGGCAAGGACGGCCAGAAGGCCCTCAAGCCCGCCGCCGAAGCCCGGATTGCCGAGCTTGGCTGGAAAGTCGATGGCGAGCAGCACCTGTGCCCGGCGTGCGTGAAAAAAGCGGCTTGATGACGGCAAGGCGCTGATCGTTCCCACGCTCTGCGTGGGAATGCCTATCGGGGACGCTCCGCGTCCTTTGACGCGGAGCGTCAGGGCTGCATGCCCACGCAGAGCGTGGGCACGATCAAAACGCTAGGTCAGCCGTTGCCCTTGAGCTCGGCCACCTTCTGCGCCACACCGGCGGCAGTCTGCTCGCCCATCAGCGTTTCACGCACCTTGCCCTTGTCGTCGATGATGTAAGTCACCGGCAGCGCTTCGCTCTTGGGCAGGTCGTATTGTTCGGCCGGGTCCTGGGCCAGGACGGTGAACTGGATGCCCAGTGCCTGGGTGGCCGCTTTCAGGTCATTGCCCTGCAGGCCGTCGAAATTGACCCCGAACACGCTGACCTGCTGGTCCTTCATCTGCTGCGAAAGCGAGTTCAGCTCCGGGATTTCAGTGCGACACGGGCCACACCATTCGGCCCAGTAGTTCACCACGAGCCAGTGCTTGTCGACGCGTTCGCTGGCGACTTTGTTGCCGTCCTGATCGGTGCCCAGGTCCACGCCACAGCCACCGAGCAGCACGCTGCCGATCAGGACCATCGCTGCCGCCAACCGCCTTGTCATGATCTGCCTCTCTGTTCTGAAGTTACCGTCGATGCCAGCCCTTCACGCCACGGGTTGGCCTTTCTCGTCACGACTGTAGAATAGCCGCCACCCGACGCTGGAGGCGACCTGCAAATGACCGATCTGACGCTTTATCACAACCCGCGCTGCACCAAATCCCGCGGCGCGCTGGAACTGCTTGAAGCCCGCGGCCTGGCCCCGACCATCATCCGCTACCTCGACACCCCGCCTGACGCCGCGCAATTGCGCGACCTGCTGAGCAAGCTCGGCTTCGGCGCGCGTCAACTGCTGCGCACCGGCGAAGACGAATACAAAACCCTGAACCTGGCCGACCCGAGCCTGAGCGATGAGCAACTGATCGCGGCCATGGCGGCCCATCCAAAACTGATCGAACGGCCGATCCTGGTCGTCGGCGACAAAGCGGTCATTGGCCGTCCACCGGAAAACATCCAGGAGATCCTGCCGTGAGCGCGCCGTACATTCTGGTTCTGTTTTACAGCCGCAACGGCTCCACCAGCGAAATGGCGCGGCAGATTGCCCGTGGCATCGAGATGGGCGGCATGGAAGCGCGACTGCGCACCGTCCCCGCCATTTCCGCTGATTGCGAAGCGGTGGCGCCGAGCATTCCGGACAGCGGCGCGCTGTACGCCACCCTCGATGACCTGAAAAACTGCGCCGGCCTGGCCCTCGGCAGCCCGACCCGTTTCGGCAACATGGCCGCGCCCCTCAAATACTTTCTCGACGGCACCAGCAACCTGTGGCTGACCGGCGCGCTGGTGGGCAAACCGGCCAGCGTGTTCACCTCCACCGCCAGCCTGCACGGCGGCCAGGAAACCACGCTGATGTCGATGCTGTTGCCGCTGTTGCACCACGGCATGCTGGTCGCCGGCCTGCCTTACAGCGAAGCGGCGTTGATCGAAACCAGCGGCGGCGGCACGCCCTATGGCGCCAGTCACCACGCCGGTGCCGACGGCAAGCGCCCGCTGGATCAACACGAAACCGCCCTGTGCCGCGCACTCGGCCAGCGTCTGGCGAAAACCGCGCTGTTGCTGGACCCCTCGCGTGGCTAGAACGCCCAAGGCACTGCCGGCGCTGGCATGGCTTGAACCCCGGGTTCGCTGGGGCCGGGTCGCCGCGCTGCTGTGCTTTTTCGGGCTGATCGGCTTACTGACGATCTACTACCTGTGGCTGGCCGACCTGCACGGCGCTCGTCCGTGGGTGATTCTTTCGATTGAACTGGTGCCGCTGCTGCTACTCACACCCGGCATGCTGACGGGCAGCGCCCGCGGGCACTCGTGGACCTGCTTTGTGGTGAATCTGTATTTCATCAAGGGCGCGCTGGCCGCCTACGACCCCCACCGCGCGCTGTTCGGCGTGCTGGAGATGCTGGCCAGCGTCGCGGTGTTTGTCAGCGCATTGTTGTATGTGCGTTGGCGGCATCAGTACACCCGGCAGTTGGCCCACGCCGCTTCCCTGTAGGAGCGCGCTTGCCCGCGATGACGGTGAATCAGTTGCCCCATCCGTCGTCTGACACACTGCAATCGCGGGCAAGCGCGCTCCTACAGGGGGACCGGGTTTCGCCAGTAAAGACGTGCACACATTTTTTGGAGAGGGCATGCAAGACTACAAATGGCTCAATGAATACTGCCTCAACCGCTTTGGTTCCGCCGCCGCCCTCGAGGCGCATCTGCCGACCCCCGCCACGCCGAAAAAACTCAAGGCCATCAGCATCGACCGCTACCTGTCGACCATGGCCCTGCGGGTTTTTCGGGCCGGGCTCAAGCACAGCCTGGTGGATTCCAAATGGCCGGCCTTCGAAGAAGTGTTCTACCGTTTCGACCCGGAAAAAGTCGTGCTCATGGGCGCTGACCACCTGGAACGCCTGATGCAGGACAAGCGCATCATCCGCCACCTGGGCAAGCTCAAGAGCGTGCCGCGCAACGCGCAGATGATCCTCGACATCGAAGAATCCCAGGGCAGTTTTGCCGCGTTCATCGCCGACTGGCCCGTGACCGACATCGTCGGCCTGTGGCGTTACCTGGCCAAACACGGCAACCAGATGGGCGGTCTGTCGTCGCCGCGCTTTCTGCGCATGGTCGGCAAGGACACCTTCATCCCGACGTGGGATGTGGTCGCGGCGCTCAACGCGCAGAACATCGTCGACCGCGTGCCCACCAGCCAGCGCGACCAAGCCATCGTGCAGGACGTGTTCAACCAGTGGCACGAACAAAGCGGCCGCCCGTTGTGCCAGTTGTCCGCCATGCTCGCGTACACCGTGAATCACTGATCTTTTTCGGCTCGCCGTGGAGGCCGCGCGTGAAACCGTGGGCGGTCGTATACAATATTCGCCATTCCACCCACTGCCCGAGCAACCCGCGTGCCCTTTCAGATCACTGACGCTCCAAACCTTGGCGTTGCGCCCTCCGCGTCCGAGGTGATTGCCAAGCACCTGCGTGACGCGATCATCTCCGGCCAGTTCGCCGAAGACGAGCCCATCCGCCAGGACGACATCGCCCGGGTGTTCAACGTCAGCAAAATCCCGGTGCGCGAAGCCCTCAAGCGCCTTGAAGCTGAAGGCCTGGTGCAGTTCCAGCGCAACAAGGGCGCCGTGGTCACGCGGATTTCCGAGCCCGAGCTGGCGCAGATCTTCGAAGTGCGGGTGCTGCTGGAAACCCAGGCCATCCGCCTGGCGGTGCCGAAGATGACCCCCGCCCACCTTGCCCGCGCCAGCGCCATCTGCGACGAGTTCATCGGCGACGACGACATCGGGCGCTGGGCCGAGCTGAACTGGGCCTTCCACACCTGTCTCTACGAAGCGGCGGAACGGCCCTTTCTGCTGAACATGATTCGCTCCATCCACGACAAGGTCGAACGCTACCTGCGGGTGCAAATGAGCTTTGACGAAGGCAAGGAGCGCGCGGACCTGGAGCACCGGGACATCCTGCGCGCCTGTGCCGATCGAGACGTGGACAAAGCCGCCGAACTGATCGAGCACCACATCATCGGTGTGTGCCGAACGCTCTACGCGCACCTGCCCGACGCGTCCATCAGCGAAGTGTGACCGGCGAAGGGCTGTGCTGATTTCGTCATCGGGCTGGGGGAAATCGGTCAAGACCTCGCCCGCGATACTCGCCACCCTGTGAACTGTCCTACAGCTCAGGTGACCCATGAAACGCATCCGCATTCTTGATTCCCACACCGGCGGCGAGCCCACACGACTGGTGCTCGACGGGTTTCCTGACCTGGGCCGCGGCTCCATGGCCGAACGCAAGCAGGTCCTGGCTGATCAGTTTGACGCCTGGCGCGCCACCACCGTGCTGGAACCGCGTGGCAGTGACGTGCTGGTGGGCGCGTTGCTCTGCGAACCGGTGGACCCCGAAGCGGCTGCCGGCGTGATCTTCTTCAACAACAGCGGCTATCTGGGCATGTGCGGCCACGGAACGATCGGCCTGATCGTGTCGCTGGCGCACCTGGGCAAGATCGGCGCCGGCGTGCACCGCATCGAAACCCCGGTGGGCACGGTTGAAGCGCTGCTGCACGAGGACGGGTCGGTCAGCGTGCAGAACGTGGCGTCTTATCGCTACCGCAAACACTTCGCCGTGGACGTGCCGGGTATCGGCAGCGTCAGCGGCGACATCGCCTGGGGCGGCAACTGGTTTTTCCTGATTTCCGATCACGGCCTGCGGGTCAGCAACGATAACCTGGACGCGCTCACCGACTACACCTGGGCCGTGCGCCAGGCCCTGGAAAACCAGGGCATTCGCGGCGAAGACGGCGGCGTGATCGACCACATCGAGCTGTTCGCCGACGACGATCAGGCCGACAGCCGCAACTTCGTGCTGTGCCCCGGCAAGGCCTATGACCGTTCCCCGTGCGGCACCGGCACCAGCGCCAAACTGGCGTGCCTGGCCGCCGACGGCAAGTTGCAACCGGGCGAGATCTGGGATCAGGCCAGCGTCATCGGCAGCCGCTTCGACGGCAGTTTCCAGTGGCTGGGCGGCGAGCGGCAGATCGGTGACCGCATCATCCCGACCATTCGCGGCCGCGCCTACATCAGCGCCGAAGCCACCTTATTACTGGACGCCGACGACCCGTTCGCCTGGGGCATCCGTCCATGATTCAGGGCCATGCCGCTGACGTGATCATCATCGGCGGCGGCATCATCGGTGCAGCCTGCGCGGACGCACTGGCGAGCCGCGGCCTTGAGGTGCTGGTGCTCGATGGCCAGCGCCCGGCCGCGACCGCTGCGGGCATGGGCCACCTGGTGGTGCTGGACGACAACCCGGCTGAACTGGCGCTGGGCGAATACTCGGTGCGGCTGTGGCGCGAGCTCGCCAGCCAGATGCCGGACGACTGCGCCCTGCGCCAAAACGGCACGCTGTGGCTGGCCTGCAACGACGCCGAAATGGCCGAAGCCGAGCGCAAGCAAGCGGTATTGCGCGATCACGGCGTGGCCTGCGAAGTGCTGGGGCCGCAAGCGGTCGCGGCGGCAGAGCCCGCGTTGCGCGCCGGTTTGTCGGGCGGCTTGAGGGTCAGCGGCGACTGCATTCTGTACGCCCCCAACGCCGCGCGCTGGCTGTTGCAGCGTCAGGCCAAGGGCGTGACTCAACGCGTCGCCCATGTGATCGACGTGCAAGGCAATCGCGTGCAACTGGCCGGCGGCGAACGGCTCACGGCCAGCGCCGTGGTCCTGGCCAGCGGCCTCTACGCCCGCGAGCTGTGCCCCGATCTGCCGTTGCAGGCTAAAAAGGGTCATTTGCTGATCACCGAGCGCTACCCGATCCAGATCACCCACACCCTGGTGGAGCTGGGTTACGTCACCAGCGCCCACAACAGCGCCGGTCCTTCGGTGGCGTTCAACGCGCAGCAGCGACCCACCGGGCAGCTGTTCATCGGCTCGTCCCGGCAGTTCGACAATCACGATCCGGCCATCGATGCCGCGATGCTGGGCCGCATGCTGCGCCGGGCGAGCGAATTCCTGCCTGGTCTGGGCGAGATGAACGGCGTACGCAGCTGGACCGGGTTTCGCTCGGCGAGCCCCGACGGCCAGCCGCTGATTGGCGAACACCCGTTGCAGCCCGGTTTGTGGCTGGCGGTGGGCCACGAAGGCCTGGGCGTCACCACCGCCACCGGCACCGCGCAACTGCTGGCGGCGCAACTGTTGCGCACCCCGCTGCCGCTGGACGTCACGCCGTTTCTGCCGGAACGCTTCATTGGAGCCCGCGCCCATGCCTGAGTTGAGTATCGACGGCCAACCGTTGCGCGTGGCCGAGGGCACCACCGTCGCTGCCGCCTTGATGTCGGTCGGCGATCAGTGCAGCCGCACCTCGATCAGCGGCCAGCGTCGCGCGCCGTTGTGCGGCATGGGCATCTGCCAGGAATGCCGGGTGAACATCAATGGCGTGCGCCGCCTGGCCTGTCAGACCCTGTGCCGCGAAGGCATGCGCGTGGAGACCCGCCCATGACCCGCCATGTTGAATTGCTGATCATCGGCGCCGGGCCTGCGGGCATGGCGGCGGCACTGGCGGCAGCGCCCAGCGGAATCTCCATCGCGGTGCTGGACGACAACCCGCTGCCGGGCGGGCAAATCTGGCGCGACGGGCCCAAGGCGCACTTGCCGCCCCAAGCCCGGAACATGCGCACGCGCCTTGCCGACCACAGCAATATTGAGCTGCACAGCGGCACCAAAGTGGTGGCGCTGGCCGGTGCCAAAAAGCTGTTGCTGGAAGACGCCGAGCGCGGTTGGCTGCTGAGTTACGACACGCTGATTTTCTGCACCGGGGCGCGGGAGCTGCTGCTGCCCTTCCCCGGCTGGACCCTGCCAGGCGTGACCGGCGCAGGCGGTTTGCAGGCGCTGATCAAGGGCGGATTGTCGGTGGACGGTGAACGCGTGGTGGTCGCCGGCACCGGTCCGCTGCTACTGGCCAGCGCCGCGACGGCCAGCGCCAACGGTGCGAAGGTTCAGCGCATCGCCGAGCAAGCGTCGCTGGGGGCTGTCAGCGGTTTCGCCAGTGGTTTGTGGGCGTGGCCGAACAAGGCGATTCAGGCGGTAGGACTGGCGAGTGCGCAGTATCGGACCTCAGCCTGGGTGGTGGAGGCCTTGGGCACGGATCGGCTGGAAGCGGTGCGCGTGCAAGTGGGCTCGCGGGTGGAAGAGATTGCCTGCGAGCGGCTGGCCTGCGGCTTCAGCCTGGTGCCCAATGTGGAAATCGCTCAGGCCCTGGGCTGTGGCATCACGGATCGCGCGATCACGGTGGATGAATGGCAGGCCAGCAGCGTCAACGATCACTATGCGGCGGGCGAATGCACCGGGTTTGGGGGCAGCGAGCTGGCGCTGGTGGAAGGTCGCATCGCGGCTCTCGCCGCAGTGGGCAAGACCGATCAAGCCCGTGCGCTGTGGCCGGAGCGCCAGCACTGGCAGCGCTTTGCCGACCGATTGAACCGCGCGTTTGCCCTGCGCCCGGCCCTTAAGCAACTGGCGCGGCCCGACACGTTGGTCTGTCGCTGTGAGGATGTGCCGCTGTCGTCGCTGATCAGTCACAGCGGGTGGACGAACGCCAAACTCAACACCCGCTGCGGCATGGGCGCGTGTCAGGGGCGCATTTGCTCGACTGCCGCTCAGACACTGTTTGGCTGGGAGCCGCCGAGCTTGCGGCCGCCCTTCACCCCGGCGCGCATCTCGACGCTGATGTGCCTGGATGAAAGCGAGGTCTAACCCCCCCCCGATTGCGCTGCGCCGCCCTGTTGCCCCATGATCGCTTCACCCTTCGTCGTGGCTGACCTGATCGTGAACCTGCTTGATCTGATGCCCTCCTCGCCGCTGCACACCCTCGACCAACTGCTGGCCAGCCTCGCGCCGGTGGCGCCGCTGTTCGACGCCATCCCCGGCGTGGTGTTTTTCATCAAGGACCGCGAGGCCCGCTACGCGCTGGTCAATCAGACCCTGGCCCAGCGTCTGGGCTGCAAGCACAAGCATGAACTGGTGGGCCGGACCGCCGAAGACGTGTTCCCCGCGCGCTTCGGGCCGTTGTACACCGCACAGGACCGCCGGGTGCTGGCCGACGGCAGGCAACTCAGCGATCAGCTGGAATTGCACCTGTATTACGCCAATCAACCGATCTGGTGCCTGACCCACAAACTGGCGTTGCGCAATGACGCCGGGGACGTCATCGGGCTGGCCGGTATCTCCCGGGACCTGCAAACCCTGCAGTCCACCCACCCGGCGTATCACAAGCTGGTCGAGGTGGATGCCTACATCCGCGAGCACTTCGCCCGACCGATCCTGCTGGAAGAACTGACGGCGATTGCCGGCTTGTCCGTTGCGCAACTGGAACGGCACTGCAAGCGGATCTTCCAGCTGACGCCCCGGCAGATGATCCACAAGGCCCGGCTGGGGGAGGCGTCGCGGTTGTTGCTGCAGGATTTGTCGATCACCGAGATCGCACTGCGGTGCGGGTATACCGATCACAGTGCGTTCAGCCGGCAGTTCCGGGCGCTGACCGGGGTGTCGCCGAGTCAGTTTCGGGATTCGCAATCGTAAAATGTTGGAGCGAGGCTTGCCCGCGAACGCGTTGTCCTATCAGCAGATACGAACCTGACACACCCTCTTCGCGGGCAAGCCTCGCTCCAACAAGATTAATTCCAGCGTCCAAGGATCGTGCACCAACGAAGCACGGTTGCTCCTTTATGTAACAGCCCAAAGCCTCAACTTCTCCCGCGACACGCTCCCTTCGCTGCTAAGTGCCTGATCTACACCAAGTCCTTACGCCGACGCCAAAACAGGCACAGTCCATGCAATGAAAATATCGTATACGAAATTACTTATTCGACCGTCCCATCACTTTCATCCCACGAGGCTTCTATGAAAAACCACGCTGTTGCCGTAGCCCTCCTCGCTGTCATGAGTAGCGGCGTTATCAACACCGCCTTGGCCGACAAGCTCGATGACATCATCGACTCCGGCAAGCTGCGTTGCGCCGTGACGCTGGATTTCCCGCCGATGGGTTCGCGGGACGAGAAGAACGTGCCGGTCGGGTTCGACGTGGATTATTGCAACGACCTGGCGAAGGTGTTGGGTGTCACCGCCGAAGTGGTGGAAACGCCGTTTCCAGACCGGATCCCGGCGTTGGTGTCGGGGCGCGCCGACGTGATTGTGGCGTCCACGTCCGACACGCTGGAGCGGGCGAAGACGGTGGCGATGAGCATTCCGTACTTCGCCTTCCAGATGGTAGTGCTGACCCGCGACGACACCAAGATCGCCACCTTCGATGACCTCAAGGGCCGTCCGGTGGGCAACACCAGCGGCACCTTCGAGGCCATCGCCCTGGAAAAAGACGTGAAGAAATGGGGCAGCGGCAGCTTCCGCGCCTACCAGACCCAGAACGACACCATCCTCGCGGTCGCTCAGGGTCATATCGATGCGTCGGTGGTGACCAACACCGTGGCGGCGGCGACGATCAAGTCCGGCAAATACAAAAACCTGAAAATCGCCGGCAACGCGCCGTACACCATCGACTACGTTTCACTGGCGGCCAAGCGCAACGAGTACGGCCTGATCCACTACCTGAACCTGTTCGTGAACCAGCAAGTGCGCTCGGGCCGGTATGCCGAGCTGTACGAGAAGTGGGTCGGCGGCAAGCCGGTGGATCTGACCGTGCCGGGGGTTTATTACTGAGCAGGCAACCTTCTGATCGCTGATCGTTCCCACGCTCTGCGTGGGAATGCAGCGCTGGACGCTCCGCGTCCCACGGCAGATGACGCGGAGCGTCGAGGGCCGCGTTACCACGCGGAGCGTGGGAACGATCAAAGCCGCACCCCAACCACAGGAGCCCAGGATGTCGGAAGTTTCGTTGCACGGTCGCTGTCTGGTGGCAGGCGTGGCGCAAGGTGCGTTGCTGTACGCCGAGGTGGGCCTCAGCTTTTGGGGTGGGGTTGAGCCGTTCACCGGGGAAGTCATCGACCGTCATCACCCGCTCAGCGGGCAGGTCATCACCGACCGGATCCTGGCCATCCCCAGCGGACGCGGCTCGTGCACCGGCAGCAGCGTGTTGCTGGAGCTGATCCTCAACGGCCATGCGCCCGCCGCGCTGGTGTTCGAACGGGTCGAAGACATCCTGACCCTCGGCGTGCTGGTGGCCGAGCAGATGTTTGATCAATCAGTACCGGTGATCAGCCTCGGCGTGGACGGCTTCGCAGCCTTGCGCGGCGTGCCGTTCGTGCGCATCGAGAACGACCGACTCACCTGTTTCGACAGCGCGCCGCCTGCGTTGGCCACAACCCCGCCATCGACGTTCAACGTCATCCATTCCCACGTCACGCTGACCGAAACCGACCAGGCCCTGCTCGATGGCGTTCAGGGGAAGGCCGCGCAAGTGGCCATGGGCATTGTCGTGCGCATGGCCGAGCTGCAAGGCGCGACCGAACTGCTGGACATCACCCAGGCGCACATCGACGGCTGCATCTACACCGGCCCGGCCAGCCTTCGCTTTGCCCGGCAACTGGTGGACTGGGGCGCCAACGTGCGCGTGCCCACCACACTCAATTCTATCTCAGTGGACAAGCGCCGCTGGCGCGAACTCGGGGTCGATCCGGCCCTCGGCGAACCGGCCAGCCAACTGGGCGATGCCTACCTGGAAATGGGCGCGACCGTCAGCTTCACCTGCGCGCCCTACCTGCTGGACAGCGCCCCGGCCTTCGGCGAACAGATCGTCTGGGCCGAATCCAACGCCGTCGTCTACGCCAACAGCGTGATCGGCGCGCGCACCCTGAAATACCCGGATTACCTGGACATCTGCATCGCCCTCACCGGCCGCGCGCCGAAGATCGGCTGTCACCTGACCGATCAACGCCACGCCACATTGCACATCGAGCTGCCGCCCCTGGAGGCGCTGGACGACAGTTTTTACCCCCTGCTCGGTTACCACGTCGGTTTGCTGTGTGGCGCCGAGATCCCGGTGGTCTGCGGCCTGCAACACCGGGCGCCGACGCTGGACGATCTGAAAGCCTTCGGTGCCGCGTTCGCCACAACCTCCGCCGCGCCGATGTTCCATATTGCAGGGGTCACGCCTGAAGCCGACAGCGTCGAACAGGCCATGGGCGGAATTCCGCCAGCCAATATTCTGTGCGTGACGCTGCATGACCTGCTCGGCAGCTGGCGCGAACTCAACAGTGCGCAAAGCCCGGAGGTGCACGCTATCACCCTGGGCAATCCGCATTTTTCCCTCAGCGAATGCGCGACGCTGGCCCGGCTCTGCGACGGCAAACGCAAGCACCCGGACGTCGCCCTCGTCGTTACCTGCGGCCGCGCCACGCTGGAAAACGCCGAGCACGCAGGTTTCGCCGAGGCCCTGAAAACCTTCGGCGTGCAATTTGTGACCGACACCTGCTGGTGCATGCTCGGCGAGCCGGTGATCCCGCCCACCGCGCGCACGTTGATGACCAATTCCGGCAAGTACGCTCATTACGCACCGGGGCTGGTGGGCCGCCGCGTGCATTTCGCAAGCCTGGCCGAATGCGTCGACAGCGCCTGCAGCGGCCAGGCCAGCGGGCGTTTGCCGACTTGGTTGCAGGCTGCCGAACCCGCGGAGGCCGCTGCCCATGTTTGATTACAGCTTCCGTTGGCGCGCGGCGTTCAAAGCCCTGCCGGACATGCTCGACGGCGCGCTGGTGACCTTCGAAACCGCCGCGCTGTCGATGATTCTCGGCGTGCTCATCGCCCTGTGCCTGACCTTCATGCGCCAGAGCGACAACCGCGTGTATCGAGGTTTTGCCGCGACCTGGATCTCCATCGCGCGCAACACGCCGTCGCTGTTCCAGGTGTACATCCTGTATTTCGGCCTGGGCTCGTTCGGGATTCACATCAGTTCGTGGGCGGCGCTGCTGGCCGGCATCACCATCAACAATGCCGGTTACCTGGCCGAGAATTTTCGCGGCGGCCTCAAGGCAGTGCCCGACACCCAACTGCGCGCCGCCCGCTCCCTGGGCATGAGCGCGGCCAAGGCGTACCGGCTGATCGTCATCCCGCAACTGCTGCGCATCGTGTTCTACCCCCTGACCAACCAGATGGTCTGGGCGGTGCTGATGACCTCGATGGGCGTGATCGTCGGCCTCAACAACGACCTGACCGGCGTGACCCAGGACTACAACGTCAAGACCTTCCGCACCTTCGAGTTCTTCGCCATCGCGGCGGTGCTGTATTACCTGATCGCCAAGTTGATCGTGGGCGTCGCGCGCCTGCTGTCCTGGCGCCTGTTCCGGTACTGAGGGAAGACCATGTTCACCACCAGCTTCTCCTGGAACGACCTGCTTTTCCTGCTGCAAGGCGCGTGGGTCACGATCCTGCTGACCGTGATTTCGATGCTGATCGGCACGCTCGCCGGGGTGGTCTGCGGCATGTCGCGGGCCCTGTTGCCCCGCAGCACCCTGCCGCTGGCGTGGCTGCTGGACGTGTTTCGCAGCGTGCCGTTGCTGATCCAGTTCGTGCTGTTCAACGCGCTTAAAAGCATCGTCGGCCTGAACTGGAGCGCGTTCACCGTGGCCTGTGTGGTGCTGGGGTTGTACGTCACTGCGTACTGCACGGAGATCGTGCGCAGCGGCGTGCTGTCGGTGCCGATGAGCGTTCGCCGCGCCAGCCGCTCCCTGGGCCTGACGTACTGGCAGGACTTGCGCCAGATCGTCATGCCCATGGCCACCCGCGTGGCCTTCCCCGGCTGGATCAACCTGTTGCTTGGCGTGATGAAAGACACCGCGCTGGTGATGTGGATCGGCATCGTCGAACTGCTGCGCGCCTCGCAAACCATCGTCACGCGCATTCAAGAACCGCTGCTGGTGCTGTGCATCGCAGGCCTCATTTACTACGTCATGAGCCTGGTGGTTGCTCGCTTGGGCGCCCGGCTGGAAACAAGGTGGCAGGAAAATGATTGAGATCGACAACGTACACAAATCATTCGGCGAGCTTGAGGTGATCAAGGGCGTGAGCCTGAAGGTGGAGAAAGGCGAAGTGGTGTCGATCATCGGCGGCTCGGGTTCGGGCAAGTCCACGCTGCTGATGTGCATCAATGGCCTGGAGTCGATCAAGAGCGGCAGCATTCGCGTCGACGGCACCGAGGTGCACGCCAGGAGCACTGACATCAACAAGCTGCGGCAAAAGATCGGCATTGTCTTTCAGCAGTGGAACGCCTTCCCGCACCTGACCGTGCTGGAAAACGTGATGCTGGCCCCGCGCACTGTACTCGGTAAAAGCAAGGCCGAGGCCGAGGCGCTGGCGGTCAAGCAACTGACCCACGTGGGCTTGGCAGACAAGCTCAAAGTGTTCCCCGGCAAACTGTCCGGGGGGCAGCAACAGCGCATGGCGATTGCGCGGGCCCTGGCGATGTCGCCGGATTACATGCTCTTCGACGAGGCCACGTCGGCGCTGGACCCGCAATTGGTGGGCGAGGTGCTGGACACGATGCGAATGCTCGCCGAGGACGGCATGACCATGATTCTGGTGACCCACGAAATCCGCTTCGCCCGGGATGTGTCCGACCGCGTGGCGTTTTTCCGTAACGGCCTGGTGCATGAGATCGGCACGCCGGACCAGGTCATCGGCAACCCGCAACGGCCGGAAACAGCCGATTTTTTGCGCTCGATCAATTAGACATCGGACCTGTAGGAGCGAATTCATTCGCGAAGCGATATTCCGGCAGACAGGTATTTGTCGTCCGTACTGACGTCTCGCGAATGAATTCGCTCCTACAGGAACGCGTTCACTCAGTGGTTACGACAAGAGGAGCAGGCAATGCGCTCATCGAAAGTGATTCATGTGGTCAGTTGCCACGCGGAAGGGGAAGTCGGCGATGTGATCGTCGGCGGCGTCGCGCCACCGCCGGGCGACACGATCTGGGAGCAGTCGCGCTGGATCGAGAAGGACAACGTGCTGCGCAACTTCATGCTCAACGAACCCCGTGGCGGTGTGTTCCGACACGTCAATCTGCTGGTCCCGCCAAAGCACCCGAAGGCGCAGATGGGCTGGATCATCATGGAGCCCGCCGACGTGCCGCCGATGTCTGGTTCCAACTCGCTGTGCGTGGCCACGGTGTTGCTGGACAGCGGCATTCTGCCGATGACTGGACCGGAAACCCGGCTGGTGCTAGAGGCGCCGGGCGGTTTGATCGAGGTGATTGCCCAGTGCCGTGAGGGCAAAGTGCAGAGCGTCGAGGTGTACAACCTGCCCTCGTTCGCCGATCAGCTGGACGTGTGGATCGAGGTGCCGGGGCTGGGCTCGATCAAGGTCGACACCGCGTACGGCGGCGACAGTTTTGCCATCGTCGATTCCAAAGAACTGGGCTTTGCCCTGACCGCTGACGAGGCCAAAGACCTGGTGGACACGGGTCTGAAGATCACCAAAGCCGCCAATGAACAGCTGGGTTTCAACCACCCGACCAACAAGGACTGGAACCACATTTCGTTCTGCCAGATCGCCGCGCCGGTGAACTACGACGGCGGTGTGGCTAATGCAGCGAACGCGGTGGTCATCCGTCCCGGCAAGATCGACCGCTCACCCTGCGGCACTGGTTGCTCGGCACGGCTGGCGGTATTGCACGCCAAGGGCGTTTTGAAGGTCGGCGACCGGTTTGTCGGGCGCTCGATCATCGGCTCGGAATTCCACTGCAAGATCCAGCGCGAAACCGACGTGGCCGGGCGCAAGGCGATTGTGCCGAGCCTGTCGGGCCGCGCGTGGATCACCGGTACGCACCAACACATGCTGGACCCGACAGATCCGTGGCCGGAGGGGTACAAGTTGACGGATACCTGGCCGGTTGGGTTGAAGTTATGAACACCGCTTTGTAGGAGCGCGCTTGCCCGCGAATGCTGTCCGTCTGCAATGCATATGTTGACTGGCACACCGTGATCGCGGGCAAGCGCGCTCCTACAGGGGATGGTGGTTTGCCTGGAAGTTAACGTATACGAAATCCCTTATCCAAAAGATGGAGCGACTCATGAGCAAAACCGTAACCTGGAGCGGTGTCTTTCCTGCCGTCACCACGCAATTCAACGCCGACTTCTCCCTCAACCTGGAGGCGACGCACACGGTCATCTCCAACCTGGTCCGCGACGGTGTGTCGGGCCTGGTGATCTGCGGCACGGTCGGGGAAAACACCTCGCTGAGCGTGGCGGAGAAAATCAGCCTGGTGGAAGCGGCCAAGGACGCGTCGGCCGGTCGGGTGCCGGTGATTTCCGGGATCGCCGAGTTCACCAGCGCCAACGCCAGCGCCGTGGCCAAGGACGTACAGAAAGCCGGCGCGGACGGGATCATGCTGATGCCGGCGCTGGTGTATTCGGCCAAGCCTTTTGAAACCGCCGCGCATTTCCGCACCGTGGCCGCCGCCACCGACCTGCCGATGATGGTCTACAACAACCCGCCGATTTACAAAAACGACGTGACGCCGGACATCCTGATCTCCCTGGCGGACTGCGACACCATCGTGTGTTTCAAGGATTCCTCGGGCAACACCAACCGCTTCATCGACGTGCGCAATGAAGTGGGCGACCGCTTTGTGCTGTTCGCGGGCCTCGACGACGTGCTGGTGGAAAGCGTGGCGGTAGGCGCGGTGGGCTGGGTGTCGGGGATGTCCAACGCCTTCCCGAAAGAGGGCGAAACGCTGTTCCGTCTGGCCCGTGACGGGCGATTTGCCGAAGCGATGGCGCTGTATGAGTGGTTCATGCCGCTGTTGCACCTGGATGCGCGGCCGGACCTGGTGCAGTGCATCAAGCTGTGCGAAGCGATCATGGAACGCGGCAGCGCCCTTACCCGCCCACCGCGCCTGGCCCTGCCGGACGTTGATCGCGAGTACGTGGAAAAACTCATGAAGACCGCGCTCGCCAATCGGCCGGTGTTGCCGGAGGTGGGGTTGTAACACGCACTCCTTCGCCTGCCTGCCATGTGGGAGGGCGCTTGCTCGCGATGACATTTCACCTGAACCTAATCAGGTGGATGACACACCGCCATCGCGAGCAAGCTCCCTCCCACGGCGGTCAGCCGCATCAACTAACGCTAGAGATTGACGACATCCACAAACCGCGAAGCAGCCGTTTCGTCGATCCGCAGGTCGTTGAAGTCGAACAGCGCGCGGTCGGCCAATTGCGACGGTTGCACGTTCTGCAGGCTGCGGAAAATGCCGTCGGTGCGGCCCGGGGTCTTGCGTTCCCACTCCTGAAGCATGTCCTTGACCACCTGCCGCTGCAGGTTTTCCTGCGAGCCGCACAAATTGCACGGGATGATCGGGAACTGCTTGAGGTCCGAGTACGCCTGGATGTCCTTCTCGGCGCAGTACGCCAGCGGCCGGATCACCACATTACGGCCATCGTCGGAGCGCAGTTTCGGCGGCATGGCCTTCAGCGTGCCGTTGAAGAACATGTTGAGGAAGAAGGTTTCGACGATGTCGTCCCGGTGATGACCGAGGGCCATCTTGGTCGCGCCGATCTGGTCCGCGAAGGTGTACAGCGTGCCGCGACGCATGCGAGAACACAGCGAGCAGGTGGTTTTGCCTTCGGGAATCCGCTCCTTGACCAGCGAATAGGTGTCTTTTTCGACGATGTGGTACTCGACCCCCAGCCCTTCGAGGTAGGCCGGCAGCACGTGCTCGGGAAAGCCTGGCTGTTTCTGGTCCATGTTGACGGCCACCAGCTGGAATTTCACCGGCGCCACTTTCTGGAAATGCATCAGCACGTCGAGCAAGGTGTAGCTGTCCTTGCCGCCGGACAGGCAGACCATGACCTTGTCGCCCTCTTCAATCATGCTGTAATCGGCGACGGCCTCGCCTGCCAGCCGGCGCAGACGCTTCTGCAGTTTGTTCTGATTGACTGAAAGGGTGCCCATGGCTGCTGGTGTCCGTTCGGGATGGGGGGTGGAGAGGGGCGGTATTTTACGCATAAACCTCTGTACCGGTAATGACCCCCTGTAGGAGCGCGCTTGGTCTGGGCCGCATCCGGACGATTGCGGTGTGTCAGGCAATCAATGGGTTACAGACATACCGCAATCGCGGGCAAGCGCGCTCCTACAATTGACGGTTTTCATTGCATGCAGCTATTAGCCGGGCCGCTGAGAGTCCCAATGACTCTAAAGCCCCAGTTTGCAAGGCCTGCCGCTTCCTATACTCAAAGGTGAGCTAACAGGTTTAGCCGAGGAGAACGGGCATGATCCATCACGTCTGGGGGCTGTTCACGCACCCCGATCAGGAATGGCAGCAGATACGGGCCGAGGAAGAAGAAAGCATCAGCCACATGTACCTCACGCACACGCTGATTCTGGCGGCGATCCCTGCGGTGTCGGCGTATATCGGCACCACGCAGGTCGGGTGGGTGATCGGCAACCGTGCGCCGGTGATGCTGACCAGTGACAGCGCCGTGTGGATGACCCTCATGTCGTACATCGCCATGTTGTGCGGCGTCGGCGTCATGGGCGGGTTCATCCACTGGATGGCGCGCACCTACGACGCGACGCCGAGCCTTGCCCGCTGTGTCGCGTTTGCCACCTACACCGCCACGCCGCTGTTCATCGGCGGGCTGGCGGCGCTCTATCCGCACATGTGGCTGGGCATGATGGTGGGGGTGTCAGCGGTGTGCTACACGGTTTACCTGTTGTATGTGGGCTTGCCGGTGTTCATGAACATCCCTGCCGATGAAGGGTTCATGTTCTCAAGCTCGGTGCTGGCGGTGGGTCTGGTGGTGCTGGTGGCGATCATGGCGTTTACGGTGGTGCTGTGGGGGATTGGGATAGGGCCGGAGTACACCAATTGAGTGCACCGTTGTAGGAGCGCGCTTGCCCGCGATTACGCTGTGTCAGACGACGAATCTGGCACTGACCCAACGTATCGCGGGCAAGCGCGCCCCTACAAGGACGGCAACAGCGATCACACAACCATTCGGCGGCACGGGTTTTCGGTTCGCCCGGCGTTTACGGCATACTCGCCTCCTCTGGAGACCGATGAAGCATGCCCGAGCCACTCAATACCCGCGTCGAAACCTGCTACCAGCAAGCCGAAGAGTTTTTCAAACGCCCTTTCAAGCGTCCTGTCGTCAGCCTCAAGCTGCGCGGCCAGAAGGCGGGGGTGGCGCATCTGCACGAGAACCTGCTGCGCTTCAACCCACAACTGTACCTTGAAAACAGCGAAGACTTCCTGCGTCAGACGGTCCCCCACGAAGTGGCGCACCTCATCGCCCACCAACTGTTCGGTGACACCATCGCCCCCCATGGCGAGGAATGGCAGCTGATCATGCGCGGCGTGTACGAACTGCCGCCCAACCGCTGCCACACCTATGAAATCCAGCGCCGCAGCGTGACCCGCTATATCTACCGCTGCCCCTGCCCTGATAGCGACTTCGCGTTTTCCGGCCAGCGCCACAAGCTGGTGAGAAAGGGACGCCGCTACCTGTGCCGCAGCTGTCGCCAGGTGCTGGTGTTCAGCGGCGAGACGCGGGTCGAATAGCCCTCGCTTATTGCGCGCAAAAAAAAGCCTGTCCGAAGACAGGCTTTTTCAGGTGTACGACCGTTAAGCGATGTTACGTACGCTCAACCGTTGGCGAGCCTTCGGCCACGCCCAGATCGTCCAGCTGACGGTTTTCGTCGATGGCACGGCCACCGGACGCCAGCTCGGATTGCATCTGAGGCACGTTCAGCTCACCGACCCACTTGGCAACCACCAGGGTGGCAACGGCGTTACCCACCAGGTTGGTCAAGGCGCGGGCTTCAGACATGAAGCGGTCGATGCCTAGGATCAGCGCCAGACCAGCGACCGGCAAGGTGCCTACCGCCGACAGGGTCGCCGCCAGCACGATGAAGCCCGAACCGGTCACACCGGCTGCGCCTTTGGACGACAGCAGCAACACCAGCAGCAGAGTGATCTGGTGGGTGATGTCCATGTGGCTGTCAGTCGCCTGCGCGATGAACACGGCGGCCATGGTCAGGTAGATCGAGGTACCGTCCAGGTTGAACGAGTAGCCGGTCGGGATCACCAGGCCTACTACCGATTTCTTCGCGCCCAGACGCTCCATCTTGATCAGCATGCGTGGCAGCGCCGATTCCGAAGAGGAGGTACCCAGCACGATCAGCAGTTCTTCACGGATGTACTTGATCAGCTTCAGCACGCTGAAACCGTGGGCGCGGGCGATGCCGCCCAGCACCAGCAGGACGAACAGCAGGCAGGTGATGTAGAAGCACAGCATCAACTGGCCCAACTGCACCAGCGAACTCACGCCGTAGGCACCGATGGTGAACGCCATGGCGCCCAACGCACCCAGTGGCGCCAGCTTCATGATCATGTTGATGATGTTGAACATGACGTGGGCGAAGCGATCGATGAAGTCCAGGATCGGCTTGCCGTAGGCGCCCAGGCGATGCAGGGCGAAACCGAAGATCACCGAGAACATCAGCACTTGCAGGATGTCGCCGTTGGCGAAGGCGCCGACGATGGTGTTCGGGATTACGTTGAGGATGAAGCCGACGATGCTCTGGTCTTTACCGGCGGTGACATACCCGGCGATTTTGGAAGCATCCAGGGTGGTGACGTCGATGTGCATGCCGGCGCCCGGTTGCACGACGTTGACCACGATCAGGCCGATCAGCAGCGCGATGGTGGACACGATTTCGAAGTAGAGGAGCGCGTAGCCACCGGTCTTGCCCACGGATTTCATGCTCTGCATGCCCGCGATACCGCTGACGACGGTGCAGAAGATGATCGGTGCAATGACCATTTTGATGAGTTTGATGAATCCGTCACCCAAGGGCTTGAGGGTTACGGCGGTGTCGGGATACCAGTGACCGAGTGCGATACCAATAACGATGGCAACGATTACCTGGAGATACAGAGATTTGTACAGTGGCTGACGAGTCGTCATTGCAGTTTCCTCAAGAGCATCGCGTGCATCATCCACTGATACAACGACGCCTAAAGTACGAACCCTCCTGCGATGGAGGGATTTGTTTTGTCGAGCTGCGCGGGGCAGACCTCTGCGCTGTATCGCAAGTGGCGTGCCATGTTGAGGAAAAGGGCCAATAGCCACGACGGACAAGGATTGTTGCAATAAGGGTAGCGGGGAAAGCAACAAGGATGTGGCGGTTTTCCGCCTGATCAGGGCGAAAAGGCAGGACAGGTGGCGGGTATCCGCCGCAATGCTGTGTGTAGGAGCGCGCTTGCCCGCGATGGCGGTGGCTCAATGACACATTTATTGGCTGACACGCCGCAATCGCGGGCAAGCGCGCTCCTACAGGGTCGAGGGCAGCGCTCAAATCTTGAAATGAATCCGAAACGCCGCCCCGCCCAGATCCGAATCCCCCAGCGTCAACCGCGCGCTGTAGCTTTCGATGATGTCCTTGACCACCGCCAGCCCGATGCCCTGCCCCGGGTTCTGGCGGTCCAGCCGTTCGCCGCGTTCGAGGATCCGCGCGCGCTGGTCTTCCGGGACGCCAGGGCCGTCGTCTTCGATACACAGCTCATCGCCCAGGATCGACGGCTTCCAGCGCACCCGCACCTCGCCCAGGCACAAGCGGTAGGCGTTTTCCAGCAGGTTGCCGAGCATCTCCAGCAACGCGCCCTCCTCCATCTGCACCTGGCAATCGTCCGGCAGGTCGAGCACCACGGTGACTTGCTTGTCCCGGTAGACCTTGTCCAGCGTGTTGCACAGGCTTTGCACCACCGGCTTGAGTTTGACGTGATGACGCACCAGCCCGCTTTTGCGCAGGCTGGCGCGCTGCAGCTGATAGCCGATCTGCTGGCTCATGCGCTCGATCTGGGATTGCAGAATCCGCGCCTGCTCGACGTCTTCCGGGCGCTTGGCGAAGGTTTCACTGACGCCCTGCAACACCGCCAGCGGGGTTTTCAGGCTGTGGGCCAGGTCGTCGAGGGAATCACGGTAACGAATGCGCTGTTCGCGCTCGCTGCTGAGCAGCCGGTTGAGGGAATCGGTCAGGCGCAGCAACTCGCTGGGGTGTTCATCGCTGAGGCTTTCCCGCGAGCCGGCTTCCACCTGATCCAGTTCCTGACTCATGCCACGCAACGCGCGCAGGCCCCAGGTCAGCCCGACCCAAAGCAAAGCCAGCAGCACCAGCAACGCGCCGCCAAAACCGAAATAGAGTTTTTGCCGAAGCCCGGAGATGACTTCCTGATATTCGCGCACCGGTTGCAGCGCCACGATGCTGAACGCCGCGTTGCGCCCGCCCAGCAGCTTGATCTCGACGTCATACACGAAGAATTCTTCGCCGTTGGCTTCGCGGATCTTGGCGAACTCGTTGCCGCGCCCGTCGTAGCGCGGCTGGTATTCGATGTCTTCGTCCTGAGTCGCGCGGGACCGCCAGACCAGTTTGCCCTGACGGTTGTAGATGTAACCGAGCAAGCGGCTGTCCGGCAGGCTGAATTGCTCGCCGGGCAGCAGTGTCGGCATCAGCAGGCGACCGTCTTCCACCCGCGCCGCGGAAATCAGCGTGGTGACGTCGGAGGCCAGGCGCTTTTCAATCGAGCTTTCCAGCGCCAGGCTGAACGCGCTCTGCAACGCCGGCAGCATCAGCAACATGAAGATGACCGCCAGGGTGGCGGCGGCCAGCATCAACCGCAGGCGCAGCGAACGAATCATTTACAGCGCTCAGTGAACAGGTAGCCCAGGCCGCGCACGGTGTCGATGGGCTTGAAGCCGTCCGGGCCTTCGAGCTTGCGCCGCAGCCGACCGACCAACACCTCGATCACGTTCGGATCGCGCTCGTCATCGTCGGGGTACAACTGCTCCATCAGACGTTCCTTGGGCACCACCTGCTGATGATGGCGCATCAGGTATTCCAGAATCCGGTACTCGTAGGCCGTCAACGCCAGCGGCGTGTCGCTGAGCACCGCCTGCTTGCGGTTGAGGTCCAGCAACAGCGGGCCGGCGGTGATCGTCGATTGGGTGAAGCCGCTGGCCCGGCGCAACAAGGCGTTGAGCCGCGCCTCCAGCTCTTCGAACTGAAACGGCTTGACCACATAGTCGTCGGCACCCGCCGCCAGGCCTTCGACCTTGTCCTGCCAGTTGCCACGGGCCGTGAGGATGAGGATCGGAAACGCCTTGTTCTGGGCACACAGGTGGCGAATCAGGTCCAGCCCTCCCATGCCGGGCAGGCCCAGGTCGATGACCGCCAGGTCGTGATTGAACTGCCCGGCCTGATACAGCGCCTCTTCGGCATTGGCCACAGCTTCGACCACGTGGCCGCTTTCGGTCAAACGCGTCAACAGGTGATGGCGCAACAACGCCTCATCCTCGACAACCAGCAATTTCATGACGCACTCCCCGGCACAGGCACACCCCTCGACAGACGGTTTACAGTAAATACTGGGTGGGCAGGTAGTTGCCCGGCCCTTGACTCAAACTCGACGACGGCTCCGTGGCGACGCTACGGGTCGAGGCGCTGGCGTCCAACAGTCTAGACGCACTGGCCATCGCTGCCCCGACATCGTAACTGCCGAGTTGATTTTCCTGTCGCACCTTGACCCCGTTGTAGGTCGCCGACAGGTTTTCGAAGCTGACACAGTAGACGTGATCGACATGTTGCTGGCTCAGGCTCTGGCCCCAGGTCTCAAGGCCGTTGGCGCGGGTGCCACTGACACTGCGGCGCACGCCACTGGGGCGATCGGGCTTGTCGGTGGTCTTGCCGTAGTCGATGCGGGAAATATCAGCAGTGCCTTCGGTGGCCTGGGCAGCGGCGCTGCTGCCGAGAAAGGCCAGGGCCAGAAAAAGCTTGTTGAACGTCAGCATGTGCAGGTCCTCCGGCGCCGGGCGCCCTCTTGGATACAGGGCCAGAGTACGGAGCCTGCGCTGAACCCCTCCTGAACACGAACTGAACCTGTGCTGAACACATATGTACCGCACGGGGTCCGATTTCTAGCGACACAATGGTCTAGGCTCACACGCCACAGGCTGAAACGGCAAACAAGCCCCTCTATCTATAAGAAGGAGATTGAACATGCGGTTGTTGATCGCGCTTACCTTGATGTGCCTGGCAGGTCTTGCCCAGGCCGAAGTCCAGACCCGACAGATCGATTACCAAAGCGCCGACGGCACCAAGCTGGTCGGCTATTACGCGTATGACGATGCCATCAAGGGCCCGAGGCCCGGCATCGTGGTGGTCCACGAATGGTGGGGCCTGAACGAATACGCCAAGCGCCGCGCCCGTGACCTGGCCGTGCTGGGTTACAGCGCCATGGCCATCGACATGTATGGCGAAGGCAAGAACACCGAGCACCCGGCCGACGCCATGGCCTTCATGAAGGCTGCGCTGGCAGACGGCGCTGCGGCCAACAAGCGCTTTGATGCAGGCCTTGAGCAACTGAAAAAACAACCCGAGACCAACCCGGACAAGATCGCGGCCATCGGCTACTGCTTCGGCGGCAAGATCGTGCTCGACGCAGCCCGTCGCGGCGAACCCCTGGCGGGCGTGGTGAGTTTCCACGGCGCGCTGGTGACCGATACGCCGGCCACTGCGGGCAGCATCAAGGCCCCGATCCTGGTTGAGCACGGCAACGGCGACACCATGGTCACGCCGGAAAACGTCGCCAATTTCAAAAAGGAAATGGACGCAGCCAAGGCTGACTACAAATTCGTCGGCATCGACGGCGCCAAGCACGGCTTCACCAACCCGGACGCCGACAAACTCAGCCACGGCGAACATGGCGGCCCGGACATCGGTTACAACAAGGCAGCGGACATGAGCTCGTGGGCGGACATGAAAGGCTTCCTTAAAGAAGCGTTCTCCAAGAATTCATCGATGTAACGCAGCCCCCTGTAGGAGCGCGCTTGGTCTGGGCCGCATCCGGACGATGGCGGTGTATCAGATATGGATCCACCGTCTGACACAACGCCATCGTCCGGATGCGGCCCAGGCCAAGCGCGCTCCTACAATTCAAATCTGCGTCGCACATGACTTCCCCCCCATCACCCGGCAAAATGCCGGCCATGACCCAATCCCTTGCGCTCCCCCTCTGCTGCCCCGCCCTCGACCACCACTGGCCGTTGCCCCACCCAGTGCCGGGCGCGGTGTTGATCAGCAGCCTGTTCGACCCGAGGCAGCTGGCCGACGGTGATTTTCAGCGTTGCCTCATCGATCCCCCCGCCAGCATCCAGCGATCCGTCGCCAAGCGTCAGACCGAGTACCTGGCCGGCCGGCTGTGCGCGCGGGAAGCCATGCGGCGTCTGGACGGTCGCGTGCACGTGCCGCTGATAGGGGAGGACCGTGCGCCGGTATGGCCGGAGGATGTCTGCGGCTCCATCACCCACAGCACCGGGTGGGCGGCGGCCATCGTCGCGCGCAAGCAGGATTGGCGCGGGCTGGGGATGGACATAGAAAACCTGCTCGCCCCGGAGCGTGCCGCGCGACTGGCCGGGGAAATCCTGATGCCCGAGGAGATGGAACGCATGGCCGCAGGGCCTGAAGAGCGGATGGCGCAACGCGTGACCCTGACGTTCTCCCTCAAGGAAAGCCTGTTCAAGGCGCTCTACCCGCTGGTGCTCACGCGCTTCTATTTTCAGGACGCCGAACTTCTGCAATGGTCCGACGACGGCCGTGCACGGCTGCGCTTGAAGATCGACCTGTCCGCCGAATGGCACAACGGCAAGGAGCTGGATGCGCAGTTCAGCGTGCAGCATGGGCAAATCCTGAGTTTGGTCAGTATTCCCACGCAGCAGTTGTAGGAGCGCGCTTGCCCGCGATGGCGGTGTGTCTGCAACACATGCACCGGCTGGCACACCGAGATTCGCGGGCAAGCGCGCTCCTACAAAGGGTCGTGATTCAACCGTGAGCCTAGGTTTCGTCAGCCCCCAACGGACAATGCCCACACCGCCCCACCCACTCCACCCGATAACTCAAACAACAACTACGCCGCTGACGATGTTTGCCATCCGGCATCGCTCTATACGTAATCGCATTGAACAGCGGATTGCGTGATCCATCCGGCCGGGTGCGCTCATTCAGCAGCGCGTAGCCATCGGTCAAAGCAGCATCGCTCACCCGAGCCAGATCGGTCAGGCAGGTTTCCAGATAATCCCCCGCGTTGCCCCACAACACGCCGGGCGCAACGTTCCCGTAGGCGCTCAACACCTCGATCACCCGCTGCAGATGCTCCAGCAATGGCCCGAATCGCTGGAACGGCTCGCCCGACGTGTCAGCCGCGCAACCGCCCTCGTCGGCAAATCGCACACCGTCCAGCACACCCCGGTCATCGAGCGCAAACGCCACCTGATCCAGCGCGAGCGACCACTGCCGGTCATGCACGAGCATGGCCACCACCACCGGCGGGATCAGTTGCATGAAGTAATACTTGGACCACTGCGACACCAGCACCGGCAACTGGCTCGGCATCAGGTCCGGGCCGTAGGCGCGCATCAAAAGACGATCAAGCGTCTCGGGCTGCAACAGCTCGGGGACGGGAAGCATCTGTCTTGGGTCACCCGCCGGGAGCAGCGTTTGGCCAAAGCGCATCAGGGGACCATGGAATAACGCGGGCCTCATGGGCGTGCCTCCGGGTAGTGTCTTTAAAAAAAAGGAACAAGGGTCCCCTGCGGACCGCTTCTGCCGAAGGCGTGGGAGCTGGCTTGTCCTGCGATCTGCCGGGAACCGGCAGCAAGATCTACGGATCGGTTTCGCCTGACACTCCACGGTTGCAGGGTTAAGGCCCGCTACGCACGCCATCGCTGGCAAGCCAAGCTCCCACGGCCTCCGGCCAGAATCAAAAGCCTGTCGATTGAGGCGAATTCCGGCGATTGTAACAACGCACCAATCCCACCACATGACCAGAAATTCGCACCAAAATCGACCTTGCGCCCAGAGCGTTTTGTGATAGCGTTCGCGCCCTTAAAAATCCGCGCCGCTTGAGCAAAAACATCAAAAAAGGGTGACCAACGGCGCGATGCAGGCCTGCTGCGGCCTACACGCCTGTTCGCCGTTTCACACACAAATTACACACACCTTTATCCACAGGGGACACGTTGCAATTGGTGTCCGAAACGCATTATCTTGTAGCCCTTGGCGGGGCGACCCCCTACATGTAGGGTTTTGCGCCAAATGCTAACCACAAGTCAGCTTGTCTTTTCAAGCACTTTTCTTGGGTTAACGCAGCACGAACCGCCACCGTTTTGACCGCCAGACCGCGCACGCGAATGGCAGATACGCAAGCCTTGTGATCTGTGCATTACGTAGCGTCACGCAACACCCGGCAGCACCATAAAACCAGGATTCTGCAATCGATTTTTCAGGGCTACCGGCCGATGCCGGTAGCCCTTTGGACTTCAAAGCCAGGGAAGCGGCCATTACCCCTTCCCCATCGTTTTGAAGTTGTTGTGTGATCGGCACTTGCCGGTCAACTGCTTCAGGACCGATCGCTGTGCACACAGTGGCCAAACAACTTAAAGAACGTGGAGACACCCATGCAAACAGACACAACTCGCGAGAATCCGCAGGCCAAAGCGCCGCAGACAGGTGAGACCCAGCAGGACCTGTCCGCCACCGCGCCGGGTCAGTTGCGTGTGATCAAGCGTAACGGCACTGTCGTTGCCTACACCGATGACAAGATCACCGTTGCCATCACCAAAGCGTTTCTTGCAGTTGAAGGCGGTACCGCCGCCGCGTCGTCGCGTATCCACGACACCGTTGCCCGCCTGACCGAACAGGTCACCGCGACCTTCAAGCGCCGTATGCCCTCGGGCGGCACCATCCACATCGAAGAAATCCAGGATCAGGTAGAACTGGCGCTGATGCGCGCCGGCGAGCAAAAAGTGGCTCGTGACTACGTGATCTATCGCAACGACCGCTCCAAAGAGCGTGCCCATCGTGTGGGTGAAGCGCCGGTTCAGGCCCACCCATCGATCCGCATCACCCGCGCCGACGGCAGCATGGCGCCGCTGGACATGGGTCGTCTGAACACCATCGTCACCGAAGCGTGCGAAGGCCTGGCTGAAGTCGACGCCGACCTGATCCAGAACGAAACCCTGAAGAACCTGTACGACGGCGTCGCGCTCAAAGACGTCAACACCGCACTGGTGATGACCGCGCGTACCCTGGTTGAGCGTGAGCCGAACTACTCGTTCGTGACCGCTCGCCTGCTGATGGACACCCTGCGTGCCGAAGGCCTGGGCTTCCTGGAAGTTGCCGAAAGCGCCACTCACCACGAGATGGCCGACCTGTACGCCAAAGCGCTGCCGTCCTACATCGCCAAAGGCATCCAGTTCGAACTGCTGAACCCGATCCTGGCCACCTTCGACCTGGAAAAACTGGGCAAGGCGCTGAACCACGAGCGCGATCAACAGTTCACGTACCTGGGCCTGCAAACCCTGTACGACCGTTACTTCATCCACAAGGACGGTATCCGCTTCGAACTGCCGCAGATCTTCTTCATGCGCGTGGCCATGGGCCTGGCGATTGAAGAGAAAGCGCGCGAAGACCGTGCCATCGAGTTCTACAACCTGTTGTCGTCCTTCGACTACATGTCCTCGACGCCGACCCTGTTCAACGCCGGCACCCTGCGTCCACAGCTGTCCAGCTGCTACCTGACCACCGTGCCGGATGACCTGTCGGGCATTTACCACGCCATCCACGACAACGCCATGCTGTCCAAATTCGCAGGCGGTCTGGGCAACGACTGGACCCCGGTTCGCGCGCTGGGCTCTTACATCAAGGGCACCAACGGCAAATCCCAGGGCGTCGTGCCGTTCCTGAAAGTGGTCAACGACACCGCGGTGGCAGTCAACCAGGGCGGCAAGCGCAAAGGCGCTGTGTGTGCGTACCTGGAAACCTGGCACATGGACATCGAAGAGTTCATCGAGCTGCGCAAGAACACCGGTGATGATCGTCGTCGTACCCACGACATGAACACCGCCAACTGGATCCCTGACCTGTTCATGAAGCGTGTCTTCGACGACGGCAAGTGGACCCTGTTCTCGCCCTCCGAAGTCCCGGACCTGCACGACCTGACCGGTAAAGCCTTCGAAGAGCGCTACGAGTACTACGAAGCGCTGACCGAGTACCCAGGCAAGGTCAAACTGTTCAAGACCATCCAGGCCAAGGATCTGTGGCGCAAGATGCTCTCGATGCTGTTCGAAACCGGCCACCCATGGCTGACCTTCAAGGACCCGTGCAACCTGCGCAGCCCGCAGCAGCACGTGGGCGTGGTTCACAGCTCGAACCTGTGCACCGAGATCACCCTGAACACCAACAAGGACGAGATCGCGGTCTGCAACCTGGGCTCGATCAACCTGCCGAACCACATCGTCGACGGCAAGCTGGACACCAGCAAGCTCAAGCGCACCATCGACACCGCCGTGCGCATGCTCGACAACGTGATCGACATCAACTACTACTCGGTGCCGCAGGCCAAGAACTCCAACCTGCGCCACCGCCCCGTGGGCCTGGGCATCATGGGCTTTCAGGACGCGTTGTACCTGCAGCACATTCCTTACGGTTCGGACGCTGCGGTCGACTTCGCCGACAAATCCATGGAAGCGGTCAGCTACTACGCGATCCAGGCTTCGTGTGATCTGGCCGACGAGCGCGGCGCGTACGAGACGTTCCAGGGCTCGCTGTGGTCCAAGGGCATCCTGCCGCTGGATTCGCAACAGATCCTGATCGAACAGCGCGGCCAGAAGTACATCGATGTGGACCTGAACGAATCCCTGGACTGGGCACCGGTTCGCGCCCGTGTTCAGAAAGGCATTCGTAACTCCAACATCATGGCCATCGCACCGACCGCCACCATCGCCAACATCACCGGCGTGTCGCAGTCGATCGAACCGACGTACCAAAACCTGTACGTGAAATCGAACCTCTCGGGCGAATTCACTGTGATCAACCCTTACCTGGTTCGCGACCTCAAAGCCCGCGACCTGTGGGACTCGGTCATGATCAACGACCTGAAGTACTACGACGGTTCGGTACAGCAGATCGAGCGCATCCCGCAGGAATTGAAAGACCTGTACGCCACCGCGTTCGAAGTCGACACCAAGTGGATCGTCGATGCCGCCAGCCGTCGTCAGAAGTGGATCGACCAGGCTCAGTCGCTGAACCTGTACATCGCCGGCGCCTCGGGCAAGAAGCTGGACGTGACCTACCGCATGGCCTGGTTCCGTGGTCTGAAAACCACTTACTACCTCCGTGCCCTGGCCGCGACCAGCACCGAGAAGTCGACTATCAGCACCAGCAAGCTCAACGCCGTATCGAGCGGTGGCCACGGCCCGGACGACACTTCACTGGCAGCCCCAACGCCAACCGAAGCATCGCCAGGCCCAGCCCCCGTGCCAAAAGCCTGCGCCATCGACGAGCCAGACTGCGAAGCCTGCCAGTAAAACCCGCCAGCAAGCGCCCTCCCACCTATCCGTGGGAGGGAGCTTGCTCGAGAAATGGCTGTCACATCCCTGTAGGCCTTCGCTTACTCGCGATGTCTCAAAGGCAACGCCTCCCCCTGTAGGAGCGCGCTTGCCCGCGAAAGCTCTTAAAGCTACACCGAGAACCGGGAGCCCAACCGCCCCCGGCCCTCGTTTCAGCTACACTCCCATTCATTACAGCTAGGAGAACGCCCAATGCCAGCTCCCTCGCTAGACGCCAAAAAAGCCTACTGCGCCAAAACGCGCCGCTCCAATTACGCCGCCAGCCTGCGCCTGGAAGGTTTCGAGAGCACCCCCCTCGACGCCGAACGCCACCTCCCCTCCCGTGAAGAACTGCTGAAAACCTATCGCAAAAAATCGGCCTGATGGTCGGTAAATATGGCGTTGGCCAAGACCCGTACTGCCTGCCCGGCACCTCGGTGCTACGCAATCGCCTGAACATCACCGACGAAAAAACCCTGGCACAAGCCGAGCGCGACCTGTCCGAAGTCGCCGCTGAATCCCTCGATTTCGCTCCACCGCCCTACGACCTTCCTTACCTGCAAGCCCTCCATCGCCAACTGTTC
Organism: Xanthomonas sp. WHRI 1810A; assembly: GCF_040202885.1. Taxonomy (NCBI): domain Bacteria; kingdom Pseudomonadati; phylum Pseudomonadota; class Gammaproteobacteria; order Lysobacterales; family Lysobacteraceae; genus Xanthomonas; species Xanthomonas sp. WHRI 1810A. Next base: position 260,439 of record NZ_JBEGED010000004.1, read on the forward strand.
AGCGACCTCTACGATTGGGCCGGCGAACTGCGCACCGTCGACATCTCCAAAGACGAAACCCACTTCTGCGTCACCCACCGCATCGAGCCCGAAGCCAACAAGCTGTTCAAGCTGCTGGCCGACACCAACTGGTTCCAGGACCTGGACCGCACCGCCCTGATCAACGCCAGCGCCGAACTGTTCGGCGACCTCAACGTCGTCCACCCCTTCCGCGAAGGCAACGGCCGGGCGCAACGCATCCTGTTCGAACACATCATCGTGAACGCAGGCTACGAGATCAGCTGGTGGCCGGTGGAAGCGCGGGAATGGGTGCAGGCGAATATCGATGCGGTGGGGTGTGATTACGCGGGGTTGGTGAGGGTGTTTGAGCGGTGTGTGGGGGATTCGATTGGTGGCTGATACGGTCGGACGCAACGATGCAGCTTTGTCCGTTCACAGCCTCTGAGAAAGACCGCTTGTCAGCCCATTTCCTGGCGTTCATAGCAGCCTGAAAACAATTGATTTCCGGACATGCCACGCAGGCCGGGCGCCTCAACGCCGAGCGCGACTTTTGGCCTCATTCCAGAAAATTGAGCCAGATCACAGCCTGCCACACATGTAGAAATACCCAGTTGCAACCTGCCCCCAGAACCCATATCGTGTGTCTCCTAACGCAGCGCAACACTACATAGGCGATTTCGATCAGATTCATCGCCATTGCGTCAAGACAATAATGGTGGGTGCTCATGAGTCAGGAGCGTCAACCCAATCTGTAGGACAGATCGGCAGCAGGACACACGTACGGGACAAACTTCCGTATACTTGCGCCCCTCAATCAAGGACAACGACATGACCACCTGCGCAACCAAAGCCGACCGTATCGCTTCGGCCCCAATCCGCACGTTGTGTCAGCGTCTTGCCCCCTTCGCTTGCAGCGGCCCCGGCGCCTGATCGCCGCCCTCACGCGAAACTCCCGAACAATCAGATTTTCCCGAGAGCCCGCTCTCACCGCCGTATTGCCTATGCGTGTTGCGTCCAACGCAGCGCCAAACCTTATCCAAATCGACCGCCAAAAACGGTCCTCTAGCAGGAGCCTCATCACCATGCTGAGCTGGGACGAATTCGACAAAGAAGACGCCGCCGAACCCGCCAAAGGCGCTAACGCAGGCCATGCCTCCGAAGCCGCAATGGACAAACTCGACAGCGCCGGTGGACTGGCCGCACAAGAAGCGCGCGCCGTCACCGCCAGTGACTCCGCCGCGATCAAACGCGCCAAGGCCGCACTGGACAAACTCGACGTCGCAGAAGGCCTGGCTGAACTCGAAGGCGCCGCCGCACGCGTGGCCGTCGACGAAAAAATGATGATCAACTGCCGCGCCGACCTCAACCAGCTCGTGCCCTTCAAGTACGACTGGGCCTGGCAGAAATACCTCGACGGCTGCGCAAACCACTGGATGCCGCAAGAAGTCAACATGACCGCCGACATCGCCGTATGGCGTGATCCGCTGGGCCTGACCGACGACGAACGCCGCATCGTCATGCGCAACCTGGGCTTCTTCTCCACCGCCGACTCCCTGGTCGCCAACAACCTCGTACTGGCCGTGTACCGCCTGATCACCAACCCCGAGTGCCGCCAGTACATCCTGCGCCAGGCATTCGAGGAAGCGATCCACACCCACGCCTACCAGTACTGCATCGAATCGCTGGGCATGGACGAAGGCGAGATCTTCAACATGTACCACGAGATCCCATCGGTCGCCAAAAAGGCAGCCTGGGGCCTCAAATACACCCGCTCCATCTCCGATCCGAAGTTCGAAACCGGCACCGTCGACACCGACAAAGAACTGCTGCGCAACCTGATCGCCTACTACTGCGTCCTGGAAGGCATCTTCTTCTATTGCGGCTTCACCCAGATCCTCTCCATGGGCCGCCGCAACAAAATGACCGGCGTCGCAGAACAGTTCCAATACATCCTGCGCGACGAATCCATGCACCTGAACTTCGGCATCGACGTGATCAACCAGATCAAAATCGAAAACCCACACCTGTGGGACGCTGAAATGAAGGAAGAAGCGACCCAGATGATCCTGCAAGGAACCCAACTGGAAATCGAATACGCCCGCGACACCATGCCCCGCGGCGTCCTCGGCATGAACGCCGCGATGATGGAGGACTACCTCAAATTCATCGCGAATCGTCGTTTGTCGCAGATTGGCTTGAAAGAAGAGTACCCAGGCACGACCAACCCGTTCCCGTGGATGAGCGAGATCATGGACTTGAAGAAAGAGAAGAATTTCTTTGAGACGCGGGTTATTGAGTATCAGACTGGTGGGGCTTTGAGCTGGGATTGATTTGATACCGCGGGAACATGATTGACCGAAGAGGCTGCCAGAAATGGTGGCCTTTTTTTTCGCTTAAAAGATCAATTTGGGCCTGTCGAAAAAGTGCTAAGTCTCTGATCACAGCATACGGCCACTAGCCAAGAAGTACGTTCGTTCGTACAGTGGGGATAGAAATTTCCTACACCACGGACGGAATTCAATGGCAATCCCAGCAGTAGAAAAGCAAGCGCTAGATCAAGCCATAAAGAAATTTGATAGGGAATTTAGAAACACACCCGACTGGGCCACATGGGAATCCAATAGAGCACATAAATTTGCAATCCGAGTTCATGACCAGCTCTATCCTGCGAAAAAGATTCTTTCTTTGGCTACACATCTGCCCGTAAGCGAATTCACAGGTGGCGCCTCTACAAACGGATATTTGAGGGCCCGCGGCTTCGAGATCGTGGATCTGAGAAGATCACCAAAATTAGAGTTTTTGAAAGGCGAGATCTATGACCGCCGGACAGAAATACATGGACCTTTTGGAGGAAGCTTCCAAAGCGGCATCGCACCATCGGACCGAGTGCCTGCGATATTTTTATTTGCAGGGACGTCAGGCGAGCAATTTGGCTACATGGATGAAGAAGACGAGCACGGCGTTTACTCGTACGCGGGTGAGGGGCAGATCGGCCATATGACACTGACCCGGGGAAATCTTGCGATTCAAAAACACGCAGCTACTGGTCGAGCGCTGCACCTATTTAAATCTCTCGGGAAAAGCAAGGGGCAACGTTACCTCGGAGAGTACGCATGTGCTGATCTTTCCTGGAAAGATGGCCCAGATCGGGAAGGGAATATCCGAAAAATCGTAGTTTTTCATCTGGTGCCTGTCATGGACCTTGCGAAATACGAAGTAGAGCCCACTGGCGATTTGTCGGTGGAAAGCTCAGGCGTGGAGATAGGAGTCCTTCGAGAGCGTGCTTACGACGCAGCGGTTGCTTCCATCAGCAAAGGTAAGTTCACGTCAACTCGTACCGTTTATGCCAGAAGCCAAGCGGTAAAAGACTATGTATTGAGCAGAGCTGACGGAACATGCGAGAGCTGTTCTCGACCGGCACCGTTCACCACGAAGGCGGGGACTCCCTATTTGGAACCCCACCACATAAATCGTCTCTCTGACGGCGGGCTCGATCATCCGAAATATATAGGTGCCATCTGCCCTACATGCCATAAAGAAATTCACTACGGCAGCGAAGGTGAGACAAAAAACAATCTGCTACGTGAGTCCATCATGAAGAAGGAAATGAGGGCGACATAGAGAAACGCCCAAGCGTAAGTCGTGAATTTCAGAATTGCCCTACAGCTTCGCGCCTTGTCTGACTCACCAGCTCGCCCTAACCTTTCGCCGCGCCTAAGAAACGCACCAGAAATCCAACAGCAGCGGCCTGACCGCTTCCGATACCACGCGGCTTTTTTGTACCTGCGGCCCTTGGCTGCGCGTCCTAAAATCTCTGTTATGTCGGGAGTGGACTAATACAAGACCCGTAAGGGGAATACGTCCGGCCTTTCTGCTGTGGGTTTCTTAGCTCCCGACGCCTAAATCCAAGAATGGAACAGCAGAGATACGCCATGGATCATCTTCACTCGCACTCGAATGCCACCACCAATACGTCGTCCGATTATCAGGGACGGCACATGTCTGACCCGCTCCAACCCACCACCTTCCTGCGCCACAACCGCCAACTCCGCGCCCTCCTCCTCGAATCCCAAGTCTGGTTCTGCGCCCGCGATGTCAGCCGCCTGATCGGCTGGTCGCTGGATGAGCGGACGACGCGCAAGCTTGATGCGGATCAGCGGCGTGTGGTGACGCTGACGACGCATTACGGGCTGGCGGAGGCGTTGATGCTGAGTGAGTCGGGGTTGTACACGATGCTGGTGCATCACCATCACGCGGAGAATCGCGGGCTGCGGCAGTGGGTGACGAATGAGGTGGTGCCGGCGTTGCGCGATGAGCAGTTGCCGCCGACGCACAGCAGTCCGTGTCTGGGTTTCCTGCAATGGCCGGGGTTGTCGGTGAGCATGTTGCATTGGCAGAGCGAGCCGTGGATCAGGCTGCGGGATATGCCGAGGCTGTTGCCGCATGCCGAGTTGCGCGGGGATGTAGGGTTGCGGCGGGTGCGTGCGCCTTGGTGGCGAGTGGCGCGCCGGTTGTTTGGCTGAGTTGATTTCAGCCTGGGTTTCGTTTTCGGTCGGTGCTGAGGGGGCGGGATTGATGGCTCGGGCACACAACTGCATGCGCAATCGCAGATCGGTTATCAAACTTTCCGCTTCGCCAAGCGTCCTCTGTAGCACTGGCCGATGTGGCTTTGCTAACCAAACAGCTGACCTCAGCTAAGGACTGGTGATGATTTTCTTTGTTTTCCTTTTGGCGTGCGCGGCTGCGGCGAGCACGGGCGTGATTTTCAAGCCGGGTGCCTGGTACGAGTCGTTGGTAAAACCGAACTTCACGCCGCCCAACTGGGCGTTTCCCGTGGCGTGGACGATCATCTATCTGTTGCTGGCCTGGGCCGGTTACCGGTTGACGTTGATACCGGGCAGTGAGTTGGTGCTGGCGTTGTGGGCAGCACAGATCGCACTGAATACGCTGTGGACGCCGGTGTTCTTCGGCGCGCATCGCCTGGTGGCAAGCATGGTGATTCTGGTGCTGCTGTGGCTGGTGGTGGCGCTGATGCTGGTGTTGACCATGCGGCTGGATGTGATCACCGGTTTGATTCTGTTTCCGTATCTGGTGTGGCTGTGTGTGGCGGCCGCGTTGAATTTTTCGATTTTGCGGAATAATCACTGATTCTTTGAAGGCACTCCAAGGTGCTAAGCGGTTGATTATTGAATGAGGTAATAGAAGAGCCAGGGGCGTGAGTCTCTGGTTTTTTTTGTTTTCAGTACTCGTCGCGGTACTTGTCGCAGTTGAAGAACAGTTCCAGGCCGATGAACCAGATCACTACGAAGCCCAAGAGGTGCGGCTCTTCGATGACGGTGTCGAGTGTGATGATTGCTGTTGCGCCTACGGCTATGAGCGCCAAGCCTGTCCATTTTCTTTTTTGGCGGTGTTTGATCTTGTGGGTTAGCAGGTAGAAAGCGGTGCAGGAGAGGCATACGGCGAGGATGAAGAGCATGAGCGCTATTCCTCTCGCGTTGTTGTGAAGTGGTCGCGGCCTGCGAACAGGTCCCAGCCGGTGAACATGAACATCCAAACGACGACGAAATAGGGGCCGTCCGACCAAGAGAACTTAAAAGCGCCGATTGCTCCGGAGACAGCCATCGCTAGGCCTAGCCACTTTCGCCAGACTCTGGATTTGAGTTTACAGGTCAGGATGCAGGCGATTGTCATGGAGACGCCGATAGCCATGGGCAGGGTCATCGCGGCCCGCCTTTATTCTCAATGACTAGTGTTGCTGACGTGTGTTGAGGTCCTATCCCGCCGTTTACCCAAGCCTGAACAGCTACCACCACATCACCTGCATGTCGCGACGCCATGACAAAAGAGACGCCAGTCCCAGCGAGAAGGCCAGCGACGCCCTTTACCAAGAGCCGCGACGAAGGAAATGCCGCGCTTGTTATCCCCCCAACCGCCTTCTCTAACGCATCGTTCTGATCATTAAATAATTCTGCTTGCTTGCGCGTGAGTGGATTCGATATCGCCACCAACATTTCGCACGGCCGCTCTTGCGCCAGCATTCGCTCGTAAATATCGGCGACGAAATTGCTGACTTTCCAGGACTCGCCGCGAGCCGCGCAGAAATGCAGTGTCCGGAGGTTCGAGCGGTCGGATGGCATGACGGTGAAGGTCGTGACCCTGAAGAACACACCGAAGTGTCCCATGTACTGGCTGGTTTCTTGTTTCACTGGCAAAGCCCCCTGGTTGAAATCAGGACACAGGGTTACGCAGCCTGCAGGACGAATGAAACGGGGTTTGGGCGAAAGGGATGGGGGCTACTCGCGGATCGGATGGGGCTTACGGATTTTTCGTATTGGCGGGGACGCGGAGCGTCCTGGGCTGCGTTACCACGCGGAGCGTGGGAACGATCCTCGTCATTCAGTTGTTGCTGAGGCGTGAGGTGGGACGCGGAGCGTCTTGGGCTGCATTCCCACGCAGAGCGTGGGAACGATCATCGCGCGCCGTCGCTGCAGAGGCCGGGCGTGGGGTGATGGTCATAGTCAGTGACACCTTGATCGTTCCTCACGCTCCGCGTGGGAATGTAGCCTTCGACGCTCCGCGTCCAGCTGGACGATGATTCAAGGATGAATCCATGGCTCGAAGTCGCTACACGATTGCTGATGCTGTGCAGCCGCACTTTCTGACGTGCACGGCTGTTGAATGGCTCCCCCTGTTTACCCGCCCTGCTCTCGTCGAGATCGTGTTGGATACCTGGCGTTTCCAGCAGGCTCATCAGGGGCTGCGGCTTTACGGTTATGTGGTGCTGGAGAACCATCTGCACTTTCTGGCGCAGGCGCCGGATCTGGCGAAGTGTGTTGCTGGTTTTAAATCGTTTACGGCCCGGTCGATCATTGATCATCTTGAGCGTGCCAACGCACAGAGCACGCTTAAGCGGCTGCGCTTTGCGAAGCGGGCGCATAAGGTGGATCGGGTTTATCAGGTTTGGCAGGAAGGCACGCACGCTGAGGTTGTTTTCAGCGACGCGGTGATGCGGCAGAAGCTTGATTACATTCATCACAATCCGGTACGGCGCGGGTATGTGGATGAAGGGGCGCAGTGGCGGTATTCGAGTGCTCGGGATTATGAAGGGCGGCGTGGGTTGATTGAGATTCAGCGGTGGTTTTAGGTGGGGGGACGCGGAGCGTCTGGGGATGCATTCCCACGCGGAGCGTGGGAACGATCATTAGTGGTTCGCCAGCCCCTCTCACTTCAGCCTTTAAAGCGTGCTCGGTACTCTTCAATCATCCCTTTCGAGATGTCCTCTTTGAAACATAACGGCGCGTACCCGCCCGCACGGTTATAGGCGCTGCGCTTGCCGCATTGGCTACCGTTGCGTGCGGAGTTATAAGGGCAAGGGCAGTTGCCGGGGTAGGAGGAGATCGATTCTTCGATCAGCAATCGGACGATCGCTGAATCGGTGATTGTGGTTTCCTTGGCTGAAACCGAAAAAGCACAGAGCAGTGCAAGTACGCCAACGAAGCTGATTCCTGTCTTTGTCATGGCCGTTCCTTAGCAAGCGGACGATGTGTCCGAGTTGCTTTTTACCATGATATCATCGAGCCACTAATACCCATTTTCTCTAGCGAATGGCTCTTCATTCCGCAATCGCATAACGAATATTCCTACCCGTCAGCGCGCTATGTCCGCCGTATCGGCCTCAAGCAAAGCGGTGAACGCTTCAATGTCCAGCGGGCGGCTGAGGAAATACCCTTGGCCTTCGTCGCAGCTGACGATTTTCAGCAGTTCCAGTTGGCCTGTCGTCTCGATGCCTTCAGCGGTCACCGTCAGCGACAACGCGCGGCCCAGGCCGACGATGGCCTGAATGATCGAACGATCATCCTCGCTCTCGTTCAGGCGATTGACGAAGCTGCGATCGATTTTCAGCCCATCGAACGGAAACGAGCGCAGGTAGCTGAGCGACGAATAACCGGTGCCGAAATCGTCCATGGACAGGCGCACGCCCAGGCGTTTCAGCGCTTGCATGATGTCGAGGGCGACCACCGCGTCTTCGAGCATGACGCTCTCGGTAATCTCCAGCTCCAGGCGCCGGGCGTCAAACCGGTTGTCGGCCAGGGCTTTCTGCACCCGCTCCACCAGATTGCCGCGCTGGAATTCGGTTGACGACAGGTTGACCGAGACGAACAACTCTTCGGGCCACAGGGCGGCGCATTCGCAGGCCGCGTTGAGCACCCAGTTGCTCAGGGGCAGGATCAGGCCGGTGTCTTCGGCGATGGGGATGAAGGTGTCGGGCGGGATCAGACCGCGCTCGGGATGCTGCCAGCGGACCAGCGCTTCGGCGCCGACCATTCTGCCGTCGGCGATGCGAAAGCGTGGCTGGAAATGCAGGCGCAATTCGCCGTGCTTGATGGCGTGCCGCAGGTCGCTTTCCAGGCGGCGGCGTTCGATGATGCGGGCGTTCATGTCACCCGCGTAGAAGCGCCACGTGTTGCGCCCCGCCGCCTTGGCTTCGTAAAGCGCCATGTCGGCGTAGCGCAGCAGTTCGGCCGCCTCGGAGGCGTCGTTCGGCGCCATGGCGATGCCGATGCTCGCGCTGACGAACACTTCCTGATCATCGATCTGCATCGGTTGCTCGATGGAGTCGATCAGGCGGCGACACAGCGCCTCGACCTCGTCCTGGGAGCTGACATCGGACAGGATCAAAACGAACTCATCGCCGCCGATGCGCGCCACCAGATCGTCGCTGCGGATGCATTCGCCCAGGCGGTGCGACACTTCGTTCAGCACCCGGTCTCCGGCCGCATGCCCGAGCAGGTCGTTCACCGGTTTGAAGCGGTCCAGGTCCAGGCTGATCATGACCAGCGGCTGGTCGGCCGTCGGTACGGCCTTGAGTTTGCCGTCGAGAAATTCCTGCAGGCGGGTGCGGTTTGGCAGGCCGGTCAGGGCGTCGTGCTGGGACAGGTATTCGATGCGACGGCGCGCTTCGACTTCTTCAGTGATGTCGGTCGCCGTGCCACGGAAGCCCAATCCGGCGATCTCCCGGGCGGACAGCCGGGTCACGCGGGTCTTGCCGCTGTTGTCGGTGTAGCGGCACTGCACGCTGATGTTGGTTCGTCGATTGGGGATGCTCAGCCATTGAGATAGGTTGCCCAGTTCGGTGCTCAGCAAGTCATCGATGGCGGCGCCCAGCCACCGGTCACGGGACAGCCCGGTGACACTTTCAAAACGTTCGGACAGGTAGGTGAAACGGCCGTTGAGGTCGATTTCCCAGATCCAGTCGGAGCTGGCTTCCACAACATCACGAAACCGCGCTTCGCTGGTGGCCAAGGCGGCGCGGCTTGAATGCAGCGAGGCGAAGCTGGCGTCCAGCACCTGAGCCGCCAGGGTGGTACGCCGCAGGATGGCCCAGGTCATGAACAACACCAGCAAGGCCGCTGCACCGATCAGCGGCAAAATCAGGCTCAGCAGTTGGTCGCCCGGTTGCGCGGCGAACCAGTGCAACTCCCCGCCCGCGCCATTTTCGCCAAGCGGCAGAATGGAGATCACGTGCCCGTCATTTTTCCCGATGTGCAACCCCTCTACGCCGAACTCCTCGCCCAGCTTTCCAATGGCGGCCTTGTCCAGTCTGTCCACGAACACCATCACCGAGGGCGGCCCATCATCCATGACCACGGTCGGGTCTGAACCGGCCGTGATCGGCGCCGCAGCCAGCAGCACAGGTTCGCCGTTGATGCTGACAAACGTTGTGATCGGGGTTGGGGGCGACGCGGCTTCACGGGCCCGTCTGATCAACTCGTCTAAAGGACGCCCAAGCCACGCCTGTGCAGAAACCCCGGACAGCTTGCCCTCGATGACCGAATAAACCGTGCGGTCGTCGGGACCGATCACAAACAGCGCCTGAAAGCCGTAATCGGCGTATAGCGTCGCGCCCAGATTCTGCTGATCGAATGCCCATACCGTGTCCACACGGGTATGCAAATACCGGTAAGCGTCCCCCCAAAACGCATAATCCCTGAGCACTGAACTCACGGATTTTTCCAGCGACTGGATAGCCTTGCGGGTGTAGAACTCGCTGTCGAAGCGCGCCGTGCTATTGAGGTCGTGCGCCAGGTAAAGCAGCAACCCCGTGGCAAGCACAAAGACTGAGGCCAACAGGCCGGCGAACTTCATCAATGAAGCGCGGGCCAGGGCAACACTGGAACGGCTGGCGGTGGACCGGGGGGTTTCGGACATGACTTTCCAGAGCGCAAAGGGTCAGCGGGATGACTGATATAGAGCTGTATCGGCCGAGTCGGTGAATGTTGAACCGCCGCACAGCTTCCTTCCGTCTGCCCGTGATGCTGCCAGCTGCGACCCACTTTCCTTCGAGCGCGCTTTTGCCCGGATTCATACGCTGTGGCGGATAAAATCCTACCTATCGATCAACTCTTTCCTACGGGCGTTGGCGCCATTAAGGCAGAATGCGTCACTGCTTTCTGGATCACTCCAGACCCTTCTTCAACACACGCCCGTTTAAAGGAAATTCCCATGCGGTTTCTCAGCCTCAGAACCGTTCTGCTGCTCACGGCCCTCACGTCAGGCCTGACCAGCGCCAACCTCTACGCCGCCACCAAACACGCCCCCGCCCAACACGCCCCTGCCAAAAAAGCCCCAAGCGGCCAGAAGGTCTCGATGCTGGGCGGTAAGTTCGTGTTCTACGTGCCCAAAGAGTACGTCAAAGGCCCGATGCCGGAGATCGATGACAAGGCCAAGGCGGCAGGCGTCACCGGGTCGCTGTACATGAACAAACCCGCCAAGCGCGTGATCATCATCACCGAAGCGCCGCTGAGCGCTGACACCAAGGTCGCGCCCAACGACAAGAAAACCCTCGACGGCCTGGTCACAGACACCCTCGAACAGCAGAAGACCAGCTACAAAAACTTCAAGAAACTCGGCGAGAAAGCCATGGTGCGTAAAGGCCTGGGCCTGAGGCAGCTCGACATCGCCGGGGACGTGGAAGGCGGACGGGTGATCAGCTCGACAGTGGCTGCGGCCTCGGGCAAACGGACTGCGATGGTTAACGTTATTTCTCTGGAGAAAGACACTAAAGACCACACCGCTTTGCTGAAAAGTATTACCGGGTCCAAGTGAGGGGTGCTGCTTTTTAGGCGGCGATTGGTGCCTTAAAAGCAGCAGTAAACGAGCACGTCAGGTGAACCGATTTACGGCCCACCAATTCTGGATGTCTGAAAATAATCGTTCAGCGTGTTCAAGGGCCTCGTTGGCCATCGACTCGCTCACGGGGTCGCCAGAGTAATCGCTCAGGTTGCGCTGTTTACGAAGGCCGTCGAGGATAATCATCCCGCGGAGCGTCTATCCAACCAGATTTTCCAGCGTCATTTCTCACTCCTTGTGAAATTCCAGATCGGACTCTGCGCCGAAGACGAAAAGCTTAGGCTTGGCCATCACATCCCGCACGAATCCGCCTCGCTCCATTAACAATTGGAACCACTCATTTTGTGTGTAGTGCTTGGGATTGATCTCCCGCCCAAGCATTTGCTGCAACGGATAGAGCTGGCCCATCAGCGCAGCGAAGGTCACATCCCCGATAATCATGAGATCGATATCGCTATCTGGGCCTGCCCGACCGGCCGCAATGGAGCCGAACACATAAGCGACACTTATTTGTTCAGACAAGGGAGACAAGGCGTCAGCTAGCATGTCAACCAAGCCATCCGTTTTTCGGATGATGCCAACAAGCTCATTGAAAATCGCGCACTGTTGGTTAGCACGATATTGCATCTGATTGCCCACCTTGATTTTCTCGACGACGCCCGCCTCCACCATCTTTGCAAGCTCACGACTCAATGTTCCGGAAATGGTCCCGGTGAGTCTGGCAATCTCTCTCTGGTGGAATTGTTGGTCCGGCCTTAGCAGCAGCAGGGCGAGGACCTTCCTGCGATATTCGGAGAAAAGGAAAGAACTAAGCATTTCAAGGCCGCCGATATTGCTGCTTTAAAGGCAGCAATTGAAGCCTTAAAAGCAGCAATATTCAATACCCCATTGAGCATTCGAGTGTGCTGCATCCAAACCGCGACAGCCCACGTATGACCTCTTGCGATCACTCAAAAACACTCGTTTGAATTACGTAATGGATATAAACAGTCTTTTTGAGTGATCCTGACTGAGCGTCCGATGACTGTCCTTTTTGGCCCCGACTGATGGCAAAGCGCGCTTCCCAAACGGCGGTGGGGCAAGCGACACTCTGACGCGTTCGTATGGCTGACCGTTCGGTCGAGGGTGTAGGCACTTACCCGGTGAAGAGCATGAATAACCCTTCCGGCAAAGGCGTGTCATTTGCCAAGCGCATGTATCTGCCCCGAAGCGTGGGGCTGGGCGTCGGCTTTTTTTGCGTCGCCGCAGCGTTATACCCGGCCCACCTCCCCGCCTGGGCGTGGGCGCTGATGGTGTTCAACGGCTACGGCTGGTCACACGTCGCGTATCAGTTGGCGCGCCGGTCGAAACAACCCTACCGCGCCGAGCGCCGCAATCTGATTTATGACTCCATCGCTGGCGGCTTCTGGGCCGGCGCCATGGGGCTCAACCCGTTGCCCACCGTGACCACGTTGTCGATGATGGCGATGAACAACATCGCTGCCGGCGGGCCGAAGCTGTTCATCATCGGCGCCCTGGCACAGATCTGCGGCGGGTTGATTGGCTACTGGATCTTCCTGCCCGCGCTGTTTCCCGCGATCACCCAGATTCAGGTCTACGCCTGCCTGCCCATGCTGGTGATTTACCCGATGGCCATCGGGCTGGTGTGCTATCGGGTGGCGGTCCAGCTGTCCAAGAGCAAGAAAACGCTGCAAAAACTCAGTACCACCGACAGCCTTACCGGACTGATGAACCAGGGCGCGTGGAGGGACCTGTTGTACGGGGCGTTCCGTCACGCTCAGGTGTCTGGCCGGCCGAGCACCGTTGCGGTGATCGACATCGACCATTTCAAGGCCATCAACGACACCTACGGCCACATCGTCGGCGACAGCGCCCTCAAGCAGTTGAGCAGCGCCCTGATCGCAAGCCTTGGGCAGACAGACCTGGCCGGGCGCTACGGCGGCGATGAATTCTGCGTGATCCTGCCCGACACCACCCTCCCCCAAGCCGCGGAACTGCTTGATCGCCTTCGACGCACGGTCCTCGAACACAGCGACATTCGCCTGCCCGGCATGAAGCTCAGCCTGAGCATCGGCATCGCCGCCTATGGCCCGCACCTGGCCGACGCCGAGCTGTGGTTGCACGAAGCAGACATGGCGCTCTATGCCGCGAAATCCACCGGGCGTAACCGGGTGGCTTCCGCCCATCCGGGGTCGAAGGTGTTTGAGTCGGTGAGTGTGGGGTGAGTCAGCGGCGCAGCCTGGCAATGGTCTCAAAGAGCGAGGGTAAACCGCTTTTTTCAAGGTACTTGGCCATGATTTTGCGCAAGGCGGTTTGCAGATCATCAAGCGGTACGGCGCCGGTAGAACGTTCGCCTTTTCCATCCACACGTTGAGCAGCGCCTTTGCCCTTCTTGCTAACGCCTACGTCATAAACTTCCTTCGAGAGGTGCTCAACAAAGTCATGCTTTACGTAGTGATTCTGCTTGAAGCTTTCATCGATGTTCAGAGGTTCGGTGGATGCAGAGAATTTGTTGACCACTAATTCCAGAAAGCCGAAGGGTGTGTGGGACAGCACGGAGTAGTCCTGGTCCGTTTGGAAGGCAATAAAGCCCCTATCCAGCCGCGTGGTCGGCAAGGACGGACTTTCCCTTATTCGCTTGGCGATGGCTGCGTTGGCGTCGGTGAAGCTATAAGAGCGCCGGTGCCCCTCCAGGTCATATTCCATACCTCGATTGTGTGGCAGCATGATTTTTCCATCGTCGGAGTTGCGGTAATCAGCGAGGCTGTGGCCCAGTCTATCGGCGTACACCAAGTCGATGCCTTTGGCCTGAGCAAACTCATAAACATCGCCAAGTAACTGCCTATCGTCTAACGTTAGAAAGTATGCGTCCGGGGTGAAGCCGTTCATCAATGCTCTATCCCGTACGATCGGCGGCTCAGCATCGGGCGCACTGAAAAAGAGTCGTTGTCTGAGCAGCGTCTGGCCGCTGATAGATAACGTGGATGCTGCGGTCGAGGGCTGCATAGGGGCGTCCCGTACTTCCTCGGTTTTTGCTGGTCCTGATGCAGGAATGCTGGATGTCGTATGAGTAACTGATGTTTGGTCCACGCGCATAATTGAATCTCCTGACAGCCGCCGTCCTATCGGGGCAAAAGGTATTCCTCAGCAGCCAGTTGCATTTGCAAAACCCTGCACTCGCTCAAGCAACAACGTCGGTGAGATTTCCCCCAGCAGTTCGTTGAGCGGCTTCTCCAGTTGCAACCGCCCGTAGATCGCTTCCTCTCGATTCAGATGGCCTTGCTGGACCTCACGGTAGTTGGCCGGATAGATGCTTTTTTCGACCGGCAGCAGGCGGTCGAAATGCTCCAGCAGCCCGTGGAAAACGATGCGTCGCTCAACCACGCCACGGGTGGTCGCGATCAGTTTGATGAAGAAGTCACTGTCCATCAGCCGGATGGCTTCGTAGGCGGCATAGCGTTCCACGAAAGTGAACGCGTTGGACTCGTCGTAGACCACACAGCACAGTGATTCCCGGCTGTGCGCGTGAAAAGGGTTGGTCGCTGGATCGCGCCGATGGTGCACAGACAGGGCGAAATCGACTGCCGCGTCAATCTCCGTCACGCGGCGTGGATCCTTGATCTGTGCAATGTCTTCGAAAACCCGCGCCTGGCGACCCTCCCGGGAAACCTGCGCGGAGAACTCGGCAAATATGCCTTGTGGCCCGAACAACTCACTTTGGCGGCGGTACAGTTGGTCGGCGGTCAGCAGGGCTTGCTGCTCTGCCAGATGCAGGAAAAGGCCTTGGGTGTCCGCATCGACAGAGCGGGCGCAAAGCGCAGTGTGCAAACGCGGGACGTGATCAATTTCGGCCGTGCAAGTGCTCATGTAAACAATCCTTTTTTTATTGTCGTGTTCACGTTTTCAGGACATGGGCATGCCCTGATTATTAGAAACAGTTGATCGCGGCAAATTAATGCGCCATGACTCAAAACAGGCACATAACGCTTTACGTGTTTCTGTTTACAGGCATGAGTTTACCGATCCGCCATTAAGGCGGCAGATACTGATAATGCAACGTGTAAATCGGCGCCATTATCAACCACTCCCCCAACAACACAATCCGGCAGATGTAGGGGGTATCAGATTTTTTGGTTTTTACGCGGCGCCGGGAGGTAGCTGGCGATCAGTTGCGCGCGGTTCTTGACGCCTGTTTTGCGCAGCAGCGAGGACACATGATCGCGCGCCGTGTAGTCGCTGATGCCCAGCTGCTGGGCGATGTCCTTGTTGGTACAGCCCTGCACGACCAGCTGCAGCACTTGACGTTCTCGTTGGGTGACCCTTGCCGCGCGCTGCCTCTTGCCTTGTACTTCCAACATGAACGCCCACTTCCTTTTTTAGAGTTATCGCTGCCTGGCTTAACATTTCAATCGGCACACGCTTCAATTAATTAAACGAGAATGTCGTCTTTTTTATAATTAACAGCCGATCACACGCACATAAGACTATCCGCACCTAATAAGTAAAAATTCCTACAAGGATAAGAGACAGTTCTGTTTTCTTATTGAATAAAATCCGAAGTGATGCCGCACAAAAGAAAACGCCGCAAGCTGTTAAAACCTGCAGCACGCTCTGATTTAAGTCGTGAGTTGTATAGACAGGGAAGATAAACGGCGGGAATGAGAATTACAATCAGTTGTTACAAATCAGCGCAGCGATAAGTGGCCCTGAAATGACTGCGCATCACCGGTCGGCCAGTGCCCGCCCCGACGCGCGACGGTGCGGGCGTCGCTCAACGACGCCCCGACGGTCAGTGACAGGCAGGCACGGTGCTGACGTCGTCCACCTGCATGCCACGGCGCAGGCCGAAGAACATCGCGGTCAGCAGGCCGACGGCGCCCATGATCACGCAGTAGGCGACGCACACCCATGGGCTCCACGGCATCAGCGCGATCAGCAGCAGCGGCGTGGTGCTGGCCCACAGCGCGTAACTGATGTTGTAGGTAAAGGAGATGCCGGACACCCGAATGTTCGCCGGGAACAGTCCGATCATGACCGAAGGCACGACGCCGACAATCCCGCAGGCCAGACCGGCAATGGCATACGCCAGCCCCGACGGCAGCCACTGAACCACAAGACTGGCGTACAACACCGCAATGCCCACCGGCAGCAACAGGCTGTACAACACCACCCCGCGCCAGGCGCCGATGCGGTCCACCAGCAGGCCCGCCAGCACGCAGCCTATGTTGAGAAACACAATGCCAATGCTGCTCAAGGCGAAGGTGTCGCCGGGGCTCATGCCGAACCGCTGTTGCATCACGGTGGGCGTGATCACCACCAGCACCACCACGGCCGAGGTCAGCACGCAGGTGAGCAGCGCGGCCGGCAGCAGTGACTGGCGGTGATCGCGCAGCACGGTGCGCAGGGGCAGTTCGGTCATCTGTTCGCGCTGGGCATGCAGCGCCATGAACACCGGTGTTTCGCTTAACCAGCGACGCAACCAGACACCGATGACGCCGAACACGCCGCCCAGCAGGAAAGGGATGCGCCAGGCAAAATCGAGGATCTCGGCGTGGCTGAACACCTTCGCCAGCCAGGTCGCGGTCAGCGCGCCGATCAGATAGCCGAAGGTCAAGCCCGCCTGCAGCACGCCCAGGGCATAGCCGCGATGACCTTTGGGCGCGTGCTCGGCGACGAACACCCAGGCGCTGGGCACTTCACCGCCCACCGCGGCCCCTTGCAGGATGCGCAGCGCCAGCAGGATCAGCGGCGCCCAGTAACCGATGTCGGCGTAGGTCGGCATCACGCCGATCAACAGGCATGGCAGCGCCATCATCAGGATGCTGAGGCTGAACACGCGCTTGCGGCCTAGTTTGTCGGCGAAGTGGGCCATCAGGATGCCGCCCAGCGGACGGGCCAGATAACCGGTGACGAAGATCCCGAAGCTTTGCAGCAGGCGCAGCCATTCGGGCATTTCAGGGGGGAAGAACAGTTGGCTGAGGGTCAGCGCGAAGAACACGAAAATAATGAAGTCATAGATTTCCAGCGCCCCGCCCAGTGCCGCAAGGCCCAGGGTCTTGTAGTCAGCCCGGGTGATCGGCTGAGGACGTGGTCGAAGAATGGCTGTCATGGGAGACCCCAAGTCACGAGTAAATCGGCAGTTAACCTGCGACCCCAGGTCGCAGGGCGCGAAGGATATCAAAGCTGGGCCGTATAAACAGGCAAGAAGACGACCGGCCTGCGACAACCCGTTTATTTCGCCGTGTACCCACCTTGTAGGAGCGCGCTTGCCCGCGATAACGCTGTGTCAGGCGACAAATATGTCATTGACCCACCGCCTTCGCGGGCAAGCGCGCTCCTACCGAATTTAGACGGCATAAGCACCGGGGGTTTCGCCGAACTGGGCGCTGAACGCCGAGATAAAGGTGCTGACGCTGTCGTAGCCCAGGGTCAGGGCCACGCGACCGACCGGTTCGCCCTGGGCCAGCAGTTCAAGCGCGCGTTTCATGCGGGCGACGATGCGCCACTGCACCAGGGACATGCCGGTTTCCAGGCGAAAGTGCCGGGTGAACCCGCGCCGGGACATCCCCACCCGCCGCGCCCAATCGTCCAGGGTCAGCTTGTTTGAAGGATCGGCGACGATGGTCAGGGTCATGCCCACCAGGTGCGGGCTGCTGGGCATCGGCAGGAATAGCGGCATGGCCGGGGAAGTTTTCAGCTCGTCGAACAAGACTTGCAGCATCCGGTCCTGTTCCGGCGCCAGCTCCGCGCGTTCGGTGTGCCACGCGCCCATGCGCCCGAGCAGCGAGCGCGACAGGTCGGTCATGTCGAAGACCGTCGGGACCGTGGGAAACAGCGGGCCTTGATCGGGCCGCAGGTACATCATCCAGCCGGTGGTCGCCGCATGCACGCGGGCAGCATGGGCCACACCGGGCGGGATCCAGCCGATGCGCCGGGCCGGCACCACCCAACTGCCGGTGTCCAGCTCGGCGGTGATCACGCCCCGCTCCACCGCCCACAGCTGCCCTTCACGGTAAGCGCTCAGACTGTCTTCGTCGCGGTTGCCCAGCGACCCGGTCTGGATCAGCAGCGGGCGGCCATCATGGATGCGGCGTTGAAGCGCGTACGTTCCTGCCATGGCCCGATTCCCCGGTTGGGTAGCGGACCGACGTTAGCGTGCCAGCGCGTAACAACGCAATGCGGGCCCCTCTCTGTAGGAGCCAACTTGTTGGCGAAAAAGACTAAACGGGCGTGTCAGATCTGCCGACTCGCGAATGAATTAGCGCCTACAGGATTTTCGTCACTTCAATGAAGCTCCCGCCCGACCTGGGCCTTCTCCATGTACAGACTGCGCAGCGTGATCCCGGTGGGGTGTTCGTAGGCTTCGTCGCGAATGGCGACAAACCCCATGGCCCGGTAAAAGTCCGCCGCATTGAGCGACGAGAACAGGTAAAGGCGCGAGAAATGCTCCATGTTCGCGACGGCCTCGATGCCTTGCATCAACAGCCGGCCAATACCGTTGCCGTCGTGCCCCGGCTCGACAAACACGGCGACCACTTCCCCGGTCTGGCGATCCAGCACGCCGTAGCCGTACAGCTGGCCGCGCTCTTCCGCGATCAGGGCGCCGTGGGTCACGACCAGCCGCGTGTAGGATTCCGGCGCGGGTGACGCGCTCCAGATGTCGATCTGTTCCGGGGAATAGTGCGTGGCGCACGTCAGCTTCACGGCGCGGGTGCGCAGCGCCCACAGCCGGGGAATGTCGGCGAGGGTGGCCTGTTTGAGTTCGATCATGTTGTCTTCCTTCGCTCGGGTACGTGCGGACGCCCCTGTCCGCACACTGCGTTATGCCCCCCCTTGGTCTTTCAGTTGCGTCCGGCGCGGCGCTCGGCGACACGTCCCAGCACGGCCAGGTCCATGTGCCCCTCGTCGTGGGCCGTGGCGTCCAGCAGATTGCCGCGCACCATCTCGGCCAGCGGCAGCGGCACTTGCGCCTGCTCGGCGGCGGCCAGCGCCAGCCCGACATCCTTCAACCCCAGTGAGGCCTTGAACGCGGCAGGTTCATAGTTGCGTCCGGCGATCATTTTCCCGTAACCGGCGTACACCGGGCCGGGGAAGATGCTGTTGGAAATCAGGTCGATCAATTGCCCGGATTCCATGCCGTAGGCGTCCACCAGCACCGAGGCTTCGGCCATGGATTCGATGGCGCTGGCGATCATGAAATTGCACGCCAGTTTCATCACGTTGGCCTGGGAGGCCTTATCGCCCATGCGCCAAGTCTTGCGGCCGATCAGGTCGAACAGCGGCTGAACCGTCTCGATGGCGTCGCCGGGGCCTGCCGCGATGATATTCAGTTCGCCGCTGGCCGCGACGTTGGGCCGTCCGAGCACGGGCGCCGCCAGATACTGAACGCCTTGTGCCTGGTGACGAGCGGCCAGGTCATCGGCGAGCGCTACCGAGATGGTGGCCATGTTGACGTGAATCAGTGGGCCTTTGAGGGTGTCCAGCAGGCCGGACGCCAGCAACACCTCACTAAGGGCATTGTCGTCGGCGAGCATGCTGAACACGACTTCGACGCCAAACGCTTGCGCCGGGTCGGTGGCGGCCACAGCGCCCTGCTTGACCAAGGCCTGGACCGGGTCTGGGGAACGGTTCCAGACCACTAATTGATGTCCGCCTTTCAACAGGTTACTGGCCATGGCCTGGCCCATGCTGCCGAGTCCGACAAAACCGATTCTCATGGATCTGTGCTCCCGTCGCTGAAAAGAAGATCGCTAGGATGCGCCCATGGGGTTGGGGATGGGAAGGGCTGCGCGGTTGCCCTGGCAATTGACGATCTGCTTCTGCCCGAAGGGCGTGGGAGCCTTGCTTGCAGGCGATCTGCTTCTGCCCGGAGGGCGTGGGAGCCTTGCTTGCAGGCGATCTGCTTCTGCCCGGAGGGCGTGGGAGCCTTGCTTGCAGGCGATCTGGCGCGAAGCGGCAGCAACACGGTGGATGCGGTATGCCTGACGGAAACGGGTTGCAGGATTCACGACTGCTCCGCAGCCGATCGTCGGCAAGCCGGACTCCCACGCCCTCCGGGCAGAAGCAGACAGTTGCGCAAGTTGGCCTTTGATGCTGGCCGGAGATCGTACGCGCGCGTTGCCTTTGATTCTGGCCGGAGGCCGTGGGAGCGCAGCTTGCTCGCGATTGGCT